>NZ_JAMYQI010000002.1:0-526168 GCF_040320805.1 Mesorhizobium sp. M0615 | reverse complement strand
ATAATTTGCTCACCCCCACCCCCCCCCCCTCCTCGCCCACCTCCTCATTAAACACCCCTACCCGCCCCCCCCCCCCCCCCTTGGGGCCCCCCCGGACTGGTCGGTCATCGCACCGGTCCGAAAGTCGTGGTCGATTTTCGGCAAGCCCGGTGCGAAGATTTGGCGCCGGAGCGTGGCAATGCGTCCGCATGGACGTATGTCGCTCTGGCCGAAGCGGGGCGCCGATGCTGCGATACATCTTACGGCGGCTTCTGACCGCCATTCCGACGCTGTTCGTCATCGTGACCATGGCGTTCTTCCTGATACGCGTCGCACCGGGCGGCCCCTTCAATCAGGAGCGGGGCCTCAGTCCCGAGATCAGGGCCAATCTGGAAGCACAGTTCGGCCTCGACGATCCGCTCTGGCTGCAATATGCCCACTATCTCGGCAATCTTCTGCGCGGCAATTTCGGGCCGAGCTACAATTTGCCTGACTTCACCGTCACCGAACTGTTTGCCAAGGGGCTGCCGATATCGGTCCAGCTCGGCACCTCGGCGCTGATCCTGGCGCTGCTGCTTGGTTCGGTGCTCGGCACCATCGCCGCGCTCAACCAGAACAAGCTTGGCGACTATACGGTGATTGCGCTGGCGACCGCCGGCAGCACTATCCCCACCTTCGTCATCGCTCCTGTGATTCAGTTGGTGTTCGGATTGACCTGGAAGCTGTTGCCGATCGGCGGCTGGGGTGATGGCGCATTGATCAACAAGATCGGCCCGGTGCTGACGCTGGCCTTGCCGCAGATCGCCATCGTTGCCCGCCTGATGCGCGGGTCGATGATCGAGAGCTTGCGTTCGCATCATATCCGAACGGCGCGTGCGCTCGGCCTCTCCGACTGGTCGGTGGTGGTCAAGCACGCGCTGCGCGGCGCCATCCTGCCGATCGTTTCCTTCACCGGCCCGGCAGCCGCGGCGCTGCTCACCGGTTCGGTCATCGTCGAGACCATCTTCTCCATTCCCGGTGTCGGCCGCTATTTCGTCGATGCCGCGCTCAACCGCGACTACACGCTGGTGATGGGGACCGTGGTGGTGATCGCGCTCTTCACCATCGTCTTCAACCTGATCGTCGACGTCATGTACGCGGTCGTCGACCCGAGGGTACGCTATGACTGAGGGTGCGCTATGACTGACATCACAGCCGCCGCCGCTCCGCCGGCCGTCGTCGGCCGCTCGCTCTGGGGCGACGCATGGGCGCGCCTCAAAGCCAACCGCGCCGCCATGTTCAGCCTCTATTACCTGGCCTTCATTGGCGTCATCAGCATCTTCGGCCCCTGGTTCGTGCCGCATCAGTACACCACCATCTATGCCGACTATGTGCGCACGCCACCAAGCTTTTCAGCCTATCCGAAGCCGGACATGATCGAGACGGCGCTCAAGGATGCCATCAAGCGCATGCGCGTCGACATCAAGGAGTGGAAACTGGACGGCAGTCGCGTCACCGTCACCGTCACCTCGACCAAACCGATCGACGACCGCAACATCCGCTATCTTGACCGCTCCGATGCCTTCGACGATACCAAGATAGAGAGCAAATCGGCCGACGGGCTCGAATTGACTATGACTGCGTCGGTCAAACAGCAGTACTTCCTGTTCGGCACCGACAACACCGGTCGCGATCTTCTCTCGCGAACGCTGATGGCAGGGCGCATCTCGCTGGCCATCGGCCTGCTTGCTGGCATTGTCGCCGTGGTCATCGGCGTCCTCTACGGGGCGGCGGCCGGCTTTTCCGGCGGCAAGATCGACGAGGTGATGATGCGCATCGTCGACGTGCTCTATTCCTTGCCCTTCATTTTCTTTGTCATCATGCTGGTGGTGTTCTTCGGCCGCAATTTCGTGCTGATGTTCCTGGCGGTCGGGGCGGTGCTGTGGCTCGACATGGCGCGCATCGTGCGCGGCCAGGCGCTGTCGATCCGGCGGCAGGAGTATGTCCAGGCGGCCGAAGCCATGGGCGTCGGCCAGCGCGGCATCCTGCTGCGCCATGTCATCCCCAATCTGCTCGGACCAGTGGTGATCTACATGACGCTGCTGGTGCCGCAGGTCATCATCCTGGAAAGTTTCCTGTCCTTCCTCGGCCTTGGCGTGCAGGAACCGATGACCAGCTGGGGCGTGCTCATCTCCGTCGGCGCCAAGAACATCGGCACCGCCAACTGGCTGCTTTTGTTCCCCGCCTTCTTCCTCGTGTCGACGCTGTTTGCACTGAACTTCGTCGGCGACGGCCTGCGCGACGCGCTCGATCCGAGAGACCGATGAAGATGGGACCGATAAAGATGGGGACCGATAAGATGGGGACCGTTGCGATGGAAACGCCCGAAACGATCCTCAGCGTCAAGGACCTTCGCGTCCGCTTCCGCACGCTCGACGGCGCGGTCGAAGCGGTCAAGGGCATCAACATCCACGTCAAGGCAGGTGAAACCGTTGCCGTGGTCGGCGAATCCGGATCCGGCAAGAGCCAGACCATGATGGCGGCGATGAGCCTGCTGGCGTCCAACGGCGAGGCGACGGGTCACGTCGATTATCGCGGCCGCAACCTTTTGACCATGAGCAAGCCCGACCTCAACAAGGTGCGCGGCGCCAAGATCAGCATGATCTTCCAGGAGCCGATGACCTCGCTCGATCCGCTCTATTCGATCGGCAACCAGCTTATCGAACCGATCCGCAAACACCGCGGGCTGAACGCAACCGAGGCACGGAACGAGGCGCTCAAGTTGCTCAGGCTGGTGCATATCCCCGATCCCGAGCGGCGGATGAAATCCTATCCGCACGAAATGTCGGGTGGCCAGCGCCAGCGCGTCATGATCGCCATGGCATTGGCCAACGACCCCGACATCCTGATCGCCGACGAGCCGACGACGGCGCTCGACGTCACCATCCAGGCGCAGATCCTGGTGCTGCTCGCCGAACTGCAGCGCAAGCTCGGCATGGCCATCGTCTTTATCACCCACGATCTCGGCATCGTCCGGCGCTTTGCCGACCGCGTCTATGTCATGCGCTATGGCGAGGTGGTCGAGGAAGGCGAGGCGGAAGCACTTTTCGCCAACCCGCAGCATGCCTATACCAAAATGCTGCTGGCCGCCGAACCGACCGGCACCAAGGCGGCGCCGCCGTCCAGCGCTCCTGTGCTGCTGGAGGGCCGCAATGTCGAAGTGACCTTCAAGATCGGCGGCGGCTTCCTTGCCGGCGAACCGCTGCTGCTACGCGCCGTCGATCACATTTCGATCCGGCTGAAGCGCAACCAGACCATCGGTATAGTCGGCGAATCCGGTTCGGGAAAATCGACGCTCGGCCGCGCACTTCTGCGCCTGTTGCCCAGCGACGGTGTCATCCGCTTCGGCGACCGCGACATCTCCACCGCCGACCGCCAGGCGATGCGGCCGCTGCGACGTGAGATGCAACTCGTCTTCCAGGATCCGTTCGGCTCGCTGTCGCCGCGCATGACCGTCGGCCAGATCATCACCGAAGGGCTTCTGGTGCATGAGCCGAACCTGTCAGGTAAGCAACGCGATCAGCGCGCCGTCGAGGCCTTGCTCGAGGTCGGCCTCGACCCCAACGCACGCAACCGCTACCCGCACGAATTCTCCGGCGGCCAGCGCCAGCGCATCGCCATCGCGCGTGCCGTGATCCTGAAGCCCAAACTGGTGGTGCTGGACGAGCCGACTTCGGCGCTCGACCGCTCGGTGCAGAAGCAGATCGTCGAATTGCTGCGCAAGCTGCAGGCCGACCACGAACTGTCCTACCTCTTCATCAGCCACGATCTCTCCGTGGTGCGCGCCATGGCCGACTACATCATCGTCATGAGGCAGGGCAAGATCGTCGAGGAAGGCCCGACGGAAGAGATCTTCAGCAACCCGCAGGCCGCCTACACCCAGACGCTGATGGCTGCGGCGATCGATGTGACCCGGTTCCGGTTGAGTGCTTGAGATAGTCGCGTGAGGTTAATCAACAGGGCAGGGCCGAATCGCTCAGCCCGCTGACCTGGGGCATCGGCTGGTCCTCGTGGCGACAATGGCCGCCTCGCGCTCTTTCAGCCGTTCGATCCTGGCCGTCTCGCGGTTGGCGACGGCGCTCTTGACGCGTGCCCCGCCGAGCAGCCAGTTCGGCACGCTGGTGTTGGCGACCTTGCCGCGGGTGATGGCGGTTTGCGAGATGTCGCGCGCGGTATCGCCTACGGCGGTGTTGAGCTCGGCGCATGTCATGCTGTCGTATTTCGCCGGGTTCACCGCGCTGCCCAGCGATGAGCAGCCTGCCGCCAGGGACAAAGCGAGCAGCGCTGACAGCCGGCTTGAAATCAACAAATTCATCTTCCGCAAACCTCGTTCCGGCCGCTGTCTCGGCGGCATTCCTATTATCGAGGTAGCGCGGAAGGTTGTCGCGTCAAAACACCATGCTGACAGCGACGCCGACGCGGGCGGTTTGCATCAAGCTATCTTGTGGGTCGGGAGAACAAACACCTAAGTGTCTGTTTTTTCTGGTCGGAGTGGCAGGATTTGAACCTGCGACCCCCTCGTCCCGAACGACGGGGTCTTCCAGCAAAAGCCAGGATTTCCGCCATTCCTCATTACGGTCGGCGACCTTTGTTCACCTTTGCTTCTAGCATACCTGTGGGGTTTCTGTGGGGACCTGTGGGGCGTTCGTTGTCTGTGCCTGCGGCATCCGGACCACATTTTTTGGAAGATTTCTGTAGCGCGACTTGGAGACAATCGCCTCGGCCGCCTCCGCTTGGAAGTCTGGATGATGGTGGCCATAGGTCTGGATCAGCATCTCGACGGTCATGCCGAGGAAGCCAGCGGCTGCCCAAGGGTCGGAGCCTCGTTGCATTAGCCATGTTGCAGCGGTGTGGCGGAAGATATGCGGAGTCACGTCGGTACGGAATAGGCGTCTGACGCTTCCATCCAGGGCTTCAACATCGTCGTACCAGCCCAATCCGGCTGCCTCGACCACTGAGCGGAACGCCTTCTTGACTGACTGGACGGGCTTCCCGTTCCACTCAACGACGTAGTCGTGGGCGATCATTCGGCCGACGTTTGAGCTCTTGCCGCGACCCTTGGTCTTGATCTCCAGCGGAGTGACCGCCCATCGCCGTACATGGGCAAGCAGACGATCGGGCAGACGCACCGGCGGCTGGCGCTTCTTGGTCTCGAGGCGACCAGCTGCGCGACGATAGAAAACGCCGCGCTCCAGGTCCAAATAGCCCGCCCCTTCGGTAGGTCGGACGGCGGCACCACAGATCGCCGCCGAGCGCGTGCCGGTGTAGAGCGCGACAAGGATAAAGCGTGCGACGTGGCGCCCTGTGCGACGGTCGCTAGCCCGACCTTTCCACGACTGACGCATGCGCCACGCAGCGCGGATCAAAGCCGCCGCTTCGTTTCGTGTCAGCCAGCGATCTCTGGGCACGGACTTAGCTGGCAGCACGATGGCCGGCGCCGAGGTTATGTAGCCTTCTCGATGATAGTTGTTCAGCGCTGCCCGCAAGTCCTCAAGCTGTCGCCTCGCTGCGGCACCGTTGCCGTGCGCTTTGGCGTAGTCACGACAGATTTTGCCGTTGATCTCGCCAATCATCATGTCACCGAACCAGTTCAGCACCGCTACCATGCGGCCAGCGGTTTCCTTCGGTTTCGCGTGGCCGGGCGCGAGGTCTGTTAGATAGACACTAACGGCGTCCGCTATCGCGACGGTAGTGGGATCACGAACGCGTTCGCGGACCGGCTGGTACTTTTCGGTGATGTAGCTGGCGAGCCGTTTTTCAGCGCGTTCGCGGTTGCCAGTGCCGCCGCAAGCGCTGACGAAGGTGCCGCCGTCACGGATGAACCAGCCGGCCCGGCTCCGCAAGGATCCGTCCTGCTTCCTGCTTTCGTCCCGCCAGACGAGGCGTGCCCCTTTCGAAGTCCTCGACATCTTTCCCTCATCTCGGCGATCGCGGCCAAGGTGACATACTCCTTCCCCGCGATCATCTCTGTTACTAGGCGGCCAGCATCCCGCTCCTTGCGCAGCCCTGGTGCCCCCATCGTACCGTCTGGGAACGCTATGCGAGCGGCTATGTCCAGCCGGAGCGGCGCGCTTTGGTCAGGGCGATTGCTTTTCTCAAAAATTCGGTTGGTCACAGATCAGAAGACACGCTGGTTTGTGGAGGCCATTGATGGCGGAGCCAGGCTGATCTAGTTCGTCGGACAATACGGTTCTATGGCCCTTGGGCGTGGTACTATAGGGGGAGCGGCTTTTCTTGACTGCGGACTGTCGGGCGGCGAGTGCTATTACCAGAAAAAGCAAAAATTTTTGCGGGCCGTAGATAGGACCATTCCCGCGCAAACCCAGCCGATCAGCACAGAATATCGTGTACACCTTCCCTCGTCCGCCACCAGGCGCACACGTGATCGAAAGATCCGCGACCGAGCCGGTTCCAAAACTTTCCAGCCGGCGGTTGAGCTGCAGGACGGAAATGTCGGCCGAAAATCCAGCTGGCCGCGCCGCTGCTCCTCGCGCCTGCAGCTGGACAGCTTTGCCGAGAAGGTGTCGCCCGCGAAACCCCGCTGGGACCGTTGGGAGTACCATTGCCAATCGCAATCCGAAGAAACGCTGCAAGAGTCGTGGGCGAACGTCGAGGCCGATGGGACTATCGAACGACCATGGGCTGCTTGAGGAAAGAGGGGTAGAGCGCCGGGAATCATTCGGGTTCGTCAGGATCAAGCGTTGCCATGCGCTCGACCGCCTCCCGAAGTCTCGCCGTCGTCCGGCGGCCCCGCTCCGTGACCATCTCCTGCAGCTGGTCGTGTGGAATGGTCGGCAGGAAGTCAGCTGAGGTCACTTCGCCGTCTCTATAGGTGAAGCTGAGCGCCATCGCCCCGACCAGGGTCACGTGCTGGTCAAGGTATGACGTGAGCTCGTTGAGGCTGGCGGCGTGCGCATACAACAGAGCCGTGGCCACAGTAGATTTGTGAATGGTGACATTGCTGGCCAGCAGTTCGTACCCCCTCCACCACATCAGTTCCCCAAGTCCCCGCCACGGGACCGAGCCGGCGGACCGGGCCGAGTCGACATATCTCTTTAGGAAGTCCTCGTCGTAGAGGCTGCCCAATTCCCCGCGCGCCCAGTTGATCTCCGCGTTGCCCTTCTGATTGACCCGGGCATGAAGAAAGACCCGCGGTTTTCTGTTCTCATCGCATACGGCGGCGCTCCAGTTGGCCGGGTAGACCAGGATGTCGACGTGCTCCTTGTTGATGCCGCAGTCGTAGGCCTCGTCGTCCAGCATCCACGCCAACTCCTTGTTCAGTCTGGATGTCCCGGCACGGTGGCGCTCACGAGCCAGGGCCAGATAGTCGGAGCTCGATATGGAGGGGTCGAATGGTTCGGTCATCCTGAAAGTCCTGTGGACGAGGGTGGCTGGGCGCCGTGAAATTCGGCTGTCGGATCGCTATGTTAGGAGCGAGTCGTCCGCTCGAAGCGGCCCATGACGTGATGGTAAACTTCAGGGGCCTCGTGGCCGGCGTCCTTCATCAGGTTAGCGGCGCGTCGCAATGTTTCGATCGTCGACTTAAGGGCGTGGAAATCGTGATCGTCGTAGTGAAGATCGAGTTCCGAAGAGAGTTCGCGCAGGAGGTCCGTCAGCACTTTTGCCGTTGTCTGGTCGAGGGTCATGTCGTGAATTCCTATGAGCTGGTTTGAGAGAAAGATATCGACTTCAGTATAAATCTACTGTTTTTGATAGATAGCTATGAAAATTGGGAACGCAACGGGCCGGCCAAAATTTTTTTGCGCGGAGAATTTTCAGATGACCGAGACCGAGTGGGAGCGGCTGATGAGCGGCCTGCTAAAAGCCGAGCTCAAGCTTAAGGGCTTGAGCTATGCCGATCTCGTCGAAAAGCTGGCCGCCATCGGGGTCGAAGAAAAAGAGGCGAATATCAGCAACAAGCTGTCACGCGGACGTTTCAGCGCCGTTTTCTTCGCTCAGTGCCTCAAGGCGATAGGGTCGCAGAGGCTGAAGCTCGACTGACCTTCTGGGAATGGCGCGCGTGCGCCTCGCTTGCTCAGTGCTCAGCAGCGGTCGCAGGTTGGTTTGCGTAGACTGAGTTTGGACCCCGGACTTGGCTCAGGTTCTGGCGCAGGCGAGATTGGACCTCTAGAAGGCGATCGCGGTGGAGCAATTCTCTTCCCCTATAGTATTGCGAATTACGTGCCTAGCGGATCGAGCGCGGCGGGACCAGATGCGGGTCGGACCAATCCATTGAAAGGAAACCAATGTCCGACAAATATTTGACAGTCTCAGAAGTTGCCGACGTGCTCGGCATGCTCAAAGAAAACGTGTTGCGAATGGCGCAACACGGGGCGCTCCCACATCCGGTCACGATAAACGGTGAGCCACACTTTCCTAAGGAGCCGATCTTGCGTCGACGTGAGGAGGAGGACGACGCTGTCCCTTCTGCCGGCGTGTACCTCTCAACGGGTGAGGATTTTTTCTACTATAAGGTGGTGAAGGCCAGCCACATGCTCTTCTACAAAAACTGGCCATTCGCAGTTTTCAGTCTCTGGGACGAAAGCCTTCATATTCGCCCTTGGCTCACACACCTGGTCGATGATCTTCCCGATCACGAGACCATCCTGCTTTCCTGTGAGGACGCGAGTATCCCAGAGGTCAGTTTGAAGGATCTTCCCCAGCCCACTTCAATCGTCTGGGGATATCGCTCGGTCGGGCAATACGATTTGGATGTGACGGTCGCGGCTTCAAATGTGAGCCACTGAACCTAGCAAAATGCTGAGCGGATTGGGTTTTCCCGTGTCTCTGCCGTGCGGTCTTTTCCCCTGTGCCTCAACGCGGGACGCTCACCGAGGCTGGAGCACAACTGTCCCCTTGCGAGAAGATTCCGCCTGCGCCTGGTCATGCATGATCTTAACGCAGCAATCACAGCTCTGAGCAGTCCGGCTTTGGGCCTTGGACCCCGCTCAGGTTTTGGCGCGGGCGGGGTCGGGTCGACTGGCGCGCTTGGATCTGCGGTGCGCAGCACCCCATTCTCATAAGAACGCGTCAAAATATTAATATTGCAACCCAGAATAAAATAAAAGTGCTGCATAACGCACCACCATGATGCACTGGATGATCTGTCGATCATTGTAAGTAATATACGCGATCAACAATTAAGGAACATCACCACAACATTGAAAAGGATGTGTCCTAATGGAACCTGAAAGATCGATTGATCTCTATCAGTATCTGGCCAAAAGCCGTGACCTGCTTGTCGACATCAAAGTTGCACAACGGCTTCATATCCCCAGGGATGCGCTTGTCGAAATGGTGAAGGAAGGGCTGTGCCCGGAGCCACGTCCCGGCTTAGCTTCCAACCGCTATTGGTTTTACCAGTGGCAGGCTACGAACTATAAGTTCTGGGCTCGTACCGCCAAAGACGACGATGTGAGGCGAGCGGCCGATATCATTTTGAAGGACGACCGCACTCGGCGCATTCGTGAGTTCGAACACTATGACAACGCAGACCCGCGGAAGTTTCTGACTACCTTGTTTTCTCGGAAGGCATGGTAGGTCCTCATGCAGTCCGATAGGAAACAAATTAAAAACTACATCGAGCGGATGTTCGGACAGGACAGCGGGGGAAACCTCGTTGTCTTCGAACGCGATCTGTCGGGGGAACGTCGACGGCATGCGGTCTTCCCATACGCCGATCGGGAAATCGTCTTCGACTTCCTGGCAGCGCAGCCCGATAACGTTCATCGGTATCTCGCGGTGGCCCTCCACGACGGCCAAGCCTTTGACGAACAGACGCGCCGACGGGACACGGCCTGTGCCGTGGCCTTCTTGGCGCTCGACATCGACCTCGCCACTGGGGTGCATGCCGCCCACAACCTCCCCGAAAACGAGGAGCAGGCGCTCAAGCTGCTTGAGGAGGCCGGGCTGCCCGAGCCCACTCTGATCATCCACTCAGGTGGAGGGCTCTACCCGATCTGGCAGTTTCAGCAGCCGTTGCTTCTGAGGACGACGGAGGATCGGAGCCGCATTCAGCGGCTCTGGTCAGCCTGGAACGAGCAGGCTCGGGTGGTCTGGGAACGACATGGGCTCAAGCTCGACACGATCGCAGAGCTCGCACGCGTCCTCAGGGTGCCGGGAACGTTCAACCCCAAGACCAAGCCGGCCAAACCCGTCCACATCTTGGACGGGGCAAGTGGTCGGACCTGGACCCTTGAGCAGATGGAAGGCGTCGTCGCAGCCCGAATAGCCGAGAGCTCTGACAGTTCCTCGCGTTCTGGCGAGCATGCCCTGGCTGACGCTCTTCGTCAGGAAATGATCTCGGTGGATGAGGACGCCGGCAAAAGTGCCGCTGGTGCCCTTGCGATGGTTACGGCCTGCAGCTTTCTTCGTTCATGTGACGAGGCCAGTGAGCGACTGACCGAGCCGCAGTGGAAGGACGTTGCAGACCTTCTGGTGCACATTCCGGAAGGGCGACGGTATTTTCACAATCTGTCCAACCGTGACCCTCGCTACTCATATCGCGAAGCGGAGGCCAAGCTGGATCACGCCAGCGAATACGGCCCAAAGCTGTGCGAGACTATCGCCGGAGCTAACCCGGAGTGTGCAGGCTGCCTCTTCCGTGAAGGCTTGGTAATTCGCACTCCGGTGCAACTGGCAAACTCCGAGCCGGGGCTTGTGTCACTGCAGGCGCGGTATGTGCTCGACTCAAAAACCGGTCTGTTCTTTGACATCTCGACGGGCCGAGACAAGACGAAGGACGATTTCGATCGCTCTTTCACGCGGAACATGCACAAGAAGCGACCGGCAAGCACCGCCTTCCGCAATTCGCTGGTGTCGTGCCTGGCGGATGAGCATGACTTTCTTGTCGGAAATGAAAAGCTCATTGTTGACCAAAACGGCATCCGCACGCTGAACACATGGAAGGACGGAGGCTTGGCCGCGGCGGAAGGTGACGCATCGGTCTGGCATGACCACCTCCGTTATCTGTTGCCTGGCGACGGAGAGAGAAGGTGGGTCCTTCAATACCTTGCCCATCTCGTCCAGCGGCCGGCTGCCAAGATCAAGTCGGCGATCTTGCTGCAGTCAAAACAGGGTGTCGGCAAGAACCTCCTGGTGCGAGCCGTCAAGCGCATGTTTCATGAGAACGATGTTCGCGAAGTGTATGGTGGCATCCTAGGAGAGCGTTGGCAGTCGGAGCTGGGAAACGCTCGCCTGCTGGCCCTCGACGAACTGCAGATCGACGAGCTGAAGACCGCGTACAACCGGCTGAAGAGATGGGCCACCGAGGAGACCCAGTCCGTCGAGCGCAAGGGGGTTGATGCGTTCAAAGTGAGGACGCCTCGCGGCATCATCATCATGACTAACAGCGATAAGCCTATGGCCATCGAGCATGACGACCGGCGGCTTTTCGTGTGCAAGGTGGAAGCTGCGAAGCGGGAAGACGCATATTACCGTCAGCTCGTGGAGGTCGGCCTCTCGGACGAGAGCGTCGCCGCCTTCAAGCATTATCTGCTCCACCTCGATCTCTCCGATTTCGACGCGAATGCCGAACCACCACGAACCGGCGCGAAGGACGAGTTGATCCGGGCCAGCGCATCCCTGCCGGAACAGGTCATTGCTGAGCTTAGGGAAAGCGCATCGGCGCCGTTCAATGGTCCGGTGTATCTGGCCGAGGACGTCGCCAGGGCCGTTGAAGAACGCATGAAGAGGACGATTACGGTGCACCAGATCACCCCGATCCTGAAGAAGCTCGGCGACCGCAGGCGAGACACGAAGACGTCGGGTCTGCGTCCTGCGGGAACGACGCAACGTGGTTACCTCTGGGCGTGGCAGGATGTCGATAAGTGGATGAAGGCTTCCAGTGAGGAGGTCAGGGCTACTCTACTGGGTCGAGGCTCGGATGTAAGGCCACTGGGACTGACGCCCGCCATCGCGGCCGCTGTCCAGCTGGCCAACTGACCAGGTGTGCGGAGCAAAGGACCATGCAGACCTATATCTCTACCAACTATCATTTTGAAGAAAAACAGGTTGGACAGTTGGACAGTTGGACACCCAAGGGGATCGCCAAGCACATCGACGCAAAGCATTTCTACTCGACAGCCATGACGACAAGCCTTCCTCCATGGCGCCCGATACCCAGCCGCATGGCAGCAAGGATCCTCGGTGTGTCACTCCAGAGCCTCGCGAACTGGAGAATGCGTGACCTTGGCCCACGAACTGAGCCGCTGAAGAAGGGCTATGGCAACCGAATCTATTACCGGCCGGATAAGATCGCCGAATGGCTCTCTGGTGGCCAGTGTGTTGGTTGGCAATTTTCGGCCCAGTGGCTCAGCCAAATGGGTATTCCAGTGGATGCCATGAGCGAGGGAGCAGTGCGTGATCGGATCCAGGCTATGGAGGATATGAAGCTGTTCCCCGAGGTCCAGCGCCTTTGGCGGAGCTTCCGCGAGCTGGAAGCAGCGTAGTACAGTGAAATAATAGTGCGGAGTGTGTCGGTCATGCGCCGTCGATCGCGCTGCTAGGCGATGTCGTCCAGAAACTCGGACCCTGGCGCAACACCGGACACAAACAGGCGATCCCGCGCCCGCGTGGCCGCCACATAGAGAAGTTGTCGCTCCGTCGCGATGACTTCGTCGAGTTCGAACTCGTCGGCGACGTCCGCGACCCGGGCCGCGAGCGGCAAAACGCCCTCGTCACAGGCGACGACCAGCACGGCCCGGAACTCCAGCCCCTTGGCCAAGTGCATGGTCCCGACCAGCGCCGCTGTGTCTTCGCCAGGTTTTCCGGAAGAGATCGTCCGGTACGGCAATGCTGCAGCCTCGGCGATGGCACGAGCGCGAGGAAGCTCGGCGGCCGACCGGACGAAGATGGCGATCTGTTCTGCCGGCATGCCGTCATCGAGTGCCTCGCGGATGAAGGCGGTGGCCGCTTTCAGCTCAGCATCTTGATCATTGGCGATGACGACCGTCGGCTCCAGACCTTCAAAGACGGACACAGTGCCCCGGCGGTCTTCTTCGAGCCCATCGATATCGCGGATCGTCTTCGGGATGAGGCGATCAGCCATCGCCCGGATCTGCTGCGATGTGCGGTAGTTGACCTTCAACGTGGATGAGCGGCCGCGCACGTCGATCCCCAGTCCTTTCCAGGAAAACGGCTGCTGGAAGATCCGCTGGCCTATGTCGCCGGCAAAGAAGAGTGCATCGGGTCTGTCGGGCGCGATGGCCGCGAGGAATCGCAGTTCAGGCACGCCGAGATCCTGTGCCTCGTCGACAACAACGTGTGTGAAGGGTTTTTCGGTTCTGGCGGAATAGGTTCCGCTCACGGCGGCGAAGAGCGAAGCTGGTGTGAACAGCGCCCGCTGCCTGAGGGCATCGCGGACGCGCAAGAAGACCTGCCACAGCGCCTCGCGTTGCTTCTGACCCAGGCGGTTCTTGCGACCCATACGCGGCACCTCGGCGTAGGCATCGGCGCTGTCGATCCGCCAAGCGTCGATCACGTTCTCCCATTCGGAGATCAGGAACCGCGAGGAGAAGTCCTGCGCTCCCGCATCCTCAGCCGCTCTCTCGATCATCCCGCGTACTGTATCGCGATCCGCAATATGCGCCTGGCGCCCGGTAGTGAGAGCAAACAATTCCTCTGCGATCCTGCGGAAGGAGGCGACGGTGACGCGGTCATTAATTTCGGCGCGGCCGCCGGAGAGCACCGACAGCTTACGCTGGAGTGCGGCGGCCAGCGGATCGGAGAAGGTGGTCAAGAGCACGCGAGCATCTGGATCGAGACGAAGAATCCGCATTACCCGATGAAGTGCGACGACCGTCTTGCCCGTGCCGGCCGATCCGGCGACGCGCGCTGGGCCGGAATAGTCGTGCTCGACGACGCCGCGCTGGAGAGGGTGCAGGAAAACCGCCCACTTCTCGAACGGCGCGTCGAGCGCGGCCTGCAATTCCTCGAGCCCTTCGAGAACGCGGAAGCGGCGCATCGTGTCCGGATGCGCCATCGGGTCTTCAACTGGCGCGGCTGCAGGTTTCAGGATTCCGGTCGCGGCGTATTCGAGCAGTGCCTCGGCCGCCTCTTGCGGCAGACGGGCAGCAAGCGTGAAGAAGGAATCCTCTGTTGCCTCGGCGACGTCGGAGAGCCAGTCCGCGGGAACACCGACGGAGAGCAGGTCGACCTGCGCCAGTTTCGCGAAGATCGGTGCGGCGGACACAACAAGCTCTTCTTCTATGGGGGCGACATCGAAGGGCAGATCAGCCTGTTTGAACGCGGCCGTTGCGGGCGGCGCAATCTCCTCAACCAGTTCCCGCACCTCGACGATCTGCATTGCACCAGTCGTCGGGTGTGTCTCGATGCGTCGCCGTTCCGCCCAGGAATAGGCGTCATCGTGATGGCCGACATAGGCGAGCATCAGGCTTCCGCCCGCCTTGTGCACGATGATGCGGATGTCGCGGGAAACCCGGACCGACCAGAAATTCGGATCCTTCGACTTGTCGATGCGATGGAATTGCAGCCCGGGATGATCGGGATTCGCCTGCAGGTCGAACGCCGTCAATTTCGCCTGCTTCTGCTCGTCGTTGGCGAGCTTGGCGAGGGACGACGTGAAGCTGTCGGCGAGGATGGTGGGCATTCTAAATCGCCATTCATACGTCTTCAGGAAATGCTACGGGACTCAATAGATCAGAAATAGTCGCCTATATATTCACGCGAACAACGAACGTCTTTACGTTTAATCTTCGCGCCAGAGAAGCGACCTTGCTCGGCAATTCCTTCTCCGTAACGAGAATCGCATGCGAAGACACACCATCGGGAGAGTACTGTGCATTCAAAACAGCACGATATTTGACGCACTGATAGACGCCTCTTACCAAGTCAGACTCTCCAGACTTGATCGATTTCACCTCAACGGCGACTCGCTTTTTTTTGAAGGTGAATTCGACGTCTATTTCGTCTCCTGAAAGCAACAAACTTTCCGGCTGCGACCTCAAGGGGCGCTGCTTCAAACCCACGGAAGAAGGATTTGCAACAACATAGGCTTTGAGTTTCTTGTGTTCGGCGCTTTCAGGTAGGCCACCGTACTTTGGATTGTCCCCTTGACCGTCATCGTCGAAATCTTGCACTCCACCTTCCGCCACGGGCGTCCAAACTTGCCCGGTGAGACCATTGTATATTTCCTGCCAGCTAGAGAAATCCCAGACATCGCCCACTGCAATCTGCGCCAATTCGGATTTTCGCCTGGCAGATGGGACGCGTGAAAGTCGGAAATATCTCTTCAGGAAGCTATCCGATCCTTTGCTTGCCGTTTTATTCTTTTTGCTGATCACGAGCATATTTATTGGCGGGGCTTCCGGATAAATGCGCCAAATTTCACTCATCAATGTACCAACCAACCCACCAATACGTTGATCGGAAACAATACCGTCGACTACAATATTACTTAACACGTCAGCTAAATCGGAATAGTAAACTTTCTCCTTCTTGATCGCTCTCATGATTAAATTGCGAAAAATGGTATCGCGCCCGTTTTGATATAGATCCTGGATTGTATAGCTGGGCATCACTCTCACCTAGACCCCGAAAACCTTCAGTACTTCATCCCCGAAGTGATTGATCACCTTCACCGCGATCCTGCCCGTGCTCGGCTTCGGAAACGGTCGTGAGGTGTCGGAATAGAGCGTCTCCCAGGCTTCCTCGTCAATCTCGGCCTTCAGTGCCGTCTTCAGCGATTTGTAGGGATCGTTGGCGCCGAGGAAGTACGCGTGGCGGACGAAGAAGCTCTCTTCGTTGTAGTCGGTGTCAATGAACCAGGCGGCGATGCCCTTCACGTCGTCAGAGCGGATTTCGCCCGTCGAGGGATCGAAGATGTCAATGCCGTTGACCTTCACCTGCAATTCGCCCTGCGCCGTCTCGATCAAGTCGACATCCGGCTCGCCGAATACGACGAAGAGGTTGCCCTTGCCCGTGTTCTTCAAATCCTCGGCCATGTGCAGGTCGGGATTGATGCGCGCCTTCAGGACCGCCAGCGGGCCGAGCCTGTTCAGGTCGCTCGCCTGGGCTTCGAAGTTGAAGGCGCAGGCGATCAGCGCGTCGAAGCGGGCATCGGACGCCTCGCGGGCCGCAGCAGTGATCTGGCTGCGCGTCAGCGTGCCGAATTCAGGGCCGATCAGAATTCCCGCGCGTTTCTCGCGGCCGTCGCCGTCGGTATAGCGGCCTTCCGCCGCCAGCCAGTTGCCCGGCCACGGCTCGACCGAGTTGAAATGGATCGTGTCGCGCTTTTCCTGCTGATGAACGCCGGCGGTGCGCAGATGGTCGAGCACCATCTGACCGAAATCGACCTCCGGCATATTGGCCGGCGCGGGCTGCATTCCACCTTCGCCGGCCTTGATCTCCCCTGAAAGCGTGTCGTCGCGCGCGGTGACGACGCGGTGCGGCGACAGGCTCTCGACCGTGAAGGGTCCGGCGACGCGCACTTTTGATTTGTCCTCATAGGGACGATCATAAAGCATCTCGACATCGGCCGCCTTCGCGATCGAGGCGTCGATCTCCTTCTGGCGAGCGATGCGGCCCGCCCACCAGGCCTTGTGCAGTTCGCGCACGCGAGCGGTAACCAGACCGGCCTTGGTGGCGCCTTCCTTGCTGTCAAGCCAAGGATCGAGGTCGCGCGGGATTTCCCACTCCTCGAATCCTGTAGCCAGCTTCTCGTTCAATTCCTGCCGCAGCGGCTCCAGCACACCCTTCCAACGTTCCCAGATCACGTCGATCTCGGCGTTGTTGGCTATGGATTTGAGCGTGATGTGCGGCGCGCGCTCGTAGACGAATCCCTGGCGGATGTCGCCCGAGGTTCGGGCTTGCGTCTGGATTCTCCCTGAAACCTTCTGCTCCTGCGCCCGGCCTTCCGCGCTGTCGGCCAACTGATAGAAGGGATAGCGCGCGGACATCAGCCGGGTGCGGGCAAGCGCCAACGCCACCCGCGAGGTGTCGATGGTGATCCAGCGCCGGCCCCACTGCTCGGCGACTGTGGCGGTTGTGCCGGAGCCGCAGGTCGGGTCGAGCACGAGGTCGCCGGGGTCTGTGGTCATCAGGATGCAGCGTTGAACCAACAGTTCGGATGACTGTACGACGTAGACTTTATCCTCCCGTCGACTGGAGAACCGAACATCACTCCAGATATTGTTGATGGGTGACACGGGATAGTCGCGAAAAAACCTCACATAGCGAAGAGAGGTGCCTCGCGTTTCAATTCGGTTCGCTGCAATCAATCGACGGAAGCCGATTTCACCGGTCTTCCAGTATCCGTTGCCGGGTGTGTACCTCCCGCCACAAAAGCTAACTGGAAAAGAGCCGGGCGGGCGGCTAGACGTGGTCGTGTCCTTTGAAAAAACGCGGTGTTCAGCTTCAAAGACACGCCATTCCTCGGCCGAGTTAATTCCCTTCATTCGACCACGCACCAGATTCGAATCCTCATAGTTGGAGTATTCGTTCATCATGCTGTCTGTCGGTTCTTTCGTCCGCAATATATTGCGGAATTTTAGTGCATCCTTCCGCTTGGAGTAGAATAGGATGTGGTCGGTGCTTTCTGACAGATAATCGCTCGTTTGCGCACTGGTCTTCTCAACAGTGATTTGAGCGACAGCATTCTCCTCACCAAACACCTCATCGAGCACCGCCCGAACCCGATGCACGTTCTCATCGCCGATCTGCACGAACACCGAGCCACTTTCGCTAAGCAACTCGCGTGCCACCATTAGCCTGTCACGCAGATAGGTCAGGTAGGAATGGATGCTGTCCTTCCAGGTGTCGCGAAAGGCCTTCACCTGCTCCGGCTCGCGCGAGACGTCGGTCGCCCTTCCGTCCTTTACGTCGCGCGATAGCGTCGAGACCTGCCAGTTGGAATTGAACTTGATGCCATAGGGCGGGTCGAAATAGATGCATTGGACCTTGCCGCGCATTGCCTCGCGCTCTGCGAGACTCGCCATCACCTGCAGCGAGTCGCCGAGGATGAAGCGGTTCGTCCAGTGCTGCGCATGTTGATAGAACTCGGCTCGCGCTTCCGGATCCGTCAGTCCGTTGAAATCGGCGAACAGGTCCGGCGCGTCAGTCTCAGCCTCGCGCTTGACATCTGAGCGGCGCTTCAAATCATCGATGATCGCCTTGGGGTGCACCTTTTCCTGCACGTAGATCGGCGGTGCATTGACGACGAGGTCGGACCAGTCCTGCGTGTCCTTGCCGCGCCAGACAAGCTGGGCGTCGCCGATCTCGATCTCGCCTATCTCGGCGAGCTTGCGCATCTGGTCCCTGGTGATCCTGATCTTGATGCCATTCCAGATGATCTGCGGGTCGAGATCGCCGTCGCGTTGCCTGGCTTCGCCGTTGGCCAGCGGCCGCGCGCGCGGCAGCGAAATGGAATGATCGACGCTGCCCAGGATTTCTTCCTGCTGCTCGAACAGCGAGGCCATTTCGGCGGTCGGATTGTTGATCCGCCGCGCCTCGTCGTGGGTCAGCGCGTCGATATTCTTCTGCGTCGGCGTCTTTGCCATAGGGCAGTCCAATCAAAGATCGTCAGAGAAATTTCTTTATGAGAAAGTGATAGACGGCAACGATCTCGTCGTCGCGCTCACGCTCGATGCCCTTGATGGTGAAGTCGGAGACTTTGCCAACAATCGAGCCGCTTCCCTTGCTAGACCCGTTCCTGACCACGCCATCCTTAATGTTGCCGATGGCGGTTCCTGAGCCAACGGACGAGCCGTTCCGGATCACGCCGTCCTTCACATTGCCCAGCGCCGCGCCGGATCCAGACGACGATCCGTTGCGGATGATCCCATTCTTGAGGTTACCCAGCGCGGTGCCGGAGCCGGTGGACGAGCCGTCGCGGATCACACCGCCCTTGTAGTTTGCCATACTTCCCCCCTTTTTCTTTCAACGTTAGACGACCAGTTCGACCAAGGCGCGCTCGAAACGTGATGCCTCCGTGGTGAGCCAGTCGGTCATGGCTGGCCAGTTGTCGGCGGCGAAGCAGTTGACCTGCCATTCCGACATGAACGGAAACTCCGCCGAACTGACCGCCGGATCGAGTTTCAGGATCTCGGAAAGGCGAACGGCATGCGGACGCAATCGCTCCGCGACGTCAACCGCACCAAGCTTCTCGTTGCGGCCGAGGAAAACCCCGCAGCGGTCCTTGTCTGGTGAGACGTACATGGTGACGACCAGATCGACTTGTGGCAGCGAGCGCTGCCAGTAGAATTTTGACTTTGCAGCCCGCCTGCCCCGTTCCTGCGGGTGCCGTTCCTCCAGCACCTTCCAGAAGGAATCGTCGTCGAATTCGGCGGCGGTGCGGGGGGTGACGTCGAAAATGGCATTCATGCCGGGGTCATTTCATCTGGAGAGGGGGTGGTCGTATCGGCCAGGAATGCATAGCGCTTGCTGAGATAGTTCGCCCAGGAATCGTCCGCAGGCACATCGGCTATCAGCGGGCTGAATAGCTTGTCGGTAGTGCGGCTGATGAAGTCTTCGGGGTCGGCCAGCAAGGCGCGATAGACCATGAAGGCATTGTCGCCGAGCGCTCGCAACGCTGGTGAGGTGACGCGAGTGAGCCGCCGATTGCCGGCCGGCGCAATATGCAGCACGCGAACGCGTTCAGTGCCGTCTTCCTTCGCTGCCTGCATGCGTGACGCCAGCATTTGCTGACGAAAGAGCTGGTAGAACGGCTCCCAAAACAGGTTGGGGAGTTTCAGGTCGGCATTGCTGAGCAACGGGCCGAACGGCGCGAAGGCAATGTTCTGGTAGCGGCGAAGGCGCTCCGCCTCGCGCTTCGGCTCGGGCGGAGCGCCGTAGGATTCGGTGTACTTCCACTCGATCAGCAAGGTCTCGACCCGGCCCGCCTGTCGGAAGCGCACGATGGCATCTGCGCTGGTAACATTGGCGCCGCGCTTCGGCGATCCAGTTCGGGGCCATTCGTTGAGGTGATCCTTGCGGCCGATCCATTCGAAGCCGACGAACCAAGGTTCGCCGTCCGGTCCTTTCTCGACCTCCAGCATTTTCGGAAGTTCGCCTCCGATGGCCTGCTGGACCAGACGCGCCAACAATTCCGGGCGCGTTGCGAGAGGCATCAGGAAGTTCAGACAGCAGACCTGCGAGGAAAGCCCATGAGCGGCGTGCTGATGCCAAGCGATGGCGTTGTCAGAGAAATAGCGGGCGGCAATGTCGCGGATCGCAGGGTTGAGGTTCGAAAGGCGGTTCGCAGGAGCAAGGCGATAGGCGCTGCCCTCGAAGCCGCCTTCGCCGGGAAGATACGCTTCAAAGAAAGCCGACTGACGCGCACGTTCCTGTGCCACGAAGTGGGGCTCGCGGGGGTCGGTCATGCTTCGGTCCCACCCAGAGTTTCGCGCAGGGCCTTTTCATAGCGCTGTGAGGTGTCCCACAGGAAATCGGCCGCGGCGTCCCAATTGCCTTCGTCGTTCATGTCGAGATCAAGCCTGCTTGAGAAGAACCTGTCGCTCTCGCCTGGGCTTTTCAACGGAGCGCCAAGTGCTGGAAGCAGCTCGTCCTGCCAGTGCGTCAGGCGCTCGCGCAGCTTCGACGCTTTCCCGCCTTCCATCGTGCGGACGAATACGCGGACGAAGTCGATGCCGGTCGTGATGCTGATCTCCAGACCCAGTTCCGGAATGGCGTGCCAGCGCGCGCCACGAGGCTGTGCGAGGCCGTGGCGAATCTCTTCGCGGTGCCGCCGGATCATATGCAGCCAAAAGCGCTTGATCACATCTGTCTTGAGGTCGTTGTAAACCATTGCCGCTCACTCCGCCGCGATGGTCATTTCGGCTTCGATGCCGTCGTCGTCGCGCTCGTCATCCTCACCTTCCTCGGGTACATCGCCCTTGTAAGCTTCCTTACCCATGGCCTTCTCGATCAAGCCGAGGAGGCGCTTCTGGCGATCGGCCATGAATCCCTTGAAGTCGTCGGCGCGTAAGAGCGACGGCTCGATCAGATGGGAGGCAAGATAGGCGTCTAGCTTCGTCGGCTCGATCCGAGGGTTCGTTTCGCTGCCGGCCTCGAGACGCGTCAGGTATTGCGACGGCGCGACCCCACCGATGATCCGGTTGGTCTTGTACGAAAGAGGCGTCTTGTTGATGATCGAGTCGAATTCATCAGGCTTGATCGACTGCCGGCGGCACCAGTCCTGCGGAAAGATGTGGTGGATATCGACGTTCTCGCCAAAGAAGACGGTGTGGTCGAATTCCTGGCCGGACCGAAAATCCTGGGCCCTTTCTTTCATCAGCAAGGCATTGACCCCCTTATATGCCGCAGACAGGCGCATGCGCATTGTCTTCAGGCGATCCGAACGGAACATGGTCTCGCTGATAGTCGAGGGAGCATCGCCGCCTTTCAGCCAGGCCGGGACTTCCATGAAATCCCGAGCGATGCGGGTGTCCACGGCCGAGCCGTATAGCTCGCCGAACACGCCGCTCCAGTACCACTGAGCCAGCTTTGCCCGATTGGCCTCGTGTTCCCACGCGTCCCCGATATCGGCGAGGATCGCGGCGAGCGGTACGATCTGCGACTGATAGGGCAGGTCGAAGATCCGGTAGATATGGAGCATGTGCAGGAATTTTGCCGCTTGCAGAAAACCGCGCTCCACCTGCTTCTCGTATTTTTGGTAGGACTCGAGTGGCAAGCTCAGCAGCGCCTGTCTATTGCCGGTGACGGGCGGCAATTCCTTGCCGTGCTTCCCCGAAGCCTCAGCGGCTCGCCGACGGTCGCGCGTGTGGAAGAGCGAGATTGCCTGCAGGAAATCCGTGTTGGCAACGTTGGCGATGATGCCAGTTTCGTGACCGGCTGGGTGCAAGGTTTCGGCAAACAGCCGATGTCGCCCCTTTGTCCCGTCGCCGCCGAACCAATCCTTGCGAAGCTCATGGCCGCTTGCGGCATACATGGCTGTCACGAGTTCGAAAGCGTCGAGCGGCTTCCCACCAGTGTTCACCTTTTCGAAGACCACGCAGACTGCTTCTTTCGAGGTGTTCTTCCCAAGGGCGATAACGGGAACCTGATAGCTCGCGAAATTGGCGATGATCCCGTCATGGAAGCGATTGATGATGGGCCATTTCTCCTGGAAGTCGCCCCTGACGTTGCTGTGTCCGATGAACTGCATCTGCCATTCGTTCCAGTGGAACACCATGGCGACCGGATACATCAGATTGTCGAACTCGGCCTGACGGGAGGATAGGTCTAGGACCACTTCCTTGCCGAAGTTCTCGCGAATGATTTTGTCTTCCGGCACGCCGATAATGGCGTCCTCGCGGTCGACCGCTGGATCAAGAGCCTTCAGAATGTCGATGTAGAACCAACGCCGGACTTTTTTCTTTTTCGGTGTCACGGTTTCCACGACCGAATTGCGAATCGTAACCTGATAAAGCGACGTCATCCGTTGCTGCCCGTCTAATAGCAGGGATGACGGCAGCATATTCTTGGCCTGATCGGGCGCTCCCTCGACAGGACGTGGCTTGAAATCAACCTCTCCGCCCGTCTCAAGCGTCATCAAGGCGCCGACGGGAAACGCTCGCGACACGGAGGCGATCAAGCTCTTTATGCGATCTTCGTCCCAGACCCAGCTTCGCTGAAAATCGGGGAGCTGAAGCGCCCCACTGTGACAACTCTGGAGGAGGTTATGGAGATTGTAAGGATTGGTCTGGAATGCGGCCCCCGCCATGATCTACGCAATCTCCCTTAATTGATTCCTGTTTGTGCTGGAGGCGATGAGGCTATCCATCAGCTTTCCGTATTCTTCCTGGATCGCGAACGCATCGCGGAATTCGGCGAAAGCCCATCGCCCAAAATTCTTCAGATTGTTCACGCCCGGTACCCAGAGATTTTCCATGGTCTGCGCCTTGAGCCGCGCATCCAGACCGCGAAACCCCTTGATTTCGACGACGAGGCTGAGCGGATCGTCCGAGCCGCGCCCGTCATCGATCTGGATAATGAAGTCCGGCAGGTAGCGACGAGTGACGGAGCCGTTGAGATAGGGAATTTCGAAGCCCAGCGCCTGATTCTTGACGTAGGAGAGGGTTGAAGGGTGCCCCTCGACGACGCGGGCGAACTCCGCCTCCCAGTCACTGTCGCAGACGACGTAGTTGATGTGGCTCTTCAACGGTGATGTCGTCCACAGGTTCGTCTTGGTGGTGTTGAAGGCGACGTGATTGGTCGAGCCGTGTGGATTGTATGGGTCGAGCATCGCCTTGACGATCGGCGCGCCGTCGGCGCTAGCCTCGCGTACGATGCCCGCATAGATCAGGCTTGCGGCTTTTTCGGCGATCTCGGCATAGGTGAGCATGCCAATCTTGGTGCCGCCGGAAGTCTTCAGATGGTTTTGAATCCAGCGCCGGGTGATCGGCTGGATGAGATTGAACAGATGGTAGGGCGGGTCCTGGTCGCCGTCGCGGAAGTAACGTTCCACCAGCCGCTTGGTCAGATGCATCCCCACTTCGCTCGGCCGCATGTCATCAAGCGCATCCGGCGAGATGTCGTGGCCTTCGCCAACGAGTCCTTCAAGGCGGGTCTCACAGGGGCCGACCAACTCCGGCGTCAACGTCAGCGTGGAGTCTGGTGTAAACGTTGCAGAGATGCGGTCCGGCGGCAACTCGGTCCGGTAACCCCCGACGCGGGGAAAGCGGATAGCGAGGCGCTCGCGCTCCCGGACGGCGGCAACGCGCGTGACGGGTTTGGGGGGGTTCTTCGTGACCTTCTGCGGTTCAGTGGCGAAGTCGAAGGGAATGCCCAGGATGTCGGCGTATTCGGTATCGAACAGCCCGTTTTCGTTAAGTTCGTAGGACTGGCGGCGCAGACCTCGACCGATCACCTGCTCACACAGAAGCTGGGTACCGAAGGCGCGGACGCCGAGGATGTGCGTGACGGTATTGGCGTCCCAGCCTTCGGTCAGCATGGAGACGGAAACGACGCAGCGAATCTGCTCGCCGAGGCGACCTTTCTGTCCAACTGTGTTCATCACCTCGCGCAGGAGTTCGCTATCAGAAATGTTTCCGGTCGCCGCTCCCTCGCGCTCCTGCTTCTCGCGGCGGAACTGCTCGATCTCGCCCGCCGCCATTTCATGAAAACTGGCATCGAGCGCCTCGCCGGACTCGATCTGCTGGGAATCGATGAGCAGCGTGTTCATGCGAGGCAGCGGCCCGCCCGTGTTCTTGTCGTAATTGCTGAACAGCTCAAGATGCCCATGATGGATGGTCTGCATCTGGCCTTCGCGCTCGCGTTGCCATCCAGAGACCCATTCATAGACCAGCTTGGAGCTTGCGGTGTTGTTGCAGACTACGATGAAGACCGGCGGCACCGAAATTCCAGCGCGCTGCCATTCGTCATATTCGGTCTTATAGTGGCTATAGAGGGAGATTAGAGCAGTCTGAAGCTGGGCGGGGATCGAAAGCGGGTCGAGTTCGCCGGACTTGCCCGCCCCCTTTTTCGGCATCGCCTTGCCGATGTGGTCCCACAAATTGCGGTAGACTGGTGCCTCGGCGTTAACGGCGTTGTCCGAGACCGGCACGCGCGGCAGCTTGACGATGCCGCATTCGATCGCGTCGACGAGGCTGAAGTCCGACACCACCCAGGGAAAGAGCGTGCCTTCCTCGTAGCCCGAGCCGCGCAAGAAGAAAGGCGTGGCGGATAGGTCGTAGACAGCGCGCAGGCCGACCTTGCGCTTCAGCGCCTCCAGTCCGGAAATCCAAAGCCGCGCGGCCTCGTTGTTCTTCTTCGCCTCTTCCTTGTCCTCGCCCTTCGCCTCTGACTCCTCGTCCGTGCCCGGCCGCTCGCGGTAGCAATGGTGCGCCTCGTCGTTGATGACGACGATGTTCTTCAGGTGAAGGAGCTCGCCGCAAGCGCGGGCGAGCATTTCGCCTTCGCTTTCCTGCTTCTCGATCGGCTGGCCGGTGCGCCCCTGCATCAGCCGTTCGCCGACGGGATTGAGGTCGTGCGCCTTGCGGCGCTGGAAGGCGTGGTAGTTGGTGATAACGATCTTGGCCTTGCCGAGGTCGGTCATCAGCTCGGCCGGAACCAGTTCGCGCGTGCGGTAGTAATTGTCCGTGTCTGAAGGATTCAGCACGCGCAGCCGATCCTTGATTGTGATGCCGGGCGCCACCAGCAGGAACCCTCGCGAGAAGAGCGACGAGTTCGGCTGCCGCGCTGCGTTGATCGACTGCCAGGCGATCAGCATGGCCATGACCGTCGTCTTGCCTGCGCCGGTCGCCAACTTCAGTGCGAGTCTAAACAGTTCCGGGTTTGCATCGCGATTGGCCTCCTGCAGGTGGCGAAAAATGTGTGCATATTGCTTGCGCCCACGCGCCACCTCGGCCAGCCAGATCGCCGTCTCGACAGCTTCGATCTGACAGAAGAATGGCTGCTGGTTGGAGAATTCGTGATGCCGCCAATGCTGCAGCAGACGCTGGGTCACCGGCGTCACGCCCCAGTCGTTGGGATTTGGCAGTGCGCGCCAGGATTCGATGTGGCCTCGGATCTCGTTGATGATCGGAGTCGGGTTGTAGCCGCTTTCGCTGGTTTCCTCGGCATCGAAGCCGAGCGAGGTCTGGCCTCGCGCCGAACCCGACTTCGAGCGCCGCGCCTTCGGCACCGGCGTCACATATTTCGACCGTCTCCGCCCTTCGATCGGCGGATGTTCCAGCGGCTGACCGTCATCCCCCAGCGCGTGATGCCGCGTGGGCGGTAAATACGGAGAATTAAGGATCGGCTCCGCGTAAAATGGTTTTGTCATGGCCGCCCCCCAAGAGCGAATCTTCCGTATCTTGTACGGGAAGGGATTCGTTTATCAACCTTGAGGTGGTGGTTATTCCTATATGTCGTTTGCCAAATGGGCAAATGGATGGAAGGCAGCCGTTTGACGAAGGCAGTGAAAATCCTTTGCTGACCCTCACGAATTACCGAATTAGGTAAAAAGAGACGTTCCAGTGAGCCAGTGAATTGCAGCCCAGAAAGCCAGGGGGCCAGGGTCCTGCACTACGCGATCAAATTTCGTGTCTCCACTCCCAGCATGGCAAGGTAAGCTAGAACTTCTAAAGAGAGGGGTGTATTGACAGGCGAAGGGCTCGGGGATTCAAATGTCTATTTTCGCATCGAAGCTGCTGTGGAACGGCGCCATCCGCTTTATCTTTTTTTGGGTCATTGTTGCGGCTGTATTATGGAAGCTTGCCTCGACATTCGCCTGGTTGGATGTTGATCTGATTTGGGCGACCCTCATAGAAGTGGGAAACAGAGACCTGAGAGGCGTGAGCACTCAAGGTTTCGCGTTCGCCATAGCTAGCAGTTTGGTGGCGTTCGCAGTGGCCTTGGCTATCGCTTTCACTGTCATGCACACGATTTTGATTTCGCTTTCTATCTTCGGCATAAGGCGCCGCGTGCAGAAAACGAAGGATATGGTTGAGTTCGCCAAGTCCTATCCGTCCATGCACAAGCGGCTGGAACTGCACCCGTTATTGGGTCATGCCTGGAAAGAGTTCGACGAGACGCTTGTTCCGCCAAAGGAAGAGGGTGGCGTCTACCGCAACACCGTACGTCCCCAAGCCTTCGTCAACATGTCGGTCGCACGAGAACATCTACTCGGGTTGAAGCTCGTCGGCAGCATCCCGGGGTATTTTGTCGGCATAGGCTTGCTGTTGACTTTTGTGGGTTTGGTGCTCGCGCTAAACAAAGCTGCAACTGCCGTCAACAGCGTGGATGCAGAAGGCATGCAGGTTGCGACGCGCGAGTTGCTTCAGGTTGCAACATTCAAATTTTCGACTTCGATCGCGGGTCTTGGCGCGTCGATTTTCTTGTCCTTCTGGTTCAAGCTCAATCTTTCAGTCATCGAATCGGTTTTCGACAAATTCTGCAAGGCGGTGGAGCGAAAACTTCGTTACACCGCGCCTCAGGCCATTACTGCGGAGATGAACGAAACGCTGGCGGGGCAACTCACGGAGTTGAAACAGATTAATTCCGCTGAGTTCTTCGCTCGCATGGGCGAAAACCTCTCGCCTCAGATCCAGACTGCCTTTGCGAGCGCCATGGCGCCTGTGACGGCAAGCATCGATCAGGCTGTTGGAAAGCTTTCCACTAATAGCCAATCTGGCGTCGCAGAACTCGTTGCTCGGTTCAGCGAGAGCGTGCAGGGGGGCGCCGGAACTGAACTGCGCGAATTGGCTTCCACGCTCCAGTCGATGCAAGGCGCGCTGGTCGAGGCGCAGCGCGGAATCCACGGCAGCGGCGCCGATTTCGGCCGAAGACTGTCGGAGGCAGCTGAGAACCTCAATCGGCTTGTTTCGGATGCCGGTGACAAGCTCGGTTCAAGTTCCGAACAGAGCCGTGTCGCAATGGTCGAGGTCGTTGCTGCGCTGCGAGAGACGATGGAGCAGGCGAACCGCAAGGTCGACGAGAGCCTTGGCCAAGCGGCATCCGGCGCATCGGCACGGCTCGAAGAAGCAATGGGGAGAGTATTCGAACGGCTGGAAGCACAGGTATCGACGTTCAACAACGGGCTCGGTGGCTTCCAGGATGGACTGTCGAAACAGCTCGAGGAAACGCGCGAGCGCGTCGCGGCGGCTCAGGCAGGTGCAGCTGAAGCTATTGGCGGTGCATCTGCAGAAGCTGCCAAGGCGTTGCGCGATGGGCTTGGAGGAGCCCTTGCCACCATCCGCGAAGAGATCGAGCGCTTCGCTGTGGCAATGCGTGGAACCGAAACCACGCTTGTCGCTCAGGGCAATGCAATGCGGGAGACGACCGACCAATCTCGCGCCGTGGCCGACGCTTTCCAGCGTACCGCCCAGGATGTTCGCACGGCGTCCGCACCGCTGCTCCAGTCCGGCGAGCGTATCGCGGGCGCGACCGACAGAATGGCAGAAGCGGTTACCTCCTCGGTAGCTGCTCTGCAGGCGGGCCAGACCGCATCGCGCTCGTTGGCTGATGCACTAACGCAGCACCACAACCATCTGGCAACAGCTTGGTCGTCCTACGCGGAGCGCTTCGAAGGCGTAGACAAGAGCCTTGCCAGTGCTGTCGAAGGCTTGGCCAAGGCTGCCCAGGACCAAGGTGAGGTCATTGCGCAGCGGGTGCAGCAAATCGACGCCGGCTTCGCGAGCGCCATCGACAAGCTAAACCCGCTCCTGACAGACATGAACGACAACACCACTGCGTTGAGTGAGGAAGTTGATCGACTGCGGGCGGCGTTGCTGCCGCAGGCCGCCGAATAGGACGCCGCGTGAATGATTACCGAGGAAGATTCTCACGCAGCCGCGGAAGAAGGCGAAAATTATTTCGTTTCGATGACCGACATGATGGTCGGCGTCCTGTTCATTTTCATCATTATGCTCATGGTGTTCGCACTCGATTTCCGGACGAAGACGGACACGCAGCAGATTGCCTTGGAAGCGGCGAGGCAAGCGGCGAAAAAGGTCGAGGCCTTGCAGATCGAGGTTCGCCAACACATCGCAGCGATGGACGAAGCGGCGGTAGCACGACGCACATTGCTGGAACGGATCCGGGACCAGCTTGCCAGTCGAAATATTGACGTGGTGATCAGTCCTAAGAGTGATGTCCTGCGGATAACAGAAAATGCTGTCCAGTTTGGCTCAGATGAGTCGACGCTAAAGGGTCAGGCTGAACGAAATGTGGAGACGATCGCACAAATCCTTCGGGAGGTGCTTGCCGACTATGTTGCATGCAAAGTGGAAGATGGTACGCGCAAATGTCGCGACACCAACGCACCTGCCATTGAGACCGTTTTCATCGAAGGGCACACCGACAGCACCGGCATCGACCAGAACAATTGGCGGCTATCAACCGCCCGCGCTTCGGAAACTTTCAAGCAAATGATCGCAAGTGCTCCTGAGCTGAGAACGTTTTCGAACCACAATGATCAGGAAATCCTATCTGTCTCCGGTTACTCCTCGACGCGCCCTGCAGACAAGTCAGATACGACCGAAGCTCGGGCTGCCAACAGGCGCATCGACTTGCGTTTCGTTATGGAAAGCGACAATCGCGAACGGCTGGAGCAGTTGCGCAAGCAGACGGACGACATGCAGGGAGAAATCAAGATCCTGATAGACGCGATCGGAGGTGCACCGTGAGCCATCTGAAGGGAGTAATTCAGCAGTTGAAGGCGCGCCCGCTCACCTCCCCGAAACTCCGGGATGTTCCGGCTGTGGCGGCGGCAGCCGAGCGTGTCAGTGGCATTGATGGGCAGGCCTTCCGTCGTGAGGCGAAGGACTACAACGAGCTGGCACGGACATTTCTCAATCGCCTGAGCGTCGGGTCGGACGTAACCATGCGTGAACTTCGTGATGCAGCGTGGTGCCTTTGGATGACCACTCCCGCCCTTTCCGATCACAGCGAGATCCTCAAAGGCACGCTTGCTCGTATTGAAAACTGTGGCCGCAAGCCGCCCGGCCGTGCCTTGGCGTCGTCTTTCCTCTCAGCCTTCGCACCTGGTCGTAACGGAATGGCAGAAGCCTCCGCCGCGCTCGGCCGGCTTGCGAGCGGATTGGGTCGGCCATGGTCCGACCTTCACGACGAACATGACCTGTTCGATTGGCGGACCGGACCGCGCAATATTAGCCGCCGCGCGCTGACAGATGGCGTCTCGCCTACAGTCCTCTTGCAGAAGGGCGGACTTGGCGCCCTCGACTCGCGATCGGGTTATGCGCGTGCCTGCGCCACGGAAGCGCTGTCACAGCTTGCTGCTGACACCGGACTTCACGCCGACACCCGACTGGCAATCGTGAAGAACCTTGCGCTTGACCGAAATGGGGGACTCATCTTCGAGGAGCATGCGCCTCTCGTAGCGAACGCACTGGTGCTTCCCTTTGGTGCGGTGCTGCCCGCCAAACAGGTTCGAGACCAATACCTTTCGCTGCTCCTCGAACTGTTCAAGGATCCGCGGCTGCCTGGCGCGCGGTGGTCGCGGATGCCTGAAGCGGCTGACATCGTTCGCCGATGGTTGACCGAGCAGTCGCTACGACAGTTCCTTGACATCGTCGACGAGGTCGCGCTCGAACGGATGTGGGTCTACCGGCGAGCCTTCTGGGAAGCTGTCTACAGGGCCGAACTTATCTCCGAGGCTTGGGTTATCTTTGACGCATCCGGTGCCCGGGCGGCCCGACGGGCTTTTGGAAAAGAGGTTTCCTTCGCCACTTTTGATGGCTCTGTTCAATCAGGCCATGCCGTTCTGCTCTTGCGTATTGGACGCGGAGTAGTTGCTGAATGGAGTCACAACGGAAAATGCCACATATGGAATGACGCGGAGGATCGCACAGCCCCAAGACTTTACGGGCGTTCGTATGTTCCGGACGCAGTTCGGTCGTATGGCAACGATTCTCTCCAACATTCCATCTTCGCCGTAACTCACTGGCCGCATGATGGCGCGAATAGCTGGCAATCAAAAGTGGCCAACAAGATCCACCAGATGACTGGCATTCGAATCCCCTCGTCAAGCTACAAGGTAAGGGGATGAGGATTGTCTTCCGTACGCGCGTTGCGCCGGACGGCGTCCATGTAGAAGCGCAGCAGAAGGGATTGCTCGGACGAAGAAATGTCCCGCCGACGCAGTGGGAAACCTTCAGAGGCATTGAGTCCGTCGCGGCGCGCATGATCTTGTCGTCGGCGGCCAGACAGGAGGCTCGCGAAGAGCCGGCTTCGGTCGTGTTGTCCCACGCTGCCGTGACTGGATTGCCGGCATCGATTGCCAAGACGCTTGGAATAGCTCCGTTGGCCCATCTCTCGGCAACGCTCTCTTTCGAGGACAGGATTGATTCGGCGACCGGACGAATTCGCGTTCGCTGGTACGACGCGAATACCCGGCCCGTTCTCGGAATCCGCACCGGAGCTTTCGTGACGGTCGGTGAGGAAACGGGGAGGCTGACCGGTGCATTGTTCCGGCTGACGGAGGCCATCGAATCTTACAATGCGAGCACAGGGCAACCGATCGAAGTTCGCATCGGTCTATGGCAACCGGTACAGGAAGCGTTGCGCGAGAGCACGGGACTTGAGGTCAAATCCGATCAATATCTCTCCAGCCTTACGATCTATCAGGCAGGGTCCTTCGCGCTCGATGTCAGGGAAACGTCAAACGGCCCCGACTTTAGGCCCGTCCTGATGAGCCGAGGCAAGGCGGCAACTCTCGAGGACGTGGCGCCCGCCGTCGAAGGTGATGATGACGAACCAACGGGAAAGCTTCGCGACGAAATTGCCGACGCACTCCTGCCGCCGGAACTGCAACAGAAATTCGTTTCCGAGCGCTACGAGGCCAGCGGCCGCACCCATAACGCCTACGTCCTTGGACGCAATGTCTTCGTCGTCCTTGATCCTGACCTGAAGCAGGCGCTGGATGTGGTCCGAAAGATGCGTTCCGCTCCACGGGAAGCGCGACGGGCCTTTATCCGCAACCCTCGACCGGCGCTCTCGGAAGCGCTTGGCGGGGAGGCGGCCGATGCCGTCGCCGCTTCGCTTTTTGTCGAGACACAACAATATTCCGAACGCGTTCTCGGCCTTGGCGTGTGGGAAAGGCCAGCGCTTCCCTGGTTGCAGAACAAGGCGGGTCAGTGGCTGCCCGAAGGTTTTGCGCTGAAGCTGCGCGACAAGACCCTCATCTTCAGCCAGGAGGGCGTGGAGCAGCTGTCGCACCAGGTTCAGGCCGCCAAGGTCGAAGGACACGAGACCGTCGCCGTTATGGGAACGGACTATTCCGTATTGGAGGTCGAGGGCGCGCTTGCTCACATTGCGCCAGTTGATTCTGCCCCGATCGGCATCGACCAAACGGGGGAAGAACCCAGCCAGACCGCAAGCGATGAGAAGCTGGCACCAGACGACAGGCAAGTCCTTCTCATCAGGCAGAATCTGGAAGACGCCGACTATGTGCTTGCAGCTCCAAGGCGGATTGCATCCATTCCGCTTGAAGTGCCATCAGCACTGATGGGGAGCACCAGGGCAAAGCCGCACCAGCAAACGGGATTGTCATGGTTGCTCAACGCATGGGTGGCGGGGCGACCGGGTGTGCTGTTAGCTGACGACATGGGTTTGGGAAAAACGTTTCAGGCTCTGGGCTTTCTGGCCTGGACCAGGGCGAACCGGAAATCTCAAGCAGCATCGCTGACGCCGCTGCAGCGAGGCCCGATCCTGATCGTCGCACCAACGGCGCTTCTGAACAACTGGATCGCCGAGGCAGAACAACATCTTGCCCCGGATGCGCTGGGAGAGAGGATGGATGCGTTCGGGCCGGGCTTGAAGAGGCTGAAGCGGCCACGAACAGTCTCCTGGTCCCCCGAGGACGCCCTCGACAGCGACGCCTTGAGGCGCGCCGACTGGATCCTGACCACATACGAAACACTTGCCGACTATCATCGCGCCTTCGCACGGATTGGCTATTCGGTGGCGGTGTTCGACGAAATGCAGAAGGTGAAGGATCCACGTACGATCAACACTCATGCCGCCAAGGCGATGAACGCCGATTTTGTATTGGGGCTGACGGGAACGCCGATCGAGAACCGGCTCGAGGATCTGTGGTGCATCATGGACCGCGTGGCGCCCGGATTTCTTGGCGATCTCAAGAGATTTTCCGAGGCGCATACCGAGGACCAGCCGACCAATCTCAAGGCGCTCAAGGACAAGCTCGACGAGCCGCAGGCCAACGGGCCACCAATGATGCTTCGTAGAATGAAGGAAAACCACATAGAGGGGCTGCCTGAAAAGAAGATCATGTCCTACCAGACGCACATGCCCGGTGCACAAGCGGAGGCCTATATGGACGCCGTTCGCTCCGCCCAGGCAGGCGAGCGCTCGCATGGAGCGATGCTTAAGGCGATTCACGCGTTGCGCGGGATTTCCCTGCATCCCGAAGGAGCCAGGGAGGTCGATCCTTATGACACCCAATCGGCAGCGATTTGGCTCGGGCAATCCGCACGGCTGACACGGGCGATCGAAATCTTGCGGCAAGTCAAATCAGCGGGCGATAAGGCGCTGATCTTCATCGAAGACCGAGCCGTTCAGAAAGCCTTCGCTGGAGTTGTCGTAACTCTCTTCGATCTTCACGCCGAACCGACAATCATCAACGGTGAAGTGCCCGGCCATCGGCGGCAGGAATATGTCAAACGGTTTCAGGAGGCGCAAAAGGGCTTCGATCTACTGGTGCTGTCCCCGAAGGCGGCCGGAATCGGCCTCACCATCACGGCCGCGAACCACGTCATTCATCTTAGTCGCTGGTGGAATCCGGCGGTTGAGGATCAGTGCAATGACCGTTGCTATCGCATCGGGCAGGACAAGCCGGTGACTATCCATCTGCCGATAGCGATTCATCCAGTATTGGGCGACGCGTCCTTCGACGTCACGCTGGACCGTCTCCTGAGCCGAAAGCGTTCGCTTTCGCGCAACATGCTGGCGCCGCCCGTGTCGGATGGAGATTTGGGCGCTCTTTTCGGGGCCACCATCTCGACACATTGACCCATCCGATTCCTCACATCAGAGTAAGCAAATGAAAGCCCTCATCGTTCGAGAGCCATGGATCGATCTGATCCTGGATGGCCACAAGACGTGGGAGCTGCGAACCCAGCCCACCTCGATCCGCGGGCGGATCGCACTCATTCGTAAAGGCAGCCGAGAAATCGAAGGCGTAGTTAAACTCGTCGACGTCCTGCCGCAATTGTCAGCGTCCGGCTTGGCAGATTCCATCGAGTTTCACGGTGTCCCGTCGAGCAGACTTCAAGAGGTGACGCAAGCTGGCTGGTTGACTCCATGGGTACTGGTAGACGCCCACCGGTTTTCTGCGCCCGTTCCTTTCACACGTCCGTCCGGGCCCGTTACCTGGGTCGATCTGGATGTCGAAACGATGCGTGCCGTGCAACAACATTCGGCTATCTTAAATCGGTCGAACGCCGCGACAGTGCAGGCGGTGTCCGTTGCATTGCCCACTTCAACGTCTCGCCGATATGCAGAGGAGAAATTAGATTCTTCCCCCAGGTCATCTGGCAAGGAACCGCAAATATCCCCCGCTCTCGAATCCAAGCTCGTGCTAAAGGCTGAAGAACTCGGCTTCGCCGTCAAGCCGCGCAGAAGTTCGCAGACCAAGATGCTTGAACTGTCGGTCACTACACGGAGGGGCAAGCGTTTTGTCTTCGTCGACCGGATGCCGCATTCCGAACCGCAATTCAGGGTTTTCCTCCCGCCGGAGGTGGACAAGAAGGCTGAAACCGCAATCGCTGGAATTCCTGGCGTTGTGCGATTCAGGAATGGTAGATCGGGCCATTATGTGTTCAGACACAGCGCTTTTCGCGCATTCGCCCCATATGAGGGTCAGGAGCCGGAAGCGCATGGCTGGTTTGTGTCCGCGCTCCGCGCGGAATCCGCATTCGGAGCCATCCTTCAAGCCGTTGAGGTCGCTTGAACGCGGATCGCTACAAGAGACCAGCTTCCGTCAGATACGGCGACGGGTTGGCGGGTTGGTCTCCAATCCTTCCACTAAGCGTAATCATGAGACGGCGCTTTGGTCTTGTCATGGCCACGTAGAACAAGCGTCGCTCACTCTCCTTGGCTTCTGCCGTTTCCGCCCGGCGCAAGGGCCAGATGCCATCATTGGCATCAAGTATGATGACGGTATCGTATTCCTTGCCCTTCGCGCGTAACGCTGTCATCAGATGAACTGGTCGGCGCCACAGTTCGTCGGCAGCGCCTGAAGCGTCCTCCTCGCCCGGCAGCCGGGCAAGCGTATCGCGTGCGCTGTCAAGATCATCAATGAAGCGCTGGAAGTCGTCCTCATAGCGTCCCGCAAATTCCGCCAAGTAGAGGAAGGGTGGGTCGGTGTAGAATATGTCTTCCTGCGATTTGCCATAGTCCTGGTTGAGCCCCGCAAAGCCCGTACCCAATGCCGCGATTGCATCCCTTACCGTCGGCGCATCCAAGAGGTCGCGCAGCACCCGGCAGAAAACGAGGCCGGCGGCCCCATCCTCGTTGAGGCCTTTCAATGATCCGCGGTAGGCTGCTATCGCATCGAGCGCGTCGCTGTAGCTTTTTGGTCGGCTCGTGCGCAAATGGGCGGCCAATGCTTCTCGTTCCGCCTTTTTCAGCGGATACCGTTTCACCAGGTCGCAAAGCTTGACAATGTCGTCCACAAGCGCAGGCGGCCTGAAATTGGCTCGCGCCTTTGCACATGTCTGCAGTGCATGCCGCAGCTTTTCAAAGGCACCACTCATGAAAATCTGAAGATCCTCAGCTGCACAAAAGGGCAAATCCTCGCTCGCCATCAGAACCTGATACGGGATAAGTTGCGCGCGTTTGCGGGAAAGAATCGCAAGCTTCGCATTCGGTCTGTTGCTGGCGAGGAAAGACCGCACTTCATCCATCACAGCATCGATGGATTCGACGAACCTGTCGCTCCTCACGATTTGGACCTCTGCATCTGCCGTTTGCATCGCAACGACGCGCTTATCTTCTCGACGCTTGTTGTTAACGATCAGCTTTTGTGAAGCCGCTACAAGATTTCTGGGGCAACGATAATTTCGTTCCAGGATGTGGGTCGAAAATTCACGATCGAAATGTTGATCAGGTTGCAGGATGTAGTGGGGTGTCGCCCCTCGCCACTCGAAGATGGCTTGGTCATCATCCCCCACGATCGTCAAGTCAGCCTTGTGCAGATCGACGATTTTTCGGACTAGGTTGAGGTCAAGCGGATTGATGTCCTGGAATTCATCGACGAGTACCTGTGTGTACCGCGACCCGCCGGTGGGAAAGCGATCCTCCGAAATCTGCCGGCGCAGATCCAGGAACGCGACATATTTCTGATCTTCCAACGAAAAAAGAGCCTGCCCAATCATCGTCTGACAACTGTCGACCCAAAACGGCAGCACATCTTCGATAAAGGATTCAAGGCGCTTGTCGGCCAGTATCTCGCATTCGGCCAACTGGTCGATTAGATTTTGGATTTGCCAAAGCAAGCCCAGACGCATGAGGTAGTCCATCTGGTCGTGGGCGGCCCAAATGCTCGGAGCTTCATGGTCGAAGCCTAATGATTTCAGTCGTTCAATCAGCCCGTTCAGAATCTTGTCAACAACGTAAGGCTGCGCCTCCATAGCCTTCTCAATGCGAGGGAATTTGCGCCAGACGGGCTGCAATGTATTTCGCACGCAACCTGACTTTTCGAATTCGCTTACCAGCAAGCGCGGGCTGTGATGATTTGCGCGTAGCCTCTTGAAGCCCCAGCCGTTCAGAGTCACCACCTCGACAGCACTCGCCATGAACGCGAAATGGGGGTTCGAAAGTCGTGCGCGAAGTTCGTCACGCGCGGCTCGCGTGAAAGTCACGACAAGGAAACGTCCTTTCGAATCCGCTCGGCGATACAGCTCTGCACACCGCCATAAGAGAGATTGCGTCTTACCACTGCCGGCAGGAGCAAGGAGCCGCAGATTGCCCCCGGGGACCTTACAGAACCGCTGCTGAAATTCGTCAAGTTGCTGATCTGAGACGTCAATTGGCCTGGTCGGAATATCTTGTGCATCAGCCATGTTAGTGTTCCCAAACTGAGGCGATGGTCTACAGAATCTAATGATCTCAGCTTGCAGTCTGCCCCGTGGACCGCAGCGTGAGCAAGTTTCGAACACGGAGCGCGACAGAGCGCTGTTGCAAGCTCAAGCTGTGCTCTACTCGAAGGCTAAGACCGGAGGTCAATGCTGACGCGTCATAGGCAATTGGATTTCTGAGCACGTCTCAAGATATCTACAGAACGCGTTGACAAGCTGGATTTGTCGGGGTGTCTTACACTCCGTTTCGAACACCTCCGGTGCCGCAACGAGGATCGACAGGCATTTGGCCCGCGATGTCGCAACGTTGAAGCGGTTGAGGCTGTAGAGGAATTCCATGCCTCGTGGAGCATCTGCGTGCGTTGACGAAGCCATCGAATAGATTGCGATCGGCGCCTCCTGACCCTGAAACTTGTCCACGGTACCGACTCTGGCGCCTGGAAGACGTTCCAGGATTTCGAAGACCTGCGCGTTGTAGGGCGTGTTGATCAGGATGTCGTTGAGGGTGATGGCCGCTTCTTTGCCATTCCGGTCGATCCAACGCGTATCCGATCGCAGCACGCGGTCGACAAGGCGATGAATGGCGTCAGCCTCTTCAGGTGAGGAGTTCTGATTTCCACTGTGGGCGATAGGGAGGTATCGCAGGCCGGAACCGCTTATCGGACCAGTGGAGATGACCTGGACGTCTAGTCCCGGTCTCGACTTCAGCTTGCCCTCATAGAACAGTTCCGAAGTGAATGCGCAGAGGTCCGGATGGAGTCGCCAGGTCTCTTCGAGAAAGAGGCCCTGGCCAGCATCGATGGTTTTATCGCCATCAAGGATATGGTTGAGGGCAGACACGTCAGTTCCATCCGGGTGACTTCCCTGCATCGGTTGATCCAGCTGCTGAGGATCGCCAAGCAGCACGACCGTATGGGCTGCCTGCGAAACCGCCAGCACATTTGCCAGGGACATCTGAGCAGCTTCGTCCACGACGAGAACGTCGACCGAATTGAACGCATCGGCACGCGACCAGAGAAAGCTTGTTCCCCCCGCGACTTTGCAGGGTCCGCTCAACGCGTCATACACGTCGGCATTGGACTTTGCGAAAACCAAGCGGTGCTGATTGGATTCCATCTCCTTCGGCTTCACGATGCACGTCAGGTCGATGTCAAGTTCGTCGGCCGCTTCAACAACCTTGTCGACCAGGTTCCTGATGACCTTGTGGCTGTTGGCTGTGATCCCGACTGTCTTACCTTCGCGAACAAGCGCGCATACCATCCGCGCACCGGTGAATGATTTTCCGGTACCCGGAGGGCCTTGTATGGGGAAGATGCCGCCATCGAACCGCGTGGCAACCCGCATCGCCGCGTCCAAGGTTGTCTCCCCATCGACCTTGATCGGCTCACCCCGCAGACGCGGTGCCAGGCGCAATAGCAGATCGCGCGCCGCGCAGTATGGCCCGTCGCCAGCGAGCCCGTGGTCTGCCACATATTCGCCGATGCGCACGAGGGAATGCGCCTGTTCATCAGACCCGAAATTCTTGGAACCGTAGATCGCCTGTGGATGAAGACCGACTGACTTGCCTGTCTTCTTGATGTCGATTGTACGGCTCTGCTGCGAAAGGGCAACGGCAGTTCCAATCTTGTCGCCGCCGACGTTGTGGAGGTCGTCCTCGACGCGAATGTCTGTTTCCTGCGGAATGAAAGAATATCGGTGCGTCGGCAGCTTTCCACTACCAGGCACCTCGCTGACAAAGGTGAGGCCCGACAGGCCGCTACGTTCGTCCATCAGCTCGTCGGCTGAGAGGTCGCGAAGGCGAAAGAACTCCCACCACATCGCCTTTGCTTCGCGCCGATGCCAATCGAGAATATTGGCGAGTATCCATCGCGCGTGCTGCTCCTCGTCGCGTTCGTCCGGATCGGGTGGTATGTCCGCCATCAGCCGGTCAATCAGCGGGCCGATCTTTGCGAGCCATGCCGTGACGTTCTCGCTTGCGACTTCGTCGCCGGGCTGGGGCCGGGCAACGGTTTCACCCGCAGCAATTGCTTGTGAGCGGAGCATTTCCAGCCAGTCGCGAAGAAACTGCGTCGAGACGCAGTCGTCGCGGTTGTAGCTCTCGACCACCGATCGGTCATGTTCGCGAATTTTGTCTGGCTGTCCTAGTTCCAGGCTCGATTGGAGACTGAGCAGTGCGATGTTTGCATCCAGAAGAGCTGTTTCGCGGGTGAAGCCATAGAACGGCTCTAGCCTTTTGATCGAATAGCTCTCAACGCTGGCACGAAGACCGTTGCGGACAACGCCGTATAGATCGACGAACAACTTCGATCGCAGCATGTTGTCGAATTCTTCCTCACGCGTTGCGTACCGGCCCATCAGCCGTTTGAGGGCTCCTGGCTCGTAGGGCGCGTAGTGGTAGACGTGCAATTCCGGATAAACTTGCCGACGCATTGTCGCGAAGTCGATGAACGCCTCGAAAGCCTCTTTCTCGCCGGCACGGGTGAATGCCCAGTTCCCATAACTCCAATCGCCCGCTTCGTTTCTGAAATGATATCCAAACAGGTACTCAAGCCCGTGTTCGCCGACAAACGGGTCGCCTTCCAAATCCAGGAAGACATCTCCGTCCGAAGGTTCCGGAAGGCAGGACAGCCCGAAGCCTGCTTTGACAGGAAGGAGTTCGAACCCGAGGTTGCCACTGGCTCTAGCTTGCACCTGCAATCGCGCTTGCTCACGAACGCGCTCGTAGGAATGGGCCGAACCGCGCTCGGGCTTCCATTGCAAGGGCAGGGGCATGCTGGCTAGCGACGCCATCGCGCCAACGCCGCGGCCTTTCAGCTCGTTGATCTGCACTTTGGATATGCCGGCCGCCAGACACAAATGATCATCAGCTCGGCGCCGCTTGTCGCATTGCGCGCTCCACCGGCAAACATCGCAGTGACTGTTGGGATCGGGATAGGTGTGGGAGTCGCCAGCCGTATCAACAGACAGCTCAAGCCCAGATTTAGCCCGGCGATAGAAGGCGCCGTAGTCGGCGAAGCGATACTGCTCTCGTTGAAAATCCGCCCATGGCGGAACCACGTGCATGAATTCAGGTGTTGACCCTTGAGCGACGGCAAGGAGATCAGAATAAAGGCAAAGCTGGAGGACCGTGCCTCCCTTGGTCTCGCGAGCCAACTTGGTGTCGACTGCCTCATACGACCAGGGGCCGAGCGCTGATGGTGTCTCAACACGCAGAAGCACGTCTGTTCGGCCGCTCCACCGTCCGTTCAATAAGGCTCCTTGGACGATAACGGGCGTTCCAGCACGCATGGCATCGAGTGTCTGTGCGGCCGTTGTCGCCGTGATCTCGATGCCTTCAATGCGCACGGCATCGAGACCCGAACTTTTCAGATGGTCGATATACGCTTGCTCGTGAAGCGCGCCTCGTTCTCGAAGAATTTCGAGAAACGGATCGTAAGAAGCTGGTTTGGCAAGCGTCCCCTTCGCAACGGCTTGGTCTAGGCTGGTGAGATGGCGGCAGCTCAGGTGGCCCACGAGATCAGTCGCGCTGAGATATGTTTTGTTGTCCGCCCACTTCATGCCCAAACCTTAGAGAGAATAGTGGCCTAATCAAAGGAATGAATGGTCCTAATCGGATTTTACTACCGAGATTAGCATGGGCTCCTTGAAAAAAATCAGAACCTACGAGCCTTCCAAGCGGACATTTGTTTGTCCGTGGTAGGCTCCGTCTCAACGCCAGACCTACGCGGCAATCACCGGCGTAAGACGCCTTTGCAAATGGCCCTGCGCTATCAGATCCTACAGTAGTCAATCACCCCAAGAATACCTTGGCGGCGGTGGATCACCTTCTGGGTCGTGAAGGTCATCCGGTTCCGGGAAGAGGTTCTGTTCTCGCAAGTTTGACGTCAGGATGTCTAACCGATTTTGAGCTGCCAATTTGCCAGCCGCTTGGAGTGCGCCCCTATTCTAAGCCAGTTTTGGTGGGACCCGTGCGACGAAAAGCATAAGGATTATGGACGACCCACTCTGTCCCACTTTCAAGATTGGCCATTGGAAAGGTTCAATTTTTGCTCCCCGGCTAGGGGCACCTCTTTTGGCGTAAACGGGGATTTTAGGCATTGGCCTTAGGTACGGTGCAAAGAAATTCAAAGACTTGCAGGAATACCTCGCCAATTGCGCGGGCGGTACTTTCGGACACGCTAATAAAGCAGTTGACATTGGTGTACTGCAGTTGCAACCTGAAAGTGAGGGAAAAAGCGAGCGGGAGAATAATAACGGCGGGTCATCGGCACTTACCAGTCGGGGCTAAATTGGCAGATTTTCATGCTCGAATAACTGTAACTTGGCAACTGATAGTATTGCCGAGTGGCTGGGGGTTGTCGACGTGGCAGCGTTCACGTTCACGGATGTATTGTTGCTGGCGTTATCCAGCAGTGAGAGTGTGAGTTCCGGGGGCCCTTCGACAACTATTTTCACTTGCCCAACGCCCTTTACCTTCGCCTTTCGCGGCTGTGGCGAGGAACAGCAACCGCGAGTTCCGACAATTCCTGCATCGGTGCCAGATCAGGCGTTTAGCCGAGGTCAGGTTGCGTTCTGGCCGACCCTAAGGTGGGCCCGCACGGGGAAAGCACTTCTTGCTCGCGGTGGAAGGAGCAGCGCTCAGCTCCCAAGCATAGCGTCTTGGCGGGGGCTACGGGCATGACATTCCGCTACCGAAACGCTAACTTTCGAAACAGTTGCTCGGCATCTGCGCTTTCAGCAGCGATCGGATATGTCACAAAGTCCAAGAAAGAAAAGCGGCAGGGAAAACGGCGCGAATACGAAACGCGAGCCGTTCATTTCGAAGCGCTTGAACCGCGACTGCTCTTGTCAGCTGACTTCATGCCGGTTCACGGGTCGATAGACGTACCGGGAGAAACAGATCAATTCACCTTTAACATTTCTGAAAACACGCGGATCTATTTCGACGCGCTGACGAGTGATGGCCAATTAGCCTGGACTCTCACGGGCCCGCGTGGATCCGAAGTCCCAGGCATCGCCATCACCAATTCGGATGGTCCAAGCGGGTCGGCAACTTCGGCTCTTGATCTGGTTGCCGGCGATTACACGCTCAGTGTCACCGGTGCGGCGGATGCGACCGGCTCCTACAGCTTCCGGCTGCTTGATGTCGCGACGGCGACGCCGATCACCTCGGGCACGCCGGTGTCGGGCACGCTTTCGACCGGTACGGAGACGGCGCTATACCGCTTCGATGCGCAGGCCGGTGAGAAGTTCTTCTTCGACCAACAGAGCAACAGCGGCGGCGCCGTTTACTGGCGCCTCATCGATCCGTTCGACCGAACGGTCTGGTCGAACTGGTTCCAGAATGGAGACGTCGACGTCCAAGCGCTAGCCTTCACAGGCAGCTACACGCTGGCGATCGAGGGCTACGTCTACAACACGGCTCCGGCCAGCTTCGATTTTGCGGTCCAGAAGGTGACAGATACGACGGCGGCGCTAACGGTCGGCGCAACGGTTGACGGAGCGATCGCGCATGCCGGCCAGCAGAACCGCTATACGTTCGACCTGGCGAGTGCGAAGCGGCTCTGTTTCGACAGCCTGACCAATACTGCTCCGAACCTCTCGTGGCGGTTGATCGGGCCGCGCGGCGAGGTGAACAGCACGCCCTTCAGCTTCTCGAGTTCGGACGGACCGTCGGGCACTCCGCTTCTGGACCTGGCGGCCGGATCTTATACATTGATTGTGGATGGCTATTTCGACGCGACCGGTCCCTACCGCTTCCGGCTGCTTGATGTCGCGACAGCGACGCCGATCGCGCTCGGTGACCCGGTGTCGGGTACTTTACCCTCCGGAAACGAGACGGCGCTTTACCGCTTCGATGCCGCAGCCGGAGATCAGATTCTCCTCAATCGACAGGCGCTCAGTGCCGGCAGCCCATACTGGCGTTTGATCGACCCGTATGGCGGTCAGGTTTACGCAAATTCATTTGCCGACAGTTCGACCCTAACGCTGCGACTGACTGGTACCTACACGCTGCTCTTCGAAGGGCAGATTGCGGAGAGCGGGGCGCTCCAATACACCTTCAATGTTACGTCCGAGGGCCATGTCGATCTGCCGGCTCCTACCGGAACAGTTCTTGTGCTGGATGCCACCACGACAGGTGCGATCGGCACGGCGGACGAAGAGGACAACTACGTCTTCGACATCACTCAACCGACGCAGCTCCTCTTCGATGCCCTAACGAATTCGGGCCTAAGCTGGAGCCTCATAGGGCCACTGGGCGAGATGGTTTCCGCTCGCTATTTCATGAATTCAGACTCGAATTTTGGAAGTGATCCGGTTATCACGCTCAAGATTCCCGGCACCTATCAGCTTCGGGTGCAAGGCAGCGGATCAACGGGCTCCTACAGCTTCCGGCTGCTTGATATCGCGACAGCGACGCCGATCGCCTCGGGCACGCCGGTGTCGGGCATGCTGCCGACCGGCAGGGAGACGGTGCTCTACCGTTTCGACGCGCAAGCCGGCGAGAAGTTCTTCTTCGACCAACTGAGCAACAGCGGCGGCACCAACTGGCGCCTCATCGATCCGTTCGGCCGGCAGGTCTGGTACAATGGTTATGGGGACCGGGATGTCGAGACGTTGGCCTTCAGCGGCAGCTACACGCTGGCGATCGAGGGCTATGTGTCCAACGCGAGCCCGGTGGATTTCAGCTTTGCGGTTCAGAAGGTCCAGGACACAACGGCCGCACTGACGGTCGGCGCGACGGTTAGCGGAGCGATTGCACATGCCGGCCAGCAGAACCGCTACACGTTCGACCTGGCGAGTGCGAAACGGCTCTATTTCGATAGCCTGACCAACTCCGGCTTGAGCTGGAGCCTAATCGGACCGCGCGGCGAGGAGGTCAGCAGTCGATATTTCTCCAGCTCGGATGCTGGTTATTATTACTCGGGCAATCCGGTGCTCGATCTGTCGGCGGGCAGTTATACGCTCATTGTCGACGGCTCTGGAGATGAGATCGGCTCCTACAGCTTCCGGCTGCTTGACGTTGCGACAGCGATGCCAATCACCTCGGGCACGCCGGTGTCGGGCACGCTACCGAGTGGCAAGGAGACGGCGCTCTACCGCTTCGATGCGCAGGCAGGCGAGAAGTTCTTCTTCGACCAACAGAGCAGCAGCGGCGGCACCGTCTTCTGGCGCCTCGTCGATCCATTCGGCCGGCAGGTCTGGTTCAACGGTTTTGGGGACCAGGATGTCCAGGCCTTGGCATTCGCCGGGACCTACACGCTGGCGATCGAGGGCTCTCTGTCCAACGCGAGCCCGGTGGACTTCAGCTTTGCCGTTCAGAAGGTCGAGGACACGACGGCCGCACTGGCGGTCGGCACGACGGTAGATGGAACGATCGGGCATGCCGGCCAGGAGAACCGCTATACGTTCGATCTGGCGGGTGCGGCAAGGCTCTATTTCGACAGCCTGACCAACTCCAACTCGAGTTGGAGCCTGATCGGACCCCGCGGCGAGGAGGTCAGCACTCGATATTTCTCCAGCTCGGATGCTGCTAGTTTCTCCAGCGACCCGATGCTCGATCTGTCGGCGGGAAGCTATACGCTCATTGTCGACGGCTACGGAGACGAGACCGGTTCCTACAGTTTCCGGCTGCTTGATATCGCAACGGCGACGCCGATCACCTCGGGCACGCCGGTGTCGGGCACGCTTTCGACCGGTACGGAGACGGCGCTATACCGCTTCGATGCGCAGGCCGGCGAGAAGTTCTTCTTCGACCAACAAAGCAGCAGCGGCGGCACCGTCTACTCCGTCTATTGGCGCCTCATCGATCCGTTCGGCCGGCAGGTCTGGGTCAACGGTTTTGGGGACCAGGATGTCCAGGCGCTGGCGTTCACCGGCAGCTATACGCTGGCGATAGAGGGCTATGTGTCCAACGCGAGCTCTGTGGACTTCAGCTTTGCGGTTCAGAAGGTCGAGGACACGACGGCCGCACTGGCGGTCGGCACGACGGTAGATGGAACGATCGGGCATGCCGGCCAGGAGAACCGCTATACGTTCGATCTTGCGGGTGTGGCACGGCTCTATTTCGACAGCCTGACCAGTGATCCCTACCTCACGTGGCGGCTGATCGGGCCGCGCGGCGAGCTGAACAGCACGCCCATCGGCTTCTCGTATTCGGACGGACCGGGCACTCCGCTTCTGGACCTGGTGGCCGGATCCTACACGTTGATCGTGGATGGCTATCTCGACACGACAGGCCCCTACAGCTTCCGGCTGCTCGATCTGTCAACGGCCACGCCGATCACGCTGGGTGACCCGGTGTCGGGGACTTTGCCCTCCGGAAACGAGACGGCGCTTTACCGCTTCGATGCCACGGCCGGAGATCAGGTTCTCCTCAATCGACAGGCACTCAGTGCCGGCAGCCCGTACTGGCGTTTGATCGACCCGTATGGTGGTCAGTTCTACGCAAGTTACTTCACTGACAGCCCGACCCTGACGCTGCCTCTGGCGGGTACCTACACGCTGCTCTTCGAAGGGCAGATTGCGGAGAGCGGGGCGCTCCAATACACCTTCAATGTTACGTCAGAGGGCCATGTCGATCTGCCGGCTCCGACCGGAACAGGCCTTGTGCTGGGTGCCACCACGACGGGTGCGATCGACACGGTGGGCGAAGAGGACAACTATGTCTTCAACGTCACGCAGTCGACACAGCTTCTCTTCGATGCCCTGACTAATTCGGGCCTGACCTGGAGCCTCATCGGGCCACAGGGCGAGGTAGTTGCCGCACGCGCCTTCACGAATTCAGATTCAGCGAATTTTGGAAGTGATCCGGTTATCACGCTCAAGATTCCAGGCACCTATCAGTTGCGGATTCAGAGTAGCGCTTCCTCGGTCGGGTCCTACAGCTTCCGGCTGCTTGATGTAGCGACCGCGGCGCCGATCACCTCTGGCACGCCGGTGTCGGGGACGCTACCGACTGGGACGGAGACGGCGCTCTACCGCTTCGATGCGCAAGCCGGCGAGAAGTTCTTCTTCGACCAACAGAGCAATAGCGGCGGCACCGTCTACTGGCGCCTCATCGATCCGTTCGGCCGGCAGGTCTGGATCAACGGTTTTGGGGACCAGGATGTCCAGGCGCTGGCGTTCAGCGGCACCTATACGCTGGCGATTGAGGGCTACGTCTACAACACGGTTTCGGCCAGCTTCACCTTTGCGGTTCAGAAGGTCCAGGACACAACGGCCGCACTGACGGTCGGCGCGACGGTTAGCGGAGCGATTGCGCATGCCGGCCAGCAGAACCGCTACACGTTCGACCTGGCGAGTGCGAAACGGCTCTATTTCGATAGCCTGACCAACTCCGGCTTGAGCTGGAGCCTAATCGGACCGCGCGGCGAGGAGGTCAGCAGTCGATATTTCTCCAGCTCGGATGCTGGTTATTATTACTCGGGCAATCCGGTGCTCGATCTGTCGGCGGGCAGCTATACGCTCATTGTCGACGGCAATCTCGACATGACCGGCTCCTACAGTTTCCGGCTGCTTGATGTTGCGACAGCGATGCCAATCACCTCGGGCACGCCGATGTCGGGCGCGCTGCCGACCGGCAAGGAGACGTTACTCTACCGCTTCGATGCGCAGGCCGGCGAGAAGTTCTTCTTCGACCAACAGAGCAGCAGCGGCGGCACCGTCTACTGGCGCCTCGTCGATCCATTCGGCCGGCAGGTCTGGTTCAACGGTTTTGGGGACCAGGATGTCCAGGCCTTGGCATTCGCCGGGACCTACACGCTGGCGATCGAGGGCTACGTCAACAATACAGAGCCTGCGGCGTTCACATTCAGCATCTTCCATGTGCCAGTTTCGGAACCCGTCCCCATCGCGAATCAGGAGGCCGTTCCGGCCCCCGATCTCGAAGTCACCGACATAGTCGTAAGTCCCGCAACGGGCTGGCTACCCGGCAGCACCGTAGGTCTTACCTGGAACACAACGAACATCGGAAACCTCGCCACATCGGGCTCTTGGACGGAACAGATTCGCGTTCGGAATCTGTCGACCGGACAGATCATTCGTCTGGATAGCATCGCCTTCGATGCGGGTGTCGAGGGGCTTGCGCTTGGCGACAGCCGCCCTCGCCAGTACAACTTTGTCTGGCCATCCGGTCTTGCGGGCTCTGGCGAGTTCATCTTCGAGATCGCGACCGACTCGGCAAATCAGGTGTCGGAGAGCAATGCGTTGGGCACCGCCGAATCGAACAACACTGCCCAAGTCGCAATTGCGTCCGCACCAGATCTGAAAATTCTCGATCTTCACGTCACGAGTGCGGAGGTTCAGGCGGGCGGCGCCCTCGTTATCGAGTGGTCGGACGCCAATACCGGCGCCCTCCCTGCCACAACCGGCTGGTTCACACAGATCGCGATCGTGAACACCGCAACCGGCGAAACCGTCCTAAACACGGCCATCTCCTATGACCCAGTCGCTCCAGGAAACGCACCGCTCGGAGCTGGCCAGACACGGCCCCGCAGTGTCACGCTGCAGTTACCGCACGGGTCGCGCGGTGCCGGCACGCTCGAAATCCATGTCACCGCCGACAGCAACCAGAACGGCATCGGAACGATCATCGAAGCCGCCGAAGGGGTCAACGCCGAGGCCAACAATAGCGCTGTTCTCGAAATCATTTCACAACCGAGGCTCTATCCTGATCTGGAAGCTTCAAACATGTCGGCCCCAAGTTCTGGGCAGGGAGGTGGTACGGTCACGGTGGACTGGACCGTCACCAACATCGGACCAGTCGACACCGGTGTCTCGAGTTGGAAGGACACGATCATCCTCAGCCGGGATTCCGTATGGGGAAACGAGGACGACGTAGAGGTCGCGAGCTTTACTCGGACGGGCGCGCTCGCTCCGGACGCCAGTTACACGCGTCAGGAGACAGTCACGTTGCCGCAGCGTCTTGATGGAACCTTCTTGCTGACCGTCCGCACCGATGCCACAGGCGCGGTTACCGAGCCGGACACCTTGAGCAACAATGTTGCGGTTCCCGTGACCATCGACCTGCAATCGCCGGCGGCGGATCTGGTCGTCGAGGCGGTCGTCGGGCCGCTCACCGGCCGCAGCGGAGAGCTGATCGACCTATCCTGGAGAGTCAGGAACCAGGGTGAAGCGACAGATGTGACTGTCTGGACGGATCGGATCGTGCTTTCCGCCGATGAGGTCGTCGACGCCACGGATCGCATTCTCGCCAATGTCGTGCACACTGGCGCTCTGGCCAAGGACGGCACCTATGCCGGCCGTGCGACCGTCCGTCTTCCCGATGGTCTCCAAGGCAGCTTCCACCTCCTCCTGATCACAGACGCCGAGGCCCGCGTCTACGAACGCGATGCCACCGCCAACAATATTGGCCAGTCTCTCACGACGATCGCGGTGTCCGCGGCGCCGGCTGCGGATCTGGTGGTGACCGGCGTGGTTGCGCCAGCGTCCGGAGTACCGGGTCAACACAAGACAGTTACCTGGACCGTTCGCAACGACGGGGAAGGTGGCGCCCGTGCGCCGTGGACCGACAGGGTCTACCTGTCGAAAGACGGAACGCTGGCCACAGCCATAGTGATCGGAGAGGTCCGTCGCGTCTTTGATCTCGCAGTTGGCACCAGTTACGTCGGAACGGTCGACGTCACGCTTCCGGATGCCGCGGATGACACCTACCAGATTCTTGTCGTTACTGATGCGAACCAGGAGGTTTACGAAGTTGACCGCGAGACCAACAACGCGTTGGGCTCATCACTCGCACTAAGTCATCCCGACCTCACCACTTCGAATGTTCAGGCTCCCGCCACAATCGTGTCGGGCAGTGTCATGCCGGTACGCTGGAATGTCCGTAACAACGGCACCGGGGCCGCCCTGGGCAGTTGGACCGACGCGATCTACCTCTCGCGTGATGATGTTATAGATGCAGAGGACATCAAGCTTGCGGACGTGCCTCATGTTGGCGGGCTTGATATTGATGGGGAGTATCTGGGCGAAGCGACAGTCGCGGTGCCACTATCTGCGTCGGGCGACTACAAGCTGATCGTCGTTTCGGACCAGCTTGACACCGTCCGCGAGCCTCAGGCAGAGGCTAACAACCTCGCCAGCAGTTCTCTGCATGTCACTTTGGCGCCCTATGCCGATCTCTCGGTTGGTAGCGTCAGTGCGCCAGCGCTCACCATTGGCGATCCAGCCCGCGTCACGATCGGATGGACTGTCACCAACCAAGGAACAGGCGTCGGCCAGACCCTGGCGTGGACCGATACGATCATTGGTTCGCGAGACGAAATCCTCGGCAACAGTGACGACATGGTCCTGGCGGAATTCCGTCACGATGGCGCTGTGGCTGTTGGCGGCAGTTATGATCGTAGCGAGCAGATCATGCTGCCCGCCGCATTGTCTGAACGTTTCACTCTGTTCGTTCGTACCGACTCCAAGTCGGAAGTATTCGAGAACGGATCGGAAGCAAACAATGCGGCAACGCCGGGACATCCCGTAGACGTGGTGCCGATACCCTACGCGGATCTGACGGTCACGGACTTGGTCGCGGATGCCTCGGCGCAGAGCGGCGGTCGGCTCAATGTCAGCTGGACTGTAAAGAACCAGGGCGTAGGTGTGACGGACCGTGACCAATGGACGGATACGATCACACTCATTGACGCCTCCGGACAGGCTGTCGCGGATGCGCGGTTTGACCATCTGGGAATTCTAGCCAACGATGCGAGCTACACCCGGTCGGCACAGATCGTGCTGCCGAACGGGCTCTCGGGACCCTACAGGCTCGTTGCCACCACCGGCGGTGTTTACGAGTTCGTCTTCACGGACAATAACGCGAGAACGTCCGATACTATCGAGGTCACCCTGGCGCCGAGCCCGGATCTGACCGTTACCGACGTCAAGGTTCCCGCTTCCGCTATCGAAGGAGATACGATCGACGTTTCCTGGACCGTCACCAATAACGGTCAGGGTGTCGCCAACGGTACGTGGAGCGACCGCATCGTGCTCCGTCCGCTCGCGGGCACGAACTTACCCGACCTCCAGGTCGGAACGTTCAGCTTCAGCGGGGAGCTCGCGCCAGGCAAATCGTACACGCGCACGGAACAATTCCGCCTGCCAGACAAGATCGAAGGCCTCTATCGCGCCTTCGTCGTCACCAATGCGCTGTTGCCAACCACCGACGAAGCCACCCTCCCGGAACCCAGCTACTTCCTCTACGAGCACGGCGCAGCGGCGACCAACAACAACACGGGCGATGACGGTACGCTTGCCGTCCAGCTAAAGCCGAGGGCTGATCTCCAGGTCGAGGCAGCCATCGTGCCGGCTCGCGTGCCAGCTGGCGGAACTGCCTCGGTCAAGTTCACGATCATCAACCAGGGGACGGTTCCGACAACGTCGCGGTGGAAGGATTCAGTATATCTCTCCCTCGACAACCAGGTCGATGCTGGGGACATGCTGGTTGGCACGTACGACAACCTTCTCGCACTCGATCCCGGCGGGCGGTACACGAAAGAGACTGGACCGATCGAGATTCCGATACGGTTTCGCCGTGATGCCTATCTGATCGTGCGTACGGACTCGGCCGATCAAGTCGAGGAGTATCCGAACGACGCCAACAACACGCGCGCGTTTGCCTTCTTCGTCGAGCCCGAACCCCTGTCGGACCTGGTCACCGGAAGCGTTGTAGCGCCTGTACAGGCCGTGGCAGGCTCGCAGATCGAGGTCCGCTTCACCGTTACAAACAAGGGTTCCTCAAGCACAAACAAGGACACGTGGTCTGATTCGGTCTGGTTGACGAAGGACCGTACGCGTCCGAGCCCGAGCAAGAACGGTGGCATCCTGCTCGGGAGCATCCAGCATAGCGGCGCGCTGCCGGTCGGACAAAGCTATGACCAGGTCCTGAAGGTGACGCTGCCCGACGATCTGGAGTCAGGTATCTATTTCATCACACCCTGGAGCGATTCCTACGACGTCGTCCTGGAAGATACGCTTGCTGTCAACGTCAACGCCGATGATCCGAGCGAATTCGACAACAACAACTACAAGGCACGGCAGATCCAGGTCCTCGGCCCGGAAACGATCACGCAGCGGCCAGACCTTAAGGTGCTGTCGGTCAGCGGACCGACGCAGATCGATGCCGCCGGCCAATATACAGTCAAGTGGACGGTCGGAAATGCCGGCCCAGGCGATACTGGCGATGTTGGCTGGGTCGAGAGGATATGGATATCCGACCGCCCGACTCTCGGTGAAGTCGGAGCGAAGGAGTGGCTCCTGGAGTCGCTTGATCGCAGCGGAGGATTGGCAGTCGGCGAAACGGCAACGAGCGAGCGAACCTATGATCTGTCACCTGCCATTCAGGGCCATTTTCTGATTGTCGACGTCGATGCAGGTGGTGCCGTTCCTGAAACCAACGAACTCAACAACAACCTGGTCGTCGCGTCGGAAGTCATACGCCATCCGGCTGACCTAAGAGTCACGCGGATCGAGGTTCCTGCCCAAAACTTCTCCGGCGAGAAGACGACGATCAACTGGACCGTCACGAATGCAGGCGCGGATGTCTGGCCGGACACCGCCTATTGGATCGATTCCGTTTTCTTCTCGCGAGACCCGGTCTGGAATCCTGATATTCAAATTTCATCCGCAGCCATTACGCCGCAGCGGACCCAGTTGCTTGCCACGTCCGTTCATAGCAATCAGGGTGGCTTGCGGGCAGGAGAAAGCTACAATGCCAGTGCCGAGGTCGTTCTTCCGCCCGGCATCGACGGCCCATTCTACGTCTTCGTTCTGACGGACGTGGTTCCGACGGGCAAAGCTCCCAAGGAGGAGTTTGACGAGGCAAAGGGAGGTGACGACCAAATACGCGAGTACTACCTCGAGTCCGTGTTCGAGGGCGCAAACAATACAAACAACATTTCAAGACAGGATATCTCGGTCACATACCGCGAGCCGGACCTTCAGGTTAGTAGCTTAGCGGTTCCTGCCACCGCGATCTCGGGGGACCGGGTCACCGTTTCGTGGCACGTGCTCAATGCAGGGACCCGCGAGACGCGCCAGGATGCGTGGGTGGATCGTGTCTTCCTCTCGCGAGACGGCTCACTCGACACCGGCGATTATGAACTCGGAAGCTTCCAGCACAATGGGAAGCTTGCCATTGGGGCGGCTTACACGGCTCTGCTGGACGTCGACCTTCCCGAGTTCATTGACGGCGATTTCCACATCATCGTCGAAACTGACGCCCGATCCGAGCGGGCGACGACAACATTCGTCCCCAGCACGATTGCGCTGGATTTGCCGGGCCTGCAGATCGCAAGTGATACTGTCCCCGAGTTCCAGGGCGAGGGCAACAACGCAACCGGAAAAGCTCTTCCCATTACACTGCGTGTCCCGCCGGACCTCAAGGTCTCATCGGTCACTGCTCCCCAACATGTGACCGCGGGTCAGCCGTTCGATTTCAGCTTCACTGTCCTCAATGCTGGGAGCGGCGACGTTCGCACCTCGCAAGATAGCTGGACTGATCTCGTCTATCTCTCCCGTGACCAGCATCTCGATCTCGAAAGTGACCGCTTCATCGGCGCCTACGAGCATACGGGCGGGCTCGCCGCGGGCCAGAGCTACACATTGGCCAAGTCAATCAGGGCGCCGGTGGGACTTGAAGGATCTTACTACCTTTTCGTCGTGACCGATCCAATCAGCGCAACAGGCCGCAGCTCGGTTTTCGAAGCGAACCTCGAGACGAACAACGCGAAATCAAGCGACCAGCCTCTCGTCTTCGAATTGCCGCCGCCGTCCGACCTCGTCGTCGACAACAATGTCGCAACCCCTTCGGTAGCGAAGGTCGGCGATACGCTCCAGATCAGCTGGACTGTCAGGAACCAGGGCGTCAATCCGGCGGAGGGTACCTGGACTGACGGCGTCTATCTTTCCGATGACGCAATCTGGGACATCAACGACCGTCTGCTCAAGCTCGTACCTTTTACGGGCTCGCTCCTTACAAATGACACCTATACTGTGAGCATCCCTGCGGACCTGCCGCCTGCCAAGGCCGGCCAGTACCGCCTGATAGTCCGGTCAGACATCTACAACGAGGTCTACGAAGGCCCGTTCAATGCTGAAAGCGAGAAGAACAACGCTGCTCCATCGGTCAATACGCTGAGTGTCAGCGTTGACGAGATGCACCTCGGCGTGCCGTTGCAGACGACCCTTAGCACGGGACAGGTGCGCGTGTATCGGATAACCGTGCCGCAGGGCGAGACCCTGAAGGTTCGCTTGACGGGTTCGGATTCGAACGCATCCAACGAATTGTTCCTTCGCTATGGTGACGTGCCCACTGGTTTCCTGTTCGACGCGATTTACCAGGATCCACTGCAGGCAACTCAGACAGCAGTAATTCCGGCAACAAAAGCAGGAGAATACTACGTTCTGATCCGAGGCCATCAGGAACCGTCCGAAGACACAGCTGTGACGCTCCTGGCCGAAGTTGCACCCTTTGCGATCAGCCGAGTCGAAGTCGATCGAGGCGGAGACAGCCGCTGGGTGACGTTCGACGTCTTCGGTGCGAAGTTCGCCACGAACGCCATTGTGAAACTCGTGCGCCCCGGCATCGCGGAATATGAGCCGGTGCGCTACGACGTGCTCGATTCCACGCACATCAAGGCGACCTTCGATTTCACCGACGCCCCCCACGGCCTGTACGACGTAAAGGTAATCAACCCTGACGGAACAACGGCCATCGAGCCTTACCGGTATCTGATCGAGCGGGCGCTGGAACCGGATGTGACGATCGGACTTGGCGGCCCCCGTGTCCTGCTGGCTGGAGATACCGGCACCTATGGAATCGCCTTCCAGTCACACACGAATGTCGACACACCGTATACATTTCTCGTACGGCGTCTCCGAGCTGCAGACGAATGCGATCATCTACAATCTTCCTTATGTGACATTCCAGACCAACCTTCGCGGCGGCACTCAGCCGCAGAGCGGCGAGGACGTGCCTTGGGCAAGTCTCGAATCGGATGCCAACACCAGCGGCACGATTCTCGCTCCCGGTTATCTCTATGACATGCCGGCCGGCGCCTTCACCGGACTGAGTTTCAACGTTTCGACCTATCCTGGCCTACGCGAGATGCATGATCGCGCCTGGGATGAGTTCAAAGAGCGAGTGTACGCGGAGATTCCGGCCCTGGTTGGCAAGCTGGATGCAGGCCCGACGGCTCTCGACCAGATCTATCCCGGTCTCTACGATCTCTATACGCAACTTGGCGCAATTCCTGACGACTGTCGCGAGCTCTTCATCCCGTTCCGATTTAATGTCGTAGCGGCGGCTACGCCGATGACGCGCGACGAGTTCGTCGCCGAACAGAAGGGCGAAGCGGCGAACCTCAGAACGAAGGTGCTGGCCGATCCAACCGCGAATGCGGTACTTATCAACCTCGCCGCCGACGCCAAGACCTGGGAGGCCAGCTATCTTGCGGCGCTGGAACTTGCAGGTATCTTGCGGCCAGCTGATCAGGCTCCGCCGATTACTCAAGATCCGGTTGTCCAGAGCGTCATCTCGGTGCTGACGACAGGGGTGCTGTTCGGCGCAGCCGGCCAGGAAATTCGCAGCGACGGCAATCTCGTCGCGTTCTTCGAGCAGGTCCATAAATGGTACGGCGACAAGCCCGGTACGCTGGCGCCGATCGACCATAAGGAGTTGCGCCAGAACGACTGCTACATATACGAAATCCCGGTACCAGCGCTCTCGAAATACTCGGACTTCGACCTGGGACTTTCACAGCGGACGTACTTCGAGAATTTCAACGTCTTCGTACCGTGGATCAGGTTCGAACAGCGCGGAGCCGGCGGGAGCACGGTGGCGCTGCCGGAATTCGGCTCGGTGGCCGGGTCGAGCGAACTGTCGCCGCTTGATTTCTCGCGCTACTACCAGCAGGCGGCGGCCGTCGGCGAGTTGGCGTCGATCACCGGCCCGCAAGGCGTCGGCAACGAGCAGTTCCTGCCGGCGGGAGCAGCGCTTCCGTATTCGATCGGGTTCGAGAATCCGCAGAACGCTTCGGCTCGTCCTGGCGAGATCCGCATCGTTACCAAGTTTGACGCAGACCTCGACCCCTATTCTTTCCGCCTAGGCGATCTGAAGATCGGCGACATCAACGTCCATATTCCGGATGGCCGCTCGCTGTTCCAGGGTGACTTCGACTTCACGCGATCCAAGGGTTTCATTCTGCGCGTCTCCGCCGGCATCGACATCAGCGCGGCAACGGCGACGTGGCTGCTGCAGGCGATCGATCCTGAAACGGGGGAACTAATCCAGGATACATCCCGTGGACTGCTGCCTGCAAACAATGCGCAAGGGGCAGGGCAGGGCACGGTCAGCTATACGATCCGTCCGAAGGATGACGTGCCGACCGGCACGGCCATCACAGCTCAGGCGCGGGTGCTCTTCAATACGATGGCCCCGCAGGAGACGATCAAGCTTACCCAGACGCTGGATGCCGCGGCCCCGACATCGACGCTGATCGCGAAGCTCATACAAGGCGCCAATTACGAAGTGCGCTGGACCGCAACGGACGACGCCGGCGGATCAGGCGTCAAGCATGTCACCGTCTACGTTGCAAAGGACGGGGGCGACTTTCAGATCTGGCAGCGCCAGACAACGGAGACCTTCGGAATCTTCCAGGGAGAGAACGGTCACAGCTATGAGTTCCTGGCGCTGGCGACGGACAATGCGGGCAACACCGAGGAACCGGCTCTGGGCATTCTGGCACCCGACGACGGATCCGGGCCGAACCTCGGCAGCCTGCCGAACGTGGGAGGCACAAGCCAAGATCTCGGCGAGGCTCCGGCGCCATCGCCGACACCCTCCACCAATCCACTTTTCCTGCAGGCACAGCAGGCCATTCCAGCCCCGACGCCACTGGCTGACTTGCCGGAATTCGGCACGACGATCCGTCCCTTTGGTGCGCAGGTGTTCGCGTCTGCAATCCCGCAAAGCCATGCCGGGATAGGTGCCCTCGCCATCGTGGTGGCGGCGGACGGCAGCGTATACGCAAGCGGCGGTGCAAACCGCGGCTCACTCTACAAATTCGATCACAACGGCGGCGATGCCAGGCAGCCGCTGGCAACACTGGACGAGCCAATATTTGACCTTGCCTTCGACGCTCAAGGGCAGCTGTGGGCCACCACCGGTGGTGGCGCACTTCTCCTCCTGGACGCGGCAACAGGTCAGATCCAGGCTCGCTTTGGCGACAGCATCACGCAGGCACTGGCTGTCGATCCGGCCACCGGCAAGATCTACGTGTCGTCGGGACGCGGCATCGAGATCTTCGACCCGGTGAAGCACACCTTTACGGCCTTCAGTTCGGTCCGCGTCGACGATCTCGCATTCGCACCGGACGGCAAGCTCTGGGGCACCACCTGGCCCGAAAAGGGCGATGTCGTGACCTTTAACCCCAAGGGGCGCGCCACACGAGTCCTTTCTTTTGACAGCGAGGTTGATTCCATTGCTTTCGGCAAGGCTGGCACGAAGCTCGAAGGTCTCCTTTTCATCTCGAACAATCTCGCCGACGGCCAATCCCGCGGCTCGCAGTTGATCGCGGTTGACCTCGCTACACTCCAACATGTTGCGATCGCCCTTAACGGGACGTGGGGCGAAACGCTTGCGACGACGGCGGATGGCCGCGTCCTGATTGCGCAGTCGCATCAGATCGATGTCGTCAGTCCGATCGTGGCGCCGAAAGTGGCATTCGTGAATCCGCCGGACGGATCCGTAGTGCCGCTGCCCTTCGCGGAGATCACGGTAACCTTCGACCAGGACATGCTGGCGGGCGACGGCCTAGACGGCGGTTCGGTACTGAACCTTGCAAACTATACGCTTGTGAAAGGTACGGGCGAGCCAGTTGCGCTCGAGGTCGCCACCTATGACGTGGCAACCCGCACCGTTCGCCTCTCTTTCGATCCGCTCGAATTCGGCGACTACACGCTCACGGTGGGCGAGCATCTGAAGAGCATTCAGGATGCCGAATTGGGATCAGCCTTCACAAGCGACTTCACTGCCATCACCGACCTTTCGGCGCTCGTGACAATCGAATTCAGCGCCGTGCGCTCCAGCCGAGCCGACGGCACGGTTTCCTATGACGTGAAGGTCACCAACATCTGCGACGCGGACATTCTGGCGCCGCTCACCCTGGTTCTCGACCCCGCGCAGTATTTCCTGGGTCAGCCTGCCGGCGCGACGTTCGAAGGGGGCGGACTCTGGTACATCAATCTCGGAGAGGCTCTCGCTGACGGCCGGCTTGCACCCGGACAGTCCACGACCGTGCAGACCGTCACGATCGGCAACTCCGCCCTGCAGCATCTTTCCATCGGTCATGGCGTTTTCGCCGTTCCCGCCGCGAATCGGGCGCCCGTCATCGATTCCGCACCCGTCACCACTGCGATCGCAGGACAGCCTTATTCCTATCAACTTGCCGCGCATGACCCGGATGGAAACCCGTTCACCTATCTCCTGCTCGACGGCGCCGAAGGGATGGGCCTGTCCAACACAGGCCTACTGACTTGGTCGCCGACGGTCGACAGCCCGGCTCAGGTCAGCGTTGTGCTGCGCGCCTACGACAACCGCGGCAGCTACGCGACACAGGCCTACGCCATTCAGGTTGATGGCGGGAACCAGGCGCCCGTCATCCAGGAGCTGCCCGAAGAACTAAGGGTTCGCGAGGGCGAGAACTTTGCCGTTGGGTTGGCGGCCTTCGATCCCGACGGCGACTACCTCCAGTATTTCGCCGACCAGCTTCCGGCTGGTGCGTCGCTGAACGGCGAAACCGGATTGCTGCAGTGGACACCGGGCTGGGGTCAGGCCGGCACCTATGAAGGCGTGGTTCTTGGCGTGACCGACGGCGTGAACACCGTCGCGCGGACATTCACGCTACTGGTGGAGCCGACCAACCAGGCGCCGAGCCTTACCCCGGTGCCGGACCGCATCGTCCGCGAGGGCGATCCAATCCGCATCCGGCTGCGCGCGAACGATGCGGAAGGCGATGCGCTCGTCTTCTCCAGCGCGCTGCTTCCGGGTGGCGCCTTCCTCGATCCGAACACAGGCGCCTTCGAGTGGACGCCGTCCTTCACCCAGGCGGGCACCTATGTGATCCCGTTCCTCGTCAGCGATGGCATCAACACCACCGAGATCAGCACGACCTTCACGGTCGCGAATGCCAACGGCGCGCCGGCATTCGACGAGCTCGGCCCGTTCCGACTGCTGGAGAACCAGCCGCTCTTTTTCCGCGCCTTCGCCTTCGATCCTGACAATCCAGGTTTCGTACCGCAGGATCGCAAGGCGGACGGCAGCCTGACGCCGCTTGATGGCACGGCACCCACCGTGTCCTATGGCGTCGAGAACCTGCCGCAGGGTGCAAGCTTCGATCCTGTCACCGGCATCTTCGGCTGGATACCGGGCTATACGCAGGCCGGACATTACACCGTTCGCTTCACGGCGACTGACACGGGAGATGGGCTCACGCCGGCCGTGACGGTGCGTGATGTCGTCATCGATATCGTCAACGCCAACCGCGCGCCGGTGGTGCCGACGCCCGTGAACCAGAGCGTCAACCGCGGCGAGATCCTCAAGATTCCGGTGGAGGTGTCCGATCCGGACGGTGACCCGCTGACATGGTCGGTCTACCTGAGCCGGCAGCCGACGGCCGGCGGGCCAGCCGTCGACACGACGCCGATCGAGCTGACCGCCCTAGGTGGCCTCGCGACCTTCGTGAAGACGGAAGCCAACAAGGGCATCATCCGCTTCGCGCCTGTCGACCATGACCGCGGCAACTATCTCATCACCATCCGTGCCACCGACGACGGCGGTGCTGAAGGCAAGGCAGATATTCGCACGACTGCGGTGAGCTTCATCACCACCGTGGTGGCGCCGAACGAGCGACCGTTGTTCGACATCATCGGCGACAAGGTCGCCGTTCCCGGACAGGCACTGAGTTTCATCCTGCGCGCACGCGATCCGGATCAGACTGGCCTGGTCTTCTCCGGCGAGAACATGCCTGCCGGCATGACGATTACGCCGCTCGCCACCTACGGTACCGCCCGCGTCGACTGGACGCCAACGGCAGCAGATATTGGCGAACGGACAATCACCTTCCAGGTAACGGATGACGGAAACGCGGGCGCCTACGCGGCGCTGTTCGATCGCCAGTCGATCAGCCTCGTCGTACGCGCCAGCAATGCTGCGCCTGTCCTGCTGCCGATCGGCGATCGCACCCTGAGGGAAGGCGAGGCTTTCGCCCTTTCGCTGCAGGCAATCGATCCTGACAACGACGCGATAACCTTCTCGGTTACCAACCTCCCGACAGGGGCATCGTTCAACGCGAAGACCGGGCTCCTGTCGTGGACGCCGAACTTCTTCACCGCTGGCGACTATTTGGGAATCACGTTTACCGCTTCCGACGGCAACAAGGCGAGTTCCGAGACCATCACGCTCAAGGTGCAGAACGTGAACCGCGCGCCCGAGCTCGTGCCGATATTCCCGCAGGCCGGCCGGGAAGCTGCCGAGATGGCCTTCACCCTGCTTTCGGGTGACGTGGATCAGGATCCTGTGGTTTATTCCGTGCTGTCGCCCCTGCCGCAGGGCGCGCGCTTCGACCGTAAGACCGGCAAGTTCACCTGGACGCCCGGCTACAGCCAGGCCGGTGACTACACGATCCGTTTTGGCGCCACCGATCCGTCGGGCGCGCTTTCGACGCTCGATGTCCAGGTCGCCATTGCGGACACAAACCGCACGCCGGTCCTGAAGTCCTCCGACCATCAGGTGGTGCTCGGCACCGAGTTGGTGTTCCGGCTTGCAGGGACAGACCCGGATACCCAGAACACATTGACCTATGGCGCCACCGGACTGCCCGAAGGCGCCACCCTCAACGAGACGACAGGCGAGATCCGCTGGACGCCGGGTCCCGGCCAGGCCGGCGACTATCTGGTGCTCGCCACGTTATCTGACGGGCAGGAGAGCGTGCTCGAACCGGTCGTGCTTCGTGCAACCACCGCACCAGATCTCCCGCGCATTGTCATCGAGCAAACACCGAGCTTCCCGGTCGTGCCGGGCCAGGAAATACTGGTTCACGTCATCGCGACGGGCTTTGCCGACATCACCAAGCTTGAAGTGCGTTACAACGGCAACCTGCTCGCGCTCGACGGCCAGGGGCGCGCCCGCATCCCGGTCGGGTTGCCGGGCCTGAGCGAGATCGTGGCGACCGCGACCGACGCAGACGGGCTCGTCGGTACGCGCACGGCGATCCTCAAAGTGCGTGACCCAGCCGACATACTGGCCCCGCAGGTTTCCTTCGCGGCGGGCCTTCTGGGTCGGCGCTTTGACGCGAAGGCTGATGTCGTCGGGTCAGTGATCGATACCAATCTCGATCGCTGGCAACTTGAGATCGCGCATTTTGGATCGGGCAAGTGGACGACCCTGGCTACCGGGGCTGGCGCGATCACGAATAGCGCGCTCGCGCAACTCGACCCTGCCCTGTTTGCGAACGGCATCTACAGCCTGCGTCTGACGGCGGCCGACGTGGCCGGCCGGACCGCGCGCGCCGAGACTCAGGTCGAGATCGACAGCATCAAAGCACTGCCGCGTGCCGAGAATGACCTCACTGTCACGCTTGCCGGCCACCAGATTGCTCTGGTCAGGCACTACGATCCCCTTGCTCGCGCCCAGGCGGGCAGCTTCGGCAATGGCTGGCAACTTGCTCTGAAGGACGTCGCGATAGAAACCGACGTTCCGCCGACCGGCCGCGAGGCCTTAGGTTCGTACGGCGCCTTCAGGAACGGCACGCGTGTATACGTGACTCTGCCGACCGGAGAGCGGGTCGGCTTCACATTCGAAGCGCAAGAGCACCGCATTCCGGGCCTCGTCTACTACACGCCTTCCTTCCGCGCTGACGCTGGCGTGACGTGGACCTTGCAGACGGCCGCGACGCAGCTCTCTCGCGTTGGCGACCGGTTCTACGATCTTGCAACCGGCAGGCCCTACAACCCGGCCGGGCTCGACACCCGCGGCGAGTACCAGCTCGTCGGGCCAGATGGAACCGCCTATGTCGTCGACTCCCAGGCCGGCGTGACCTCGATCCGCTTCACCGACGGTGTAGCGCTGACCGTTGCCGACAGCGGCATCTTTGCCCCGAACGGCGATGGAGTTTCCTTCATCGGCGGGGAGCATGGCATCACACGGGCCATCACCACCGACGGCCGCTCGTTCGCGTATCTCTATGATGCGCAAGGCAATCTCACGCTGGTGAGGAATTTGATCACCGCGACGTCGAGGCGATACGGTTACGACGCAGATCACCGGCTCACACTGGTGAGCGGCGACGCCGGGCAGCCGGGCGTGGCAATCGATGCGGCGGGAGCGGAGCTTCCGGTCACCGCTGATCTCGGTGTCGCAACCGGCTATCTCGCAGACGCCGCCCATGAAACCTTGACGCAAGGCGGGACGAACAGGCTGACCTTTACGATCCGGCCGTCCGAGCTCGAATCCACCGATGGCGGCTCCCTCTATCTCGGCGTGATCCTTAAGCCCACTTCCGGAGGTGCAACGTTTGCTGTTCCGGAGCTTCAGGGAGCAACTCTTGTCGCTAGCCGGGCGGGGGCGAATGGCGCTTTCGCGCTGTACAAGATCGACCAGGCTGGGCTGAAGCTGCTGACCGTCCGCGGCGCAGATGCCGAGAGCGCCGGCGCCTACAGCCTCGAGCTTTTCGTTGCCGGCGATGCCAACCGGGACGGCAAGGTGGACGGAACCGATGCCGCCCTGACGTTTGCCGCCAACGGCGCGAGCGCGGGCCAGGCTGGCTACACGCCCACCGCTGACGCGAACCAGGACGGCACCGTCGACAGCACCGACGCCCAGCTACTGTTCCAGAACCTGGGGTATCAGCCGAACCAGGCGCCGATCGCGATTACGGGTACATTCAAGACCCACCAGGAACTCGAACTCACCGCTTCCATCGGCAATCTGGTCAGCGATCCCGAAGCCGACACGACTTTCGTCCGGTTGCTCGGGGCCACGCACGGCACGGCGCGCCTGTCTGCTGATGGGAAATCGATTGTATTCGTGCCCGAGGCGGGCTTTGCGGGGCAGGCAAGCTTCACGATCGTCGCCGACGACGGTTACCAGAACTCGGCGCCGGTCACGATCAGCGTCAGTGTCTCCGATGCTGCCCTGCTGAGATTCGATTTTGTAACGCGTCAGCCCCGGATCAATCTCAGCGAACGATATCAGATGCAGTGGATCGGGGACTTTGCGGATGAAAGCAACGTCCTTCTGCCCGCGTCCTACTTCAACGTGTCGACAACCAATCCCGTTGCAGCAGATGTCTCCGGAGGCATGCTCATCGGAAGAGCTTCCGGTGCCGGTACTGTCGTGTCGTCGCGCGGGCGACTTACAGCGGCAACCGCATTCCTCGTAGGCAGCGCGCAGACCTATGAGGACTATCTACTCGCAACCCTCGGCGCGGACGTCTATCCCGATGCAGTCACGCTGGCCGCCAACGGCGGAACGCGTCAAATCAAGCTGTTTACCGATCCGCAGGATGCCAGCACGAACGTGGCCTTCGCAGCGAACGGGACCCGTTACTATGTTGACAAGCCGGGCGTTGTCGAGGTTTCGCCCGATGGTCTGATCACAGCGCTCGCGTCCGGCGAAGTGACCATCACTGCGACGTACAAGATGGCGGAGGCCCGCGTCCCGGTCAGGGTCGTTGCCGCGCAGCTCGGCCCGACTTTGGTTGGCGAGGCAGGCGCCGTGGTCGTGACCGGCGAGGGCCTCCAGGTAGCGATCGCTCCCGGAGCCTTAAGCCGAGAGGTAACCGTCACCATTTCAGGTGTTGCTCGTGATGATTTGACGATCCCTGTTCTGCCCGAGGACCAAGGGTTCCGGTTTGGCGCAGCGTTCCACATCGATCTCCAAGGCGCCACGCTGGATGCCCCGGCGCAGCTTGTGATTCCGACCACGCTGGAACCGGGAAGCGCGGTTCGCTTCTATCGGCTCTCCGACTTTGCAACCGCTGACGGAACCGTACAGGGTTGGCTTGAAGTCGAGAGCGGCTATGTAGACGCAAACGGTTTCGCCCGCACCGCCTCCCCGATCTGGAGCGGCATCGGCTTCGGGGGCACCTATATGGCGGCGGCCATCGATCCTGCCATGATCGGCACCGTCGTTGCCGATCTCGGCGCCTCTTTCGGCACCATCCAGCAATACGCCTACACGAACATCGGAAACGTCCTGGTCGGCGCAGCCGGCTTGGGCCAATTTCCTCTTTCCCTGCCTGGAGGCAATCAGAACATAACCCTCAGCGCTCGCGCTGTGGACGGTCATCTCGTAAGGACAACAACCAACGTAGATGTTCGCCCTGGCGAAGTCAGCACAGTCGAAACCACTTTCAGTGTCGACTTCGAGCCAGTGGCCGATACCCACCACAGCCCGACGATCACATCGGCGCGCGTCGAATTTGCCGACAAGGGCCGGGGAATCGAGCCTTGGCTTGTCCTGAAAGGGGACCGCTTCGTTTGGAGCGAGCCTGGGGCACCGACGCTCACCGGCACAGACCTCGACCATCTGCGGGTGCTGTTCGGCTATGCCGACGAACTGGAAATTCGCGATCTGATCCGCGGGCATGAAGCCGACGAGGCGATTCCGGTTAGCAAGGGCGTGCTGGTTCGTCCAAGCTTCATGGAAGGCGGCGAACTCTGGGTCCGTGCGCCGAACTCCATTGCTCTCGGTTCGACGCCGTTCCAGGTCGGCCGCCTTAACTACGTCCTCACCAACGACGAGCTCACCGGGGAACGGTCGAGCTACGCGCGGGATAGCGGCCAGACCGGTTCGTTCTGGGACGCTTTGACTGTCTATTCCAACTGGGAGTTCCTTGACCCGGGAGAAGAGAACGTCTTCGTTGCTGTGCCTGGCGGCACCTTTGAGAACGGCACGGCCGATCAACTGGCGGTCATTCGCCAGGTTGCGAATGACAACAACGAGTTGCCCGAACTTGTCGCTCGAATTCCACTCGGCAATCTCGAAGACAACGGCCGGCCGGTGGCGGGAAACGCGGTGATGCCCAACCGTGTGGCGATCACCAGCGACAAGGCTCGCGCATACGTCACGCTGCGAAGCGGAGGTATAGCCGTCGTCGATACGATGCTGATGCGTCAGGTAGACGTACTTCCGGATGATCCGGCGAAGCCTAACACAGATGGAGTGAACTTCATCAAGTTCATCAACGCGCCCAACGCTGCGCCATGGGACATCGCTATCGATGCCTCGGATAAATGGGCCTACGTGAGCGACATGAACAATGGTGCGATCTACGTCATCGATGTGGACCCGGCGTCCGCCACCTACAACAAGCATGTCGGCACTATCGTCGTGAAAGACGTCACCGATATGAGCAGCGGCGTGCCCCAACATTTCGGCCTGCGCGACTTGAAGCTCACGCCGGATGGGCGCCAACTGGTCGTCGCCGCGCCTAACCAGTTTCTCACAGGCACCAGCACCGCAACGACACCCGGCAAGCTGATTATCGTGGACCTGCCGGACCCGAAAGCCCTCCTCGCGATAGCCGGTGCGGTCGGGCCGATCTTCTCGCAAGTACATTCCACCGAGTTCAGCGCGCCGGGCCTTGAGGAGCTATTCGCCGTCCGGACGCTTGTTGGGCCGAAAGGGGAAGAGTTCATCGCGGTGACCGATCGCTCGTCGGACGGCACTGGTTTAGTTGTGCTCAAGAAAGACGGCAGCACGTGGAAACTGCACAGCAATATTTCGATCACTCTGGATTCACCATTCGGGCCTGATAACTTCGACAGTTTTGACGTCAACAACGCGAGTGACGTCGTGTTCACCGACGATCTGCGCTACGGTTTTGTCTACGGATACAACCGTTTTGTCCAAGGTGTTGACTCGCACGATCCCGACGCCAACCCAAATGAGCCGGCCGGCAGCAATATCGGCGTCATCCGCGATCCATTCGGGCTTTACCCTGCGATGACCGGCCCGAAGGGCCTTGTCGCTGCAACTCGAATGATCCCCTACGCTTTTGGCAGCAGCGTTGCGCTTTCCGCAGACGGCAAATATCTGTACGGCACATATACCGGCAACGGCGCCGTTCTCGTGTTTGACGTGACCGCGCTCATCGCTCAGGTCGAAAACTCACTGCAACATCCGGTCGGCGCGCGATCGCCGACCTACAATTGGGCGATTGACGATCTGACTTCGAATGCCACCCTGTTTGACCCGTTCACCGGATTGCGCACGGGCGTCAACAGTCTCATCGATGTGAGGGCAGATTTTGCAGTGTGGTCTGGCGTCACTCGACCGTCCGCGCCGAACAGCCCAAATGCACCGATCTATTTGGGTGGCACGCCAAGGGGTATGGCTTCGCAGCAGTCCCCACATCTATTCAGCCCTGAGGCCGACCCTGTCAATTTCAATGCGCTGAGGCTGGATCAGATGGCCGCCATTGCGGATGATGCTGATATCTACGACGGCCTCGGTGGCGACGACGTCGTCACCCTTCCAAATCAAGCGAATCAAAATGAAGACGTTGGCAACGGCAGTACTCTTGGATGGAACTATGAGAACACGTTCTATGCAGGGCCAGGCAATGACACAGTTGCAGTTCCATCAGATTTCGGTGGCGCCGGAATTGTTCAGGCGGTTGATGGAGGCACGGAAACTGATCGAGATAAGTCAAATAATAAGATAAATAATGGCCTAGATATTCTGAGGTTGCCCGGACGCCCAAACGACTACACATTCGATGTCAAATTTAATGATCATGGAGCGACGTGGACTCAAACGGTTGTCCAGATCCGGAGTAGTGTTAACCCATCAGCAAGTTTCGGGGTAAACTCCACGGATTTCGAGAAAGTAACCTTCGATGATTTAATCAACAATAGCATCGAACTCACAGGTGGTAGCGTCGCTGTCGAGATGATGCAGCTAAATGATGAGGTCTATGGTTCAATTCCGACACTCAATGGGAAGAAGGAGGAGCTACTCGCTTTCGCGGAGGGGGCGACGGATAACACTAACCTGACTGCGGCTGCTGTTTCTCGGAAGTGGCATACTATATCAGCTATGGAACTCGGCCTCTTGCCGGCGGACTACGATCCTAACGGAATGTTACACTATTCTTTTGTTAATGGCATATATGCAGCCATCGATAGTAAAGAGACATTGCTTGGAGATCATGCTGAAGCCAATGCAATGGTCCTAACGGGGATTGTTGATGGACGGCGGACGCTTGAGATAAGTTTTCGGGGAACGGATCAGACCAGCGATTTTCTCGACTACGTTCCATTTCAAAAGCACCTCGACAAATTCAAACCGCTTCTTGATGCCGTAGTTGCATATCTTGACGATCCGACCAACGGCATACAGAAAGTGCTTATCGGGGGGCATAGTCTTGGCGGATCTGTCGCTCAACTATTCACTCAACAGCTACTGTCGACTAGGTGCCCGACCTATGTCGTTTCGACCTACACCGATGGGAGCCCTGGAGCTGAGAGTCCGCGCAAAGGATTGCCGATAACGAATTTCGTACACACCGACGATCTCGTCGGCAATTGGGTGCCGACATTGTCATCACCTGCGGCCAAAGCAGCGATTTTGAGTCTCGTGGCCGCGGGTGACATAATGACCAACGGGGTCGCAGTTCCCTTCATCAGGGCCGCCTTGGCTGAGAAAGGCGTCCCGCTGGCCCAACAAGATAGCTTGTTATTCTCGGCAGTGTTTACGCCGCAGAAGGAACATTCTGGAAGCGTTGTCTACTTTAGCACTAGTGTCGGAAGCCTACTCGATATGTACAATTTTGCGGAGCACAATCGCAAAAGTTATACGAATGACCTGTCGTTCATCATTGACTTTGTTCGTGATAATCCAAGTAGCCAATTCTCCAAAACAGACTTTGCAAGAAGCTTACTGGCGGATACGTTATATAGTGGAAAAGACATCCAAGTCGGTATTGCCGGAAATTCTGGTGACCCAAACGAAGCATTTTCGTCAAATGTAGTCAGGATGTCAAATAACGACGATTTTGATTTGGGCGGTCAATTTGGTGATGTTTTTTATTGGGCCGGTGGAGCAAAGACGCATATCGTCGACGGCGGTGTTGTTGCTGGGTTTACTGGGTCGAATACGCTAGTTATTGAAGCGGCGCGGCCTGAACATCGTATATTTTCGTGGCAAACGGTCGGTGATCACATTGAGTTGACACAGTCGGATGGCGTTCATGAGATATCATGGCTATATAATATACAGATCATTAGTTACCGTGATGGAAATGTACGTTATGACGTAGATCTGTCTCAAACACCGAGTGGAAGCATTGCAGAGTTATTGCGTGGAACGATTGGAACGCGTAGCGTAGTGATTGGTAGTCTGTTATCGCCAGGCAACTCTGGTGATATGTATCTGCCTCCTAGAGAGGCGACTGTTTCAGCGCTGGGAAGTGATATGGCCAGCGACTGGGTTGTTAGTGACTTGGAGGCGTTGGCCGAGTCGTCATGGGTAGGCAGTTTAGAGCCACCTCCCGGTGCCCTTCAGTCTGCAGTATGGAGTTTTGGCGATTTGTCTGAATCGCAACTGGCTGAATCAACGTCGGTGGCGATTACCCTAGATTCGAATGCAGCCGGTTTCGGCTGGTTTGTCGATCCGACCCCGCGCGATAATAGCGAGTTTGAGTCCACAGCCGAACCCAACGTCTTCCTCGCGCGGGCTGGGACCGACGCATCGAGCCGGATCGATCTCCTCACGGCAGCGATCCACGAAGTTGGACATATCCTTGGTCTCGGCCACTCCCCCGATCCAAACAGCGTGATGTTTGCGAGCCTCCCTGTCGGCGTACGGCGCCTCCCCTCTGCCGCCGATGTCGAAGCACTGAAGGCGGTGCTTGCCGCCGCGCCAGAGGAAAGCGTCGCAAGCGCACTTGAAGCCGAGTTCCACCTGAACGCGCTTCTGGCTGAACTCGGTCCGGGCGGCACCGCTCCGGCTGGCATCAACTGGTCGTTCGGCGTCTCGGACCCGAACACCGGGAGTTCCGGCTGGATCGTCACAGGAGGTGCCGGGATTGGCTCCGGCGTCCTCACTTTGAGCGAGAGCGACAGGGTCGGCGCCCGCGCCACACAGGAGTTCAGCGTTCCGCAAAACACACTGGCGCTGCGCTTCAAACTGAAGGGCGTCCACTTCGGTGACAGCTCACAGAACCCCGGCGATGCCTTTGAGTTCGCGCTCATCGGGTCGGATGGAAAACCGATCGCTGTAGACGGGCTCTCCAGGACCGACGCAGCGCTCAACATCCAGTCCGACGGCACCGTCTTCGCCTCGTCGCGGATAAGACTGACCGGCCTCGACCAGAATGGAAAGCTGCCTCCTGACGCTGCGGTCACGGTGGAATTCGATCTCACCGGCATTCCGGCCGATACACCGCTGAAGCTCTATTTCGACCTGCTCGGCTTTGGTGCGCTCGGTAGCCAGGTCATCATCGACGACGTCGAGTTCGTCACCGAAGGTCAGCCGGGAAACCATGCGCCGATAGCGTCCGACGATGAAGCGATGGTCGCCGAAGATGGCAGCGTCGTGGTTGCCGTTCTCGCCAACGATACCGACGAAGACGGCGATACCCTGACGCCATCGGTCGTGACGGAACCGGCAAACGGCACCGTGACCCTGAACCCCGGCGGCAGCTTCACCTATGCTCCGAAGACGAATTTCTTCGGTGCCGACAGCTTCACCTACCGGGTCAGCGATGGCTTCGCACAAAGCAACGTCGCGACAGTCACGCTGACAGTGACGCCGGTCAACGATGCACCTGTCGCCACCGATGACATCGCAAGCGTGACCGAGGACGGGAGCCTCATCCTGGCGGTGCTTGGCAACGATAGCGACGTCGACGGCGACGCGCTGACGCCGGTCCTGGTCACTGGACCAGCCAATGGCACGCTGACGCTCAATCTGAACGGCAGCTTCACCTACGCGCCGACGGCCAACTTCTCAGGCACCGACAGCTTCACCTACAAGGCCTCCGACGGCACCGCCGAGAGCAACATCGCGACGGTCACGCTGACCGTCACGCCGGTGAATGATGCACCGGTCGCCGCCGATGACCTTGCAAGCGTTGCCGAGGGTGGCAGCGTGGCTGTCTCGGTCCTCGCCAACGACACCGATGTGGATGGCGACGCACTCTCGCCAATCTTGGTTACCGAACCGACCAACGGCACGCTGACGCTCAATTCGGACCGGAGCTTCACCTACGCGCCGAAGGCCAACTTCTCTGGCACAGACAGCTTCACCTACAAGTCTTCTGATGGCTCGGCGGAAAGCAACATCGCGACCGTCGCGCTCACGATTAATGCCGCGAACCAAAACCACGCGCCGCTGGCAATCGGTGATATGGCGACCGCAGCCGAGGACGGCAGCGTCGTCGTGCCGGTGCTCACCAACGACAGCGATGTCGACGGCGACAGCCTGACGCCGATTCTCGTCACCGGGCCGACCAACGGCACGCTGACCCTCAATCCGGACGGCAGCTTCACCTATGCACCGAACGCCAATTTCTTCGGCACCGACAGCTTCACCTACAAGGCGTCCGACGGCATCGCCGAGAGCAATATCGCGATCGTCGCCCTGACCATCACGCCGGTGAACGATGCTCCGGTCGCCGCCGATGACCTTGCAAGCGTTGCCGAGGGTGGCAGCCTGGTGGTGTCGGTCCTCACCAACGACAGCGATGTCGACGGTGACACGCTGACGCCGGTCCTGGTTTCCGGGCCGACCAACGGCACGCTGACGCTCAATCCGGACGGCAGCTTCACATATGCACCGAACGCCAACTTCTTCGGCACCGACAGCTTCACCTACAAGGCGTTCGACGGCACCGCCGAAAGCAACATCGCGACGGTCGCGCTGACCGTCACGCCGGTGAACGACGCGCCAGTCGCCGCCGATGATATCGCATACGTCGCCGAGGACGGCAGCCTGGTGGTGTTGGTCCTTGCCAACGATAGCGACGTCGACGGCGACACCCTGACGCCGGTTCTCGTCGCCGGCCCGACCAATGGCACGCTGACGCTCAATCCGGACGGTAGCTTCACCTATGCACCGAAAACCAATTTCTTCGGCACCGATAGCTTCACCTACCAGGCAAGCGACGGCGTTCTGGCCAGCAACATCGCGACTGTGCGCATTGAGGTCACGGCTGGCAACAACACACCGGTGTTGGAACAGGAAATCGCGGACCAGGCCTCGCCTGAGGATGCACTGTGGACCTTCACGCTTCCTGCGCTCGTCTTCAAGGATCCGGACGGCGATGCTCTCACCCTTTCAGCGACGATTGCCACCGGTGAGCCGCTGCCAGGCTGGCTCTCCTTCGATGCCTCGACGCTGACCTTCTCGGGCACGCCGCCGCTGAACTTCAACGGAGTCCTTGGCCTCAAGGTGACGGCGAGCGACGGTGAACTGTCAGCCTTCGACACCTTCAACCTCACAGTCACGCCGGTGAACGATGCGCCGGTGGCGCAGGATGTAGCCGGCGAAGCCATGGAGGACGGCCCGGCGGTGCTTCTCGCGCCGATTTTCGCTGATGTCGACCAAGGCGACACCCACAGTATCAGCTTCGACACCGCTGGGACCGTCGGCAAAGTCATCCTCAATGCCAATAGCACCTTTACCTACGATCCGAACGGGGCCTTCGATCATCTCGCAGCGGGCGCAACGGCCCAGGACGTCTTCATCTATACGGTGCGCGATGCTGCAGGCGCAGCCTCGACCGCAACCGTGACCGTTTCGATCACCGGACAGAACGACGGGCCGAAGGCGGTCGACGATTCAGCGGCGACTGACCAGAACACCGCACTGAGCGTCGCAGCAGCCCAGGGCATTCTCGCCAACGATACCGACCCGGACAGCGGCGACACGCTTGCCCTCTTCGCGGTGAACGGGTCGGCTGCGAACATTGGCCAAGTGCTGGCTCTTGTTTCCGGGGCCCGCGTAGCCGTAAAGAGCGACGGCAGCTACGACTACGACCCGAACGGCGCCTTCGCGGCGCTGGCCGCGGGTGAGACGGCGAGCGACAGTTTCACCTATACGGTCAAGGACGCCTCCGGCGCGCTGTCCACGGCTCGCGTGACCATAGCGGTGAATGGCCTCAATGACGGGCCGTCGCTCGCAGCATTGTCCGACCGCTCGCTGAAGGAGGGGGAGACGGTGGCCTTCGTGCCCGTCGCGAGCGATCCTGACCGAGGCGACAAGCTTGTCTTCTCGCTTGTGACTGCCCCGGCCGGCGCGATGGTGGACCCGGACACAGGCGCGTTCAGGTGGACGGCGCGCGATGGTGACGCCACGCACAATGTGACCCTGCGCGTCACGGATGCGCACGGCGCCGCGAGCGAGCAGAGCTTTGCGATCCACGTCGCTGATGTTGCGCCGACAATCACGGTCACCGGTCCAGCACATGCTATCGCGGGTGACCCTTACACCATCACGCTTGGGGCTGCCGATCCCGGTGACGACACGATCACCCTCTGGAGGGTCGACTGGGGCGATGGGTTGGTCGACTCCCTGGCCGGAAGCGCTACGACCGCAACGCATGACTATGACACACGCGGCGGCTTCACCATCCTCGCCAGCGCCACGAACGAGGACGGCACGTTCAGCGCTTCCTCCGGAACCAGTGTTGTGGTCGACACCGACTGGCTGGTGGTGCAAAGCTTCACGCCGACGGCGACAGGCTTCCGGGTGCGCTTCAATCACGCCTTCGACCCGTCGACGTTCAATATCCATCCAGGCGAGGGAAACGCACGCGGTCCCACCGACGTCATGCTGATCGGGCAGGGGGTCGGTCGCATCGACGGCTCGATCGTCATCGACGATGATTTGGCGGGCTTCACCTTCCTGCGGACGGGAGCAATCCGGCAATATGGTAGCCAGAACGCCAGCCCAGAATCTATGTTAAAGCACAGCCAGGAGCCAACGGCTAAGGATCCCGGGACAGCACAGCTACCCGATCTCAATGTCGGTGGCATCCTTCCGTTCGATCACTACCGTGTCATGCTGCGAAGCGGTGAGAATTCCCTGCATGACAGCCGCGACGACCTGGATGGCAATCGCGATGGAACTCCTGGCGACGATTTTATCGCTGGTTTCGACGTCAAGAGCGTAGGAAACGGCATTATCAGCCTGTTCGACTTCATGCGCGGTCCGGGCCAGAAAGTGGATGTTCCCGCCCGCGCCAACGGACTGCCTGTGAGTTTCAGCAGCCTTGGCGGCGTCAAGTCGCTAGTGTTCACTGTGGACTATGATCCGGCCCTGCTCACCATAACTGGAGCAACGGCCGGAGCCGACCTTCCCAAAGGCACGAAACTCACATTTGGCAGCACCCTGAAGCCTGATGGGACGAAGCAGGCCACCGTGACCGTTTCCAGCAGCAGCGCGCTGCGAAGCGGCACCCTGAACATCGTCTCCCTCATTGCGTCTGTGCCCAGCACAGCGATCTACGGAGATACCCAGATCCTGCATGTTGCTGTTGCAAGCGTAAACGGCAAGGCGACAACAACGACCAGCGACGATGCCCTACAGGTTGTGGGCTATATCGGCGACGCAAACAGAGATGCGGCATACACCAAGGCCGATGTGAAGCTGATCTCCGGCGCGGCCGCAAATCCGGGGCAGGGCTTCGCAGCCTGGTCCTTGATCGATCCGGTCTCGATCGCGGATTTCGACCTCAGCGGTGCTGTTACCAGCCAAGATGCCAACATCCTGCAGTCGGAAATAGCGGGTCGCGACCAGCCGGAAATCCCACCGATTCCCTCCGGCATCCACGTTCAGCTCCAAAGCACTGGGGCCGGGCTGCAGAGCGAGTTCTCAGCACTAGGTGCCTGGCCCCTTGGCCCGATCCCGACTTCAGCCAACACAACAACATCTCAGTCGAGGGTGGCGCTCGGCGAGGCATCAGCGGATCCTACGCCTGCGAAGAACTCTGCCCCTCTCTCGCGCGCTCCTGAGAAGGGAACCGAGGCTTCACCATTGGAAGTTCCGGACTGGCAATTTGGCGGCGCCGCGAGACGAGCCTCGCCGGACGATCGCGATTTTGCGCTCGATCTGACGATCCCGGCATTCGCAAACGACAAGTGGTCGCTGTTGACGGATCAGGTGGCATGGCAGTTCCCATTCGTCGCGCAGGCACTTGCGGCTCAGAACCCGAACGCCGGCATCCGGGTTTCGGCATCCACAGGGCCGGGCAAAAGAAATTAGCCGATCGCGGCGAGCCAGCATTGGGACTGGCTTGGCAGACTTCGGCGAACAACGAAAGATTGCAGGTAGGGAGAAGGGGTGACGGGATGGCGAGTGGCAAGCCAGAGAACGGCTCAGAAACGACTACAGCGGGCAAGACGCAGCCTCCTGTACGTTTGAACACGGCGAACTTGAAAAGCACCTATTGCAATGTCTGCAACGCCACAAGCACGCGAGAAGAGGTGGTCCTCAATTTCGGAATCAACCAGAATTGGGATCTTCAGCAGCGAGATCTCGAGATCGAGCTGCACCACCGCATTATCCTGAGCCCATTTGCGGCGAAACGCTTGCAGGAGCTCATAACGAAGCTCATCCAGGAGCACGAAAACCGCCATGGCGAACTGCGCTAAGCTGCGATCATTGCACGCTTCTCTCCATGCCCTGGCGATAAGCGCTTTTGCCGCGCTGGCGTTGGTCTCTGCTTCGAAGCCCATTCTTGCGCAAGAGAGACAAGCTGCCTCCGATGCCGATTGTCTGATTGAACAGAGCGCGAAGGTCGAGCTCGGCGCGTCCGTTTCAGGGCTCGTGAAAGACGTGTTTGCCGATCGGGGCGACGCAGTCACAGCAGGTCAAATCGTGGCCGAGCTCGACTCGGGTGTCGAACGAGCTTCGCTCGAGGTGGCCCGCGCTCGGGCGGAAAACGACCATGAGGTGCTCTCGAAAAAATCTCGAATGGAATACCTCACCAAGAAGTCCAACCGGATAACAAAGCTCGCCGAGGTGAAGGCAGCGTCCGAGGCCAGCCGCGACGAAAGCGACTCCGACTTGAAACAAGCGGAGCAGGAACTGCGCGAGGCCGAACTCAGCTTCCGGATGGCGCAGCTCGAGTTGAGGCGTTCAGAGGCGCTGTTGGAGCAACGTATGATACGCAGCCCGTACGACGGTGTTGTCATAGAGCGCGCGCTCACGGCAGGAGCGTACCTTCACGACCAGGCTCACGTGTTGACTATCCTTAGGACCGATCCGCTGTTTGTAGAGGTGTTTCTGCCGCTTGAACGCTTGGGAACAATCCAGGTCGGCGATCTTGCCGAAGTCTATCCGGAAGACCCTGTCGGGGGCAGGCTTACCGCCAAGGTGTCGGTGGTCGACCGGTTCATCGATGCCCCCAGCGCAACTTTCGGGGTGAGGCTTACGCTCGATAACCCGGAGGGCAAGGTGCCGGCGGGGCTGCGCTGCACGATCATGTTTCGCACGCGTGTTGCGAACCAGCGGCACGACGCGGGGTGAACTGGCGTGGTCGGGCGAAGATGGAAAAGCGAGCGGCCCACCATTGCTTGGAACAGGACAGCGTTTTGTCCGCCTCTATGAAATCGATTGGGCCTGGTGCCACGGATCTTGAGGTGTTCTATGGACACCGTTGATCAATTTGAAAAGGACGCGACGAGGGACCGCACCGCGGATTCCGGCAAAGTCTCGGCGGCGGATGATGCCGCGCTTTGGGCGTCGCTTGCGACAGCCGACAACCTGGCAACGTTTTGCTCCTGCTGGCTGGCTCTTCAGTGCAGCCAGATCCAGCAAACGGGGGCAGGCCTGCTCCTGCTTCAGAGCCCAGAAGGTTCGTACCGGCCTGCTGCCATTTGGCCCGACGCCGAAAAGGATGTTTCGTACCTGAGCCCTGGAGCAGAGCAGGCAATCCGAGAACGCCGTGGGGTCGTAAGATCAATCACGGCAAGTACGGGGCCGATCGCGCGTGTGCATGTCGCATTTCCAATCGATGTGCAGGGAAACGCAGTAGGCGTTGTCGTGCTAGACGTTGTCTCCCATGCGAACTTCGATCTCAAGACCGTTTTCCGGCAGTTGCAATGGGGAACCGGGTGGCTCGAAGCGGCCTTGCTGCGACAGCGGGCTGTAGGCGAGATAGGGCTGCTCGCTCGTGCAAATGCAACCCTCGACATGCTTGCAGTCGTTGAGGAACACTCCAGGCTCCAGACTGCGGCGCTGGCCCTAACCAACGAAGTTGCGGCGCGCTTCGGCTGCGAGCGCGTTTCGCTGGGGTTCCATGAGCGGCGCGGAATCCGGATGCGGGCGATGTCGCACTCGGCCTGGTTTCAGCGGAAGTCGGAGTTGGTCGGCACGCTGGAAAACGCCATGGACGAGGCGTTCGACCAGAGACAACCAGTCTCCTATCCCGTGGTGACTGGAACCGAACGGCGGATCGCGGTGGCTCACAAGGAGCTTGCCAATTCAGGCCGGGTCAGGAGCGTTCTGTCGGTGCTGCTCTCAGCCGCAAACGGCCCGATCGGCGTAATGACGTTGGAGCGTCAGGTCAACGATCCTTTTAATCCCGAGGCGGTTCAAACTCTCCAGCTTCTTGGAGCCCTAGCAGGCCCTGTGCTGGAACTACAGCGAGGGTCCGAGCGCTGGATCACTGGCAGGATCGCGACAAACGCTCGGTCAACCGTTACGGCGATCTTCGGACCGCGCCGACCCGCGCTCAAGCTCGCAGTCGTTTTTGCACTCGCTTTGTTCGGGTTTCTCGCGTTTGCCAACACGGAATTCCGGGTATCGGCTAAATCTGTCCTCGAGGGTTCGATACAGCGAGCCGCCGTAGCGCCCTTCGATGGGTTCATCGCCCGAGCAAATGTGCGACCTGGCGACATCGTACAACAGGGTGACGTTCTCGCTACCCTCGACGATCGCGATCTCGTGCTGGAGAGCACGCGGTGGGAGATGGAGGTTCGCAAACTGCAACAGAAACATAGAGATGCGCAGGCGAAGCATGACAGGCTAAATATGCAGGTGCTGCAGGCGCAGATTGATCAGGCAGAGGCCCAAGCGAGCCTAGCCAAGGACAAATTGGCGCGCAGCAGGATTGTTGCCGCGGTCGACGGCTTCGTTGTCTCGGGGGATCTAAGTCAGATGCTCGGTGCACCTGTGCAGCAAGGCAAGGTATTGTTCGAGGTGGCGCCGTTGAGTTCGTATCGGGTCGTGTTGCATGTCGACGAGGAGGACATCCGGCACATTGCAATTGGACAAAAGGGTACTCTCGCCCTCACCGGGGCGGCTGGGCAGACGGTCCCATTCAGTGTCGCCCGGCTGACCTCAGTGGCGACCGCCGAGGACGGCCGTAACTTCTTTCGTGTTGAAGCCGACCTGCTCTCCAACGACCTTCCTCTCCGGCCGGGTATGGAGGGCATCGGTAAGATCGAAATTGGCGAGCGCCGGCTCCTTTGGGTGTTGGGACGGAACCTGATCGAACGCACCAGGCTCCTTATCTGGGCTTGGATCCCCTAATGCCGGACTTGGGAGTACGTGATGGTTGAACCGTTCCTGAGCTCAAACTGGTATAGGGTCTGCGGCCTGAAGCCGATGCTTCGGCTTCATGCGCGCATCCATCGTCATCGCTATCGCGGCAGCGCCTGGTACGTTGTTCAGGACGCCGCCAGCGGCAAGTCCCACCGGTTCACGCCGGTCGCATACTATTTCATTGCCAATCTCGACGGGCGGCAGACCGTCGACGCAATCTGGAACAGTATGGTGGATATGTTCGGCGACAGCGCGCCGAGCCAGGATGAGATCATTGGACTGTTGACGCAGCTTCATAGCGCGGATCTCATTCGCCACGACACTCAGCCGGACGCACTGGAGGCTTTCGATCGGTTCTCCAAGCAAAGTCAGGCGCTATTGAAGCGCAATCTCAAGAGCCCGCTCTCCGTAACCCTACCACTCTTTGATCCCGATCGCTTCCTAAAGGGAGCACTCCCGTTTTGCCGCGGGCTTTTTGGGAAGACCGGCCTGGTTCTGTGGGTCGTCGTTGTTGCACCTGCGCTGTACTTGGCCAGCCTTCACTCACATACTCTGACGGAAAATATCTCGGACCGGGTTTTCGCGGCGCAAGGCCTGCTTTTGATTGCTCTCGTCTATCCTGTTGTCAAACTGCTGCATGAACTGGGACATGGCCTGACGACGCGGGCCTTCGGTGGCGAAGTCCATGAAATGGGGCTGATGTTCCTGGTTTTCTTTCCCGTGCCCTATGTGAATGCTTCGGCATCGGCCGGATTTCGCAGCAAGTATCAGCGTGCAGCTGTGGCCGGGGCCGGAATCCTGGTTGAAACGCTGCTAGCGGCCATTGGGCTCTATGTGTGGTTGATTGTGGAGACCGGCGTCGTGCGGGCAATAGCCTTCGACGTGATGCTCGTTGCCGGTGTTTCGACCGTGCTGGTGAACGGAAACCCGCTGCTCAAGTTCGACGGCTACTTTGTGCTGGCCGATCTTGTCGAGATGCCTAATCTCGCACAGCGCTCATCCGAATTTTGGGGCCGCCTGGTCGAGCGTTATGCCTTCGGTGTCGAGAAGGAACGCACGCTTCCGCTCGGACCGGGTGAACGAATCTGGTTGCTTGCTTTCGCCCCCGCATCATTCATCTATCGAATGCTCATCCTGTTCGGCATTTCGCTGTTTGTCGCAACTCACTACCTGGTCCTTGGCGTGCTTGTGGCACTGTGGGGGATCGTTTCTGGGGTAGTGCTGCCCGCCGCCAAGATGTTGTGGCATGTCATCGCCAGCCCTCGTCTGCGTCGTCATCGGGTGCGAGCGGTCATGGTCACGTCCCTCACCTTGCTCGCTGGAACCGCGCTCCTCTTTGCTGTACCGGCGCCGCACCAGACGATGTCACAAGGGGTGATCTGGCTACCGGAGGAAGCCTACGTCCGCGCCGGCGCTGATGGATTCCTACGCGAACTGAAGCGCCGACCTGGCTCACCAGTCGAACCTGGCCAGCCCCTGTTCGAAAGTGTCGATCCGGTTCTGGAGATGCAGCGTTCAATCCTAAAGGCCCGCGTCAGGGAACTTGACCTTCAGTTCCGTGCGGAACGTTTTGATGACCGTTCGCAGGCCGAGGTGACACGGAAGGAACTGGAGGAGGCCCAGGCTGATCTTGATAGGACCCAGGATCGGTTTCTCCACCTTGTGGCAACCAGCGCCGCCGCAGGAGTCCTTGTCGTTGAACAGAGCCAGGACATGCCTGAGCGCTTCTTCCGCCAGGGATCCGTCCTCGGTTATGTAACGCCAACTGCGGCGAGTATCATCCGCGTTGTGGTCTCTCAGGACGATATCGATCTGGTGCGAGAGCGATTGCTTCGGGTCACTGTGCGCATGCCGGGACAGAGTGGCGCGGCGCTTCCGGCGGAAATTCTGCGTGAAGTGCCTGCCGCCTACGACAAGCTTCCGAGTAAGGCTCTGACGTCAGGCGGTGGTGGCGCCATTGCCGTTGATCCGCGTGACGCCGAGGGACTCAACTCCCTAAGACGCTGGTTCCAATTTGATCTGAAGACCTCCGCTGACGCTCTCCCACCAGCTTTTGGGAGCCGCGTCTATGTTCGGTTCGAGCACGAATGGGAACCGGTTGGCCTGCAGATGGCGCGCCGACTGCGGCAGCTCTTTCTGTCCCAGTTCCATGCGTGAGGACACGATCAGGCCTTGGAGGATCGCTGACCTCCGGATGGTGCCGTTTCCCGAAAGACGGCGGGAGACCGCGAGCGCTCTCGATGATGCTCTCACCAGAGTCCAGGCAAAGGTCAAGCGCCGACCAAATGTGACATTGAGCGGCTTCAGAACATTTCTGGAAGACGTCGAGCGCTTTGGGGACGAGTATCGAACGCTCGCTGACAACAGCATCTCGGTGGCCGCTGAAAAGGTCAAGCTGGCCCTCTCACGTGAAGGACTTGCGGAAAGCGTCGTCGCTCGTTCATTTGCGCTGATAAGAGAATGCTCGCAACGTCTCCTCGGCATGCAGCATCATCCGGTGCAACTTATCGGTGGTTATGCACTTCTCAAAGGTCGACTCGCGGAGATGGAAACGGGTGAAGGCAAGACGCTCACGGCGCTCCTGCCAGCGGCCACAGCCGCGCTCGCTGGAGTTCCAGTCCACGTCGTCACTGTTAACGACTATCTTGCACAGCGGGATGCTGATCAACTCAGGCCCGTCTATGAGAACCTTGGACTAACGGTAGGGCTGGTGCTGCATGGGCAAGATCCATCGGTTCGTAGCGCTGCCTACGCTTGCGACGTCGCCTACTGCACCAACAAAGAGCTTACCTTTGACTACCTGCGGGATACGATCGCGCTGCGCGGGCGTCGAAGCGGTGCTCGTGTTCTGCTAGACAAGACGATCGGTGACGGGCAGCAGGCATCGCAGCTCCTGTTGCGGGGGTTGCATTTTGCAATTGTAGACGAGGCCGACAGCGTGTTGGTCGATGAAGCCAGGACACCCCTCATCATTTCGCGCGAGACTGACGATCCGGCTGCGACCGAGGTTTACAAGGCTGCGTTGGATCTGGCTAAAGATCTGAAGGCCGGTGAGCACTATCGCTTGTTGGGCAGCGAGAGGGCAGTCCGGCTGACCGAGCGAGGGCGGGCCTTAGTCGCTGGCACAGACGCCTCAGCTGTGGGCGGGCTTTGGGCGTCGCGAAGAGTGCGCCTCGAATTGGTGGAGCAAGCCCTGTCCGCCCTCCACCTCTTCAATCGGGACATCCACTATATTGTGGCAGACGGGAAGGTACAGATTGTCGACGAGTATACTGGACGGGTCATGGCTGACCGGTCTTGGGAGCGCGGCCTGCATCAACTGGTGGAGACGAAAGAGGGCTGTAAAACAACCGGCCGCCGGGAGACGCTCGCGCAGATAACGTATCAACGCTTCTTCAGGAGATATTTGTGGCTGGCGGGGATGACCGGCACGGCCGCGGAGATTTCGACCGAGCTGCAGGAAGTCTATGGGCTTGAGGTCGTCAGAATTCCGACGCACCGCGAGGTCCAGCGACGAAGCTTGGGGGTACACCTTTGCCGGACCGCTGAGGAAAAGTGGCGCAAAGTCGCCGCCCATGTGCGCGAGTTGAGGAAGCTCGGAAGACCAGTCCTCATTGGGACGCGATCGGTCGAAGCTTCTGAGCAACTCAGTGCATTGCTCAGTTCGCATGGACTTGGCCACACGGTGCTGAATGCCCGTCAGGACGCGGAGGAGGCGGCCATCGTTGCGGCTGCAGGAGAAGCAGGGCGCATTACCGTAGCGACAAACATGGCAGGTCGAGGAACTGACATTCGGCTCGCGCAGAGCATCGTCCAAAGTGGCGGACTACATGTCGTTCTGACGGAATTCCACGAATCTGCTCGCATCGATCGTCAGCTCTTCGGGCGATGCGCACGTCAGGGCGACCCGGGCAGTTTCGAGGCTATCGTTTCGCTGGAGGATGAACTGTTTCGCCGCTACGCCAGAGTCCTTGCTCGAATTGTGTACGCGATTGCACTAGGCAGACCAGAGTTGGCGTCTGGCCCCTTCTGTCGTCTGCTGCGGTGGTCCGCACAGCGTTCGGCGGAGAACAGAAATCTGTCTGCCCGCAGGCAGACCATGAAGCAGGACGCTAAGCTTGAGAAGGCGCTGGCGTTCGCCGGGGCTCCAGAATAGCAGGTCCGGATCTGAACGGCAGCTTTCGAAGATCTGACTCGATTGCGGTCGGTCCGGTTTCGGCCCCTTCAAGCCATTCGATGCTGTGACGTCTACAGCGGCACGGTTTGAACTTGGGACCCCCCTTTGCCATGCAAGTTAGCCGGGCGATCGCTATCGATGGTCCGGTAGGCATCGAAGAGGTCCTGTCCTAGCCAGGTTTCGGTGAGACAATCTCGACGAAAAAAATAAGGATCTTGAAAGGCCTATTCTGTCCCACTTTCAAGACTGGCCATTGAAAAGGTTAGTTTTTTGCTTCCCGGCTAGGGGCGCCACCGCAGTAGCGTCCGTCGACCGCTAATTACCAACTCAAGTGAACCGGTCGATTGCGCGATTAACCGAAGCACGGGCGAGCCGACCGAATTCGCTTCGCGGATGATCGCCATATTGCCCTTCGCCGAGCCACTGGGGGATCAGGTCGCCCTGTGAAGCAAAATGCTCTACATGGACAACCGTTATTAGATCATCCTCGTAGGTCACAGCATTGATCTCCCTCATGGTTCTCCCGCGAACGGCCGAGAGCAAGGTGCGTGCCTCTCGAACGTAGTTCTGGTGTGATCCCATCCCGAACATCACGACGAGCTTGGTTGCCTTCGGGAGGTTGACCAAGAATTGGGAAGCGCAGTTTCTGGCAACCTCGGAGCCAAATGGTGTCGCGACAAATCTGTCTAACATGCCGCCACCCGACCCTTTCCATTCCAGCTCCCTTTGGTCGTAACGCTCAACGCTGCATCTGATAAGAGATCCGAAGTGGAACAGCCCGCTCTTGTCGGCGATCATAGAATCGACCGCGGCTGCCTGGGATTCGCGTGTCCCTTTTTCCAAAAGTCCCACGTGCGCAAGAATTCGCCCGACGTTCGGACGGCTGCCTTTGTAAGCTATCTGGTCGTGAGGGGTTCTTGCAAAGCTCCCAGCCTGGGTTGGCCCCTTTGAGAATCCGAGAATGACGATCCGAGCATTGGGGTTTCCCCAAGCTAAGGGATTAGCAGTGATGCGCCAGTCCTGATCCTCTCGACGGCTACGATCGAACAGGACATTCTCGCCCCTGTAGCATGATTTGCAGTCGATGCGCCCATGAGCGGGAAGGCAGCTCATCCGGTCCCCCTGACATCTTGTTGTGGGTTCGCTGATGACCCAATCCGACGTAGATCCCATGCGACGTCGCCCACCCCAGCCCTGAGCGGTAAATACATTCGGTCGTTTCTGTGGGGATATCTGTGGGGTAGCGAAAGTGCGGGATCGCTAACCCTTTGTTTTTTCTGGTCGGAGTGGCAGGATTTGAACCTGCGACCCCCTCGTCCCGAACGAGGTGCGCTACCAGGCTGCGCTACACTCCGTGACCAGACCGCGGGCTTATAGCTGCCGCATACCGTTCCTGCAAGCGGCAATGGCAGCGCTTCTGTCGCATTTCGTTGGCTTTCGTCGGGCATTGCCGCAAAGCTTGGCTTTCCCTCCCGGGATAAACCCGGCTTAAAGCCTTGTGTGCTAAGTCGCAGCCTCGATAGATCGTGTTTTCGCCATCTGGAGCTTTGCTGCCTTGCCCCTGAAAATCGTAGGCGACGCCCGGCCCAACAGCTTCGAATTCGAAACCGAAGCGCTGATCAAGGCGTCCGGCTTTCGCGAATACGACGCGCGCTGGTGGTTTGGCCATGCCGGTTCGACGCAACCGCCGGACCTGAACCTGATCGGCGTCCAAGCGTTGGGCATGGGCCTGGGCACTTTGATCCGCCGTCTTGGCGCGGGTCCCGACATCGTCACCGGGCATGATTTCCGTTCCTATTCGCTTGCCATCAAGCTGGCGCTGGTTTCCGGCCTGATGGCTGCGGGCGCAAAGGTGAAAGACATTGGCCTGGCGCTGTCGCCCATGGCCTATTTCGCCCAATTCGCGCTCGACGTGCCATCCGTCGCCATGGTCACGGCGTCGCACAACGAGAATGGCTGGACCGGAGTCAAGATGGGTGCGGCGAGGCCGCTCACCTTCGGACCGGAGGAGATGAGCGCACTGAAACAGATCGTGCTGTCGAGCGACTTCGATCTTGCCGGCGGCGGCTCTTACGAATTCGTCGCCGGTTTTCGCGAGACCTATCTCGACGATCTGGTCGGCGGCAAGCACATCGCGCGCAAGCTCAGGGTTGTGGCCGCTTGCGGCAACGGCACTGCCGGCGCCTTCGCGCCACAGGCGCTGGAGCGCATCGGTTGCGAGGTGATCCCGCTCGATGTCGAGCTCGACCACAGTTTTCCGCGCTATAACCCGAACCCGGAAGACATGCAGATGCTGCATGCCATCAGGGACAAAGTGCTGGAAACAGGTGCCCATGTCGGCCTGGGTTTCGATGGCGACGGCGACCGTTGCGGCGTGGTCGACAATGAGGGCAACGAGATTTTTGCCGACAAGGTCGGCGTCATGCTCGCGCGGGACATATCAACCCAATATCCCGGCTCGACCTTCGTCGTCGACGTCAAGTCGACCGGCCTGTTCAACACTGACAGCGTGCTCCAAGCCAATGGCGCCGTCACCGATTATTGGAAGACCGGCCATTCCTATATCAAGCGCCGCGTCGCCGAGCTTGGCGCCGTCGCCGGCTTCGAGAAGTCGGGCCATTTCTTCTTCAATCCGCCGATCGGCCGCGGCTATGATGACGGTCTCATCACGGCAATAGCCATATGTGAGATGCTCGTCCGCAACCCCACAAGTTCGATGGCCGATCTCTATCGCGCGCTGCCGCTGACCTTCGGCACGCCGACCATGTCGCCGCATTGCGCCGATGACGTGAAATACGGCGTGGTCGATCAGGTGGTGGCGGACTTCCAGGCGATGCAGCGCGCCGGCAAGGCTTTTGCCGGCCAGAAGATCGCTGACCTGATCACCGTCAACGGCGTGCGCATCGTGGCCGAAGATGGCACCTGGGGCCTGGTACGGGCGTCGTCGAACAAGCCGGAGCTTGTCGTGGTTGTCGAAAGCCCGGTATCGTCCGACCGCCGCCGGCAGATGTTCGAGGCGGTCGACGCCGTGCTGCGCCGCAGCCCCGAAGTCGGCGCTTACAACCAGACGTTCTGATTGGACCTTTCATGACCGAGCGCATCGTCAGTTTTGTCATGAGCGGCGGTGTCGGTTCGCGGCTGTGGCCGCTGTCGCGCGAGGACAACCCGAAACAGTTCCACGATCTTTCCGGCGACGGCTCGATGCTGGCCAAGACACTGCGCCGGCTGACGGCGCGGCCGGAGGGCGAAACGCCGATCTTCCTGATCGCCGCCGAGCGCCATGCCGAGCGCGTGCATGCCGACCTTGCCGGCCTCGACCTCGCCGGCGGTGGCCCGCTGTTCGAGCCGACCGGGCGCAACACGGCTGCCGCCGTGGCGCTGGCCGCGTTGCGCACATTGTCGGAGTTCGGCGACAGCCTAGTGCTGGTGGTGCCGTCAGACCATGAAATCGCCACGCCCAAGCAGTTCTGGCAGAGCGTCGAGGCGGGCAGCCAAGCAGCGCTTGCCGGCCGTCTGGTGGTGTTCGGCATCAAGCCGGCGCAGCCCGAGACCGGCTATGGGTATATCGAAGTCGCAGCCGAAAGCGGCGGCGTCTTCGACGTGTCGCGCTTCGTCGAAAAGCCCGACCTCGCCACTGCGCAGAGCTATCTCAGTGCGGGCACCTTCTACTGGAACACCGGCATTTTCCTGTTTCGCGCCGGCGCCATGCGCGACGCCTTCGCCACCTTCCAACCCGACATCTGGCAGGCCACCGAAACCGCCTACAAGGCGGCAACGAGCGACCTGTCCGGCCTCTATATGCCGCTCGACCTCTACGCCGCCATCCCGTCGAACTCGATCGACTACGCCATCATGGAACGGGCCAAGGACATCGCGATGGTGCCGGCCGGCTTCCGCTGGAACGACCTCGGCTCCTGGCAGTCGCTGCTTGATGTCGGCCCTGCCGACGCCAAGGGCAATGTCGTCGTCGGCGATGTCGTCGCCATCGATTGCGAGAACTCCTACATCCGCAGCGACGGCCGGCTTTTGTCGGCGATCGGCATGAAGGATGTCGCCATCGTCTCGACCGCGGACGCCACCTTCGTTGCCCCGGTCAGTCACAGCCAGCACGTCAAGAAGATCGTCGAGCAGCTGGAGAAATCGGGACGGCTGGAAACCAGGTTTACGCCGGCACACGACCGCGTCATCGAGAGCGGCGCCTGGCGTCGGCGCGTGCATCACTGGCTGTTCGAGGAGACCTTGCCGCTTTGGTCGACTTCAGGCGTCGATGAGCGTCATGGCGGCTTCCACGAGGCGCTCGGCTTCCACGGCGAGGCGCTGTTGAAGCCCAAGCGCATGCGCACGACGGCGAGGCAAGTCTACGCCTTCGCCGTTGCCAAGGCCCGCGGCTGGGACGGTCCAGCCGATCGCCTGATCTCCCATGGCATCGCCTTCATGGCCGGCAAGGGCCGCACGGACCGGGGCGGCTGGGTGCGCACGCTCAATGTCGACGGCTCCGTCGCCGACCCAACCGAGGATGCCTACGACCATTCCTGCGTGCTGCTGGCGCTGGCGCATGCGCATATGTGCGGCAATCCGGATGCGCTGCGGCTGGGCCAGGAGACCTTCGTGTTCCTCGACGCGCATCTCGAGGACAGCCGCATGACCGGTTTCCTCGAGACGTCGGACGGGGAGGGCGAGCGGCGCTCCAACCCGCATATGCATCTGCTCGAGGCCTTCCTCGCCTGGTATGAGGCGACCGGCGACCGCACCTATCTGCGCCGCGCCGCGCGCATCATCGACCTTTTCCGCAGTCATTTCTTCGATGCCGAGAGCTGGACGCTGGGCGAATATTTCGACGCCGGGTGGAAGCCGGCCGCCGGCGAGAAGGGCACATGGACCGAGCCCGGCCATCATTTCGAATGGGCCTCGCTGCTCACCGATTTCGTCGCCCGCAGCGGCCAGGGCGAGTTGAGCAATTTTGCCCGCAAGCTCTACGCCTCGGCCATCGCCAACGGCCTCAACCGCGCCACCGGCCTTGCCTACGGTGCGGTCTCCCGGCAGGGCCTGCCGCTCGACCTCGTATCGCGCAGCTGGCCGCAGGCGGAAGCGATCAAGGCGGCGATTGCGCTGGATGGCTCGGGCGGTCCCGACCTCAAGCCCGAAATCGAGGCGCGCGTCGGCCGGCTATTCCGCTGGCACATCGACCCGGCGCCGCTCGGCCTGTGGATCGACCGCATCGACGAACGCGGCCGCTCCTTGGCATCGGACGTGCCGGCCAGCATCTTCTATCATCTGGTCTGCGCGCTGACGCAGTATCTTGATGGGACAGCGCAGAAGGGGTGAAGCGTTGGAGCTGCCAATCTCCCCCCTTGCGGGGGAGATGCCTGGCAAGGCAGAGGGGGGTGCTGTCCCGCCGACGTCTCAGCTACTCGAAGATCAGACCAAAGGTTGGCGATCCGTCACACCCCCCTCTGGCCTGCCGGCCATCTCCCCCGCAAGGGGGGAGATCAGCTGTCACTTCGCTTTCAACCCTCAATACGGGCTCGCTACATCCCCGGTCTCGACATACACCGCCTTCAGCTGCGAATAGAGCGCTAAAGCCGCCAGCGAGTTCTCGCGCCCGATGCCGGATTGCTTCACCCCGCCAAACGGAATTTCCACCGGCGTCAGATTGTAGGCGTTTATCCAGCAGGTGCCGGCCTGCAGTTCGGCGATCACCCTATGGGCGCGCTGCAGGTCGCGGGTGAAGACGCCGGCGGCGAGGCCGAATTCGGTGTCGTTGGCGCGGTCGATCACCTCGTCCTCGCCGTCGAACTTCAGCACGCTCATCACCGGCCCGAAAATCTCCTCGCGCGCAATGCGCATCGTATCGGTGACACCGGTGAACACCGTCGGCTCGACAAAGAAGCCGCCATCGAACCCTTGCAGCGACGGCACGTTGCCACCGCAGGCGAGCGTTGCTCCATCCTGCCTGCCGGCCGCGATGTAGGAAACGACCTTCTCCTGCTGCGCCTTGTTGACCAGCGGCCCCATCTGCGTCTCAGGATCGAGCGGATCGCCGATGCGGATCTTTTTCGTCCGCTCGACCAGCCGGTCGACGAAGCGGTCATGGATGCCGCTTTGTACGAAAACACGCGTGCCGTTGGAGCAGATCTGCCCGGTCGAATAGAAATTGCCGAGCATGGCGCCGCCGATGGCGTTTTCGAGATCGGCATCGTCGAACACGATCAGCGGCGACTTGCCGCCGAGTTCCATCGTCGCATGCTTCATCTTCGAACCGGCGAGCGACAGCACCTTGCGGCCGGTCGGCACCGAGCCGGTCACCGAAACCTTGGCAACGACATCGTGGCCGACGAGGCCGGCGCCGACATCGCCATAGCCTTGCACGACGTTGAACAGCCCGTCGGGCAGGCCCGCCTCTGAGTAGATCTCGGCCAGCGCCAGCGCCGACAGCGGCGTGTTTTCCGAAGGCTTGAATACCATGGCGTTGCCCATGGCGAGCGCGGGGGCGGATTTCCAGCCGGCGATCTGGATCGGATAGTTCCAGGCGCCGATGCCGACGCACACACCGAGCGCCTCGCGGCGCGTATAGGCAAAAGGTCCACCAAGATCGATCGCATCGCCGTTGAAGGCGGCAACCGCGCCGCCGAAATATTCGAGGCAGTCGGCGGCCGATAGTGCATCCGCCACCAGCGTCTCCTGGATCGCTTTGCCGGTGTCGAGCGTCTCGATCCGCGCCAGATCGGCGTTGCGCGCGCGCAAAATGTCGGCGGCGCGGCGCAGGATGCGGCCACGCTCGACCGGCTTCATCCGCGCCCAGGCCGGTTGTGCGGCCCGCGCGGCTTCGATGGCGAGCTCCAGCACGTTCGGAGTCGCCGAATGCAAGGTGGCGATGACCTCACCGGTCGCCGGATAGATCACCGGCAGCGGCGCGCCGCCTTCGTCCTCGATGTAGCGGCCGTTGACATAGTGCGATGCCGTTGGCTGGGCGCGCATGCTGTTCTCCAGATGTATTCGCTATTGCGGAGCAGTCCGCCGGACAATGCCCTATCGATCCGCCACCTGCCAGCGCGGATTGATCCAGGGTTCCTGGTTGGACGGCGCCAGTGGCGTGCGGCCGAGAATGTGGTCGGAGGCCTTCTCGCCGGTCATGATCGACGGCGCGTTGAGGTTGCCGTTGGTCACCCGCGGGAAGATCGAGGAGTCGGCGACGCGCAGGCCGTCGACGCCGATGACCCGGCACTCCGGATCGACCACGCTCATGATGTCGTCGGCGCGGCCCATCTTGCAAGTGCCGCACGGGTGGTAGGCACTCTCGGCATGATCGCGGATGAAGGCGTCGAGATCCTCGTCCGACTGGACGTGCGAACCCGGCGAGATTTCCTTGCCGCGAAAGCCGTCAAAAGCCTTCTGGCCGAAGATCTCGCGGGTCAGCCGGATGCAGTGGCGGAACTCGGTCCAGTCGTCTGGATGCGACATGTAGTTGAAGCGGATGACCGGCGTCGCTTTCGGGTCGGGCGAGCGCAGCGTCACCGAACCGCGCGACTTCGACCGCATCGGCCCGACATGCGCCTGGAAGCCATGCGCCTTCGCCGCCGCCTTGCCGTCATAGCGCACCGCCGCCGGGATGAAGTGGTACTGGATATCGGGGTAGTCGACACCGGCCTGCGAGCGTACGAAGGCCGCGGCCTCGAAATGGTTGGTGGCGCCGAGGCCGGTCTTGAAGAACAGCCACTGCGCCCCGATCAGCGTCTTGGAGAATGGGTTGAGAACCGAATTCAGCGTGATCGGCTGGGTCGATTCCTGCTGGATGTAGAGCTCCATATGATCCTGCAGATTGCGGCCGACACCGGGCCGGTCGGCCACGACCTGGATGCCGTTCTCCGTGAGATGCGCGGCCGGGCCGATACCGGATAGCATCAGGATCTTGGGCGAATTGATCGACGATGCGGCGACGATCACCTCACGTCGTGCCTTAACGACCTGAATCTGTTTGTGAGCTTCGATCTCGACTCCGACGGCACGCTGATTCTCGATGATCACCCGGCGGGCGAAGCCTCTGATCACGCTGACATTTTGCCGCTTGAGCGCCGGCTTCAGATAGGCCGACGCAGCCGACCAGCGGCGGCCGCCGCGAATGGTTTGCTCCATCGGTCCGAAGCCTTCCTGCTTCCAGCCATTGTAGTCGTCGGTCAGTTCGAACCCGGCTTGGCGGCCGGCCTCGACAAAGGCGCCGTAGAGCGGATTCTTGCGCGGGCCACGCTGGACGTGCAGCGGGCCGCCGTGGCCGCGCCAGCCGTCCTCGCCGCCGTCACTGTCCTCCATGCGCTTGAAATAGGGCAGCACGTCGGCGAAGCCCCAGCCGGCCGCCCCCTGTTCGGCCCAGTGGTCGAAGTCGCGTGCGTGGCCCCTGACATAGACCATGCCGTTGATCGAGGACGAGCCGCCGATCACCTTGCCGCGTGGCGTCGCCAGCACGCGGCCGCCGAGATGCGGCTCCGGTTCGCTGGCAAAGCCCCAGTCGTAAAGGCTCATGTTGAGCGGGATCGACAGCGCCGACGGCATCTGGATCAGCGGCCCGATATCGGTACCGCCGAACTCGATGACGATCACCGAATGCTTGCCGTCTTCCGACAGTCGGTAGGCCATGGCCGAGCCGGCCGAGCCGGAGCCGATGATGACGAAGTCTGCTTCAAGCATGGTTCACATGCGCCCATCGTTCATATGCGAAATAAAATCGGCGAGCGAGACATTGCCGCCGGTAGCCATGACCAGGACCGTTTTACCCGTCACATCCACCTTGCCGCCGAGAAGCGCCGCCAGAGAGGCGGCGCCCGATGGCTCGAGCACCAGCTTCATCCGTTCGAAGGCGATCTTCATCGCTCGCCTAACCGATTGGTCGTCGACGGTGATGCCGCGCACGCCAGCGGTCTTGACCGCCGCGAACGGCGCGTCGCCCGGCCGCCGCGACATCAGCCCGTCGCAGATCGATTTCGGCGCGATCGGCATGGTCTCGATGGCGCCATGCGCTAGCGATGCACCCATGCCGTTGAAGCCTTCCGGCTCGACGCCGATGATCTCGGTTGCCGGCGACAGATAGTGGAAGGCCAGCGAGATGCCGCCGATCAGTCCGCCGCCGCCGACCGAGCAGAACAGAAGGTCGGCACTGGCGTCCTTTGCCTCGAATTGTTCGAGCGCTTCGAGCCCGGCGCCGGCCTGGCCGGCAACGATCTCCGGATCGTCGAATGGATGCAGCAACGCCAGCCCTTCGGTCTCGGCAATCTCGCAGGCCTTGGCGGCTGCGACCTCTTCACGGGCGCGCTCGCCATGATCGGTCAGCACGACGCGCGCGCCATAGCCTGTGGTCGCATCGCGCTTGGCGGCCGGCGCGTCGATCGGCATGACGATGGTGACGGGAATGCCGAGCGCCTGGCCGGCAGCCGCCAACCCTTGCGCGAAATTGCCGGAGGAGTAGGCGACGACGCCTTTTATGGCCTCATCCGGCGACAGCCGCTTCAACCGCCAATAGGCCCCGCGCACCTTGAACGAGCCGGCCCATTGCAGTGATTCCGGCTTGATAAAGACGCGGGCCGCACCCGTCTCCTTGGCCAAGGCTGTCGATTCCAGCAAAGGCGTGATCTGCGTCGCCTTCGACGTCACGGCATAGGCCTGTCTGAGGTGCTCGAGGGAGGGGACAATTGTCATCATTCGCCTCGCGGAAAGCGTTTCTGTTCCTCGAGATTGTCGAGGTTCATGTGGTTGCGCATGTAGCGTTCCGACGCCTTCTGCAGCGGTTGGAACTCCCAGGGGTAATGCGTGCCGTTGCGTAGCGCCGGATAGACCACCCAGCGCCGCGCCTGGCTGGTACGCACGGCGGCGTCGAAGGCGGCCATGTCCCAGCGCGCTCGTACGGCTCCCGTGAAGGCCGCCACCAGATCGGCATGCGTCGGATCGGTGGCAAGATTGGTGAGTTCTTGCGGATCGGCTTCGAGATCGAACAGAAGCGGCGGATCGATCTCGCAATGGATGAATTTATAGCGGCCGTCGCGGATCGCCACCAACGGCGCGTTGGAGCCTTCGGCGGCATACTCCATCAGAACTGGAGCATCGCGTTTCGTGCCCTCGAGCAGCGGCAGCAGCGACTGGCCGTCGGTCCACGGCGCGATCACCGAGATGTCGATGCCGGCGAGATCGCACAATGTCGGCGTCACGTCGAGATTGGAAACCGGCGCGTCGATCAGCCCCGCGGCAACGCCCTTGCCGGCGATCATCAGCGGCACCCGTGCCGAGCCCTCGAAAAAGTTCATCTTGAACCACAGGCCGCGCTCGCCAAGCATATCGCCATGGTCGGAGCAGAACAGGATGACCGTGTCGTCCAGCATGCGCGTACGTTCCAGCACTGACATCAACTCGCCGACCTTGTCGTCGAGATAGGAGATGTTGGCGTAGTAGCCGCGCCGCGAGCGGCGGATCTGCTCCGGCGTGATGTTGAAACTGTCGTAGTCGCTGGCGCGGTAAAGCCGCTGCGAATGCGGGTCCTGATCGGCATAGGGGATGAATCCCACCTCCGGTTCGAGCGCCGGACAATCTTCATAGAGATCCCAATATTGCCGCCGTGCGACATAGGGGTCGTGCGGGTGGGTGAAGGAAACCGTCAGGCACCAGGGCCGGCTGGCCGCATCGTCGGAGGTGCGGGCAAGGTCGTAGAGTTTTTGCACCGCGTGGAAGGCGACCTCGTCGTCATACTCCATCTGGTTGGTGATCTCGGCGACGCCGGCGCCGGTCACCGAGCCCAGATTGTGATACCACCAGTCGATGCGTTCGCCGGGCTTGCGGTAGTCCGGCGTCCAGCCGAAATCGGCGGGATAGATATCGGTGGTCAACCGCTCTTCGAAACCATGCAACTGGTCGGGGCCGACGAAATGCATCTTGCCCGACAGGCAGGTGTAATAGCCGGCGGCGCGCAGATGGTGAGCATAGGTCGGAATTGAGGAGGCGAACTCAGCGGCGTTGTCGTAGACTTGGGTGCGCGACGGCAATTGGCCGCTCATGAAGGCGGCGCGCCCCGGCGCGCAAAGCGGCGAGGGCGTATAATTGTTCCGGAAACGTGCCGCGCGCGCGGCCAGCTCCTTGAGATGCGGCGCGTGCAGGAAGTCCGCCGGTCCGTTCGGAAACAGCGTGCCGTTGAGCTGATCGACCATGACGATCAGGATGTTGGGTCGCCTTTGTGTCACTGAGGCTGTCACTGTGTCTGTCGCCCGCCGAGTTTGGTTTCCAGATAGTCCTCGACCAGCGCAATCGCGGTCGCCGCGTCCGGCACGCCGTCCTTCAGCGCCCGCCTGATGTAGAGCCCGTCGATCATCGCCGCGGTCGCTTCCGCCGCGCGGTCGGCTTCGTGCCTGGCCAAGATGCCGGTCAGCCCGCTCATTAGGTTGGAATGCAGCCGCCGCGCATAGACCCTGAGCAGCCGGCGCAAGGCCGATGATTTCTGCGCCTCGACATAGAAGGCGAGCCAGGCCGCGATGGTTTCCGGCTGGAACTGGATGTCGGAGAAGTTGACGGCCACCACGGCCGAAACACGTTCGCGCGGCGAGCCGGCGGATTGCAGCGCGCGCCGCATGTCGATCGTCAGCTCGGCCAGAATATGCCTCATCGTCGCCAGCAGCAGCTCATCCTTGGCGCCGAAATAGTGGTGAGCCAATGCTGACGACACACCGGCGCGCCCCGCTATCTCCGACATGGTCACGTCAAGCGAGCCGCGCTCGCCGATCGCCGAGATCGTCGCGTCGATGAGCGCCTTGCGGCGCAACGGTTCCATTCCGACTTTAGGCATGATGTTCCCGGCTTTTGCGGCGGAGATTATTTTTTATTGACGCGTCAATCAACAAAAAACGATCCGATTGGAACCTGCACCAAGCGATTGTCGGCTTGCGGCCCTTTTCGATGCGGGCGGGATTGTTTATATTTGAACAATAAAGGCGAAGTGCGCCATTTGCCCACATGTTAGGCTGGCGCCAAGGATGGAGACCGCCATGACCGCATGCATCGTTGGCTGGGCGCATTCGCGCTTCGGCAAGCTGGAAGGCGAGACGCTGGAAGGCCTGATCACCAAGGTCGCGGTCGACGCGCTCGACCATGCCGGCATCGGCCCGGATGAGGTCGACGAGATCGTGCTCGGCCACTTCAATGCCGGCTTTTCCCCACAGGATTTTACCGCCAGCCTCGTGTTGCAGGCCGACGACCGACTGCGCTTCAAGCCGGCGACGCGGGTCGAGAATGCTTGCGCCACCGGTTCGGCCGCGGTCCGGCAAGGCATCCGCGCCATCGACGCAAACGCTGCCCGCATCGTGCTGGTGGTCGGCGCCGAGCAGATGACGACGACGCCCGGGCCTGAGATCGGGAAGAACCTGCTGAAAGCTTCCTATCTGCCGGAGGAGGGCGACACGCCGGCCGGCTTTGCCGGCGTCTTCGGCAAGATCGCGCAGGCCTATTTCCAGCGTTATGGCGACCAGTCGGACGCGCTGGCGATGATTGCCGCCAAGAACCACAAGAACGGCGTCGACAATCCGTACGCGCAGATGCGCAAGGATTTCGGCTACGAATTCTGCCGCCAGGAAAGCGAGAAGAACCCCTTCGTCGCCGGTCCGCTGAAGCGCACCGACTGCTCGCTGGTCTCCGATGGTGCAGCCGCCCTTGTGCTGACCGACACCTCGACGGCGCTGAAGATGCGCCGCGCCGTCGCCTTCCGCGCCAACGAGCATGTCCAGGATTTCCTGCCGATGTCGAAGCGCGACATCCTGTCCTTCGAAGGCTGCGAACAGGCCTGGAACCAGGCGCTGAAAAAGGCCGGCGTGACGCTCGACGATCTCTCCTTCGTCGAAACACATGACTGCTTCACCATCGCCGAATTGATCGAATATGAGGCGATGGGCCTGGCCAAGCCCGGCGAAGGCGCCAGGCTGGCGCTGGACGGCACGACGGCCAAGGACGGCAGGCTGCCGGTCAATCCTTCGGGCGGCCTGAAGGCCAAGGGCCATCCGATCGGCGCCACCGGCGTGTCGATGCACGTCTTATCTGCCATGCAGTTGACGGGCGAGGCCGGCGGCATCCAGGTGCCGGGCGCAAAGCTCGGCGGCATCTTCAACATGGGTGGCGCTGCCGTCGCCAACTACGTTTCCATTCTCGACCGGATCAGGTAGAAGCGGCCCGTATTTTTGGGGCGTGGTGATGACAAATCCGGTTCTGGTCGAGGTCTTGCGCGGCGCGATCGTCGAGAGCGTCCATCGCGGCGCTGTCGCAATCTTCGACGGTGACGGCAAGCCTGTCCTGGAGATCGGCGATACGGCGCGGCCGGTGTTTCCGCGCTCGGCGGTCAAGGCGATCCAGGCGCTGCCGCTGGTTGAAACGGGTGCTGCCGATGCGTACGGCTTGGGCGACCGCGAACTGGCGCTGGCCTGCGCTTCGCATTCGGGCGAACCCGCGCATGTCGAACTGGCGCAGGCGATGCTGGCCAAGGCCGGGCTCGACAAGTCGGCGCTGGAATGCGGCGCGCATTGGCCGTCGAGCCACGACGCGACGATCGCACTGGCCCGCACAGGCGTCTCGCCGAACGCACTGCACAACAATTGCTCGGGCAAGCATTCCGGATTTCTCTGCACCTGCGTGCACTCAGGGATTGCCCACCAAGGCTACGTCAAGGCAGGCCATGGTTTGCAGGAGATGGTGCGCGACGCCATGCAGGCGGTGACCGGCGCTGCCCACGATGCGGATCACCGGGCAACCGATGGCTGCTCGATTCCCACCTATGCCGTGCCGCTGAAAAGTTTTGCCCTTGGCTTTGCCCGCATGGCGACGGGCAGGAGCTTTGGCCCTGAGCGCGCCAAGGCGGCCAAACGCCTGCTGTCTGCCTGTATGGCCGAGCCTTTCCTGGTCGCCGGCACCGGCAAAGTGGATGTGGCGCTGATGCAGGCCGCGCCCGGCCGCATATTCGTCAAGACGGGCGCCGAGGGTGTCTATTGCGCTGCCGTTCCGGAGCTTGGCCTCGGCATCGCGCTAAAATGCGATGACGGCGCCGGCCGCGCCGCCGAGGTGATGATTGCCACTGTGCTGGCAAAACTTCTCAGCGCCGACGGCGCACTGGCGGCGAACCTTCTGGAGCGGGCCAATCCTCCGATCGAAAGCCGCATTGGCGCCAAGGTCGGCTCGCTGCGGCCGACGACGACGCTCAGCTGACCCTGTTTCGCTCGACCGTCAGGTGCGCATAGCCGCTATCGCTCGACCGCGCGAGGTCGCCGGTCGCCGGTTCGGCCCAGCGCTGGCCGATGATGGCGCCGTTCTTGGCGCCGTCGATGACGTTGTCGGAAATGATGGCGTTTCCAGCGCCTTCTACCACAGTGACGGCGATGCCGGTTCCGGCCTGACGGATGATGTTTCCCGTCGCCACAACATTGCGCATATAAGCGCCCCAGCCGATCTGCATGCCGTAGAGCGGCGCGTTCTCGATGACATTGCCCGAGACGGTGGTGTCGGCCTCGACGCTGATACCGACGCCGAAGCCCGGCGCGTCGGCGGGGTAGGGGCCGGTGGTCGAGAGGTTGCGCATGATGTTGTTTGAGCAGACACCCATACGGCCGCCGTCGTTGAAATTGACGATCGAGATGCCGTTAGCGGCACCATCGACGATGTTGTTGCCGATGATGGCGCCTTCGAAGGAGAATTCGGAATAGAGCGCGGTTTCGCCCGACCGCGAGCAGGTGTTGCCGGTCATCTGCAGATTGCTGGAACTGTTGGCGCGGATCGCCGAGAAGGCGCAGTCCGAGACGATGTTGCCGGTGACCGAGACATTGCCGGCACGGAAGGCGTTGATGCCATTGCCGTTCTGCCCGGTGCCGCCGCCGCGCGCGCCGATCCGCTGCACGCGGTTGCCGCTGACGATCGTGCCGTCCTCGGCCTGCTGCCAGCGATGCACAAGAATGCCGCCATTGCCACAGTCGGATACGGTGTTGTCGGATATCGCCAGGCCAGCGGCCTCGACGGAGTAGATGCCGGCGTCCGCAGCCCCCGAAATCTCGGACCGCTCGATGCGGCCCGACGCATGCTCCAGCGCCAGCCCATGCTTGCCGCTGCCGGTGATCGTGCAATTGTCAATGACGAGATGGGCGACGCGGCGCAGGTCGAGCAGGCCTTGCGCATCGTCGGCCAACCCGCCGTTGGCGCCGTCGAAGACCAATGCGGTGAACTCTATATGCTCGGCCTGTTCGGCCGTCAGCAAATGGCCATTGCCGCCATAGAGGATGCGCGAGGCGCCCGGCACGCCCGAAAGCCTGACGCGTGCGGGCAGGGTCAGGTTGGACACGACATAGGTGCCCGGCGGCAGGAACACCGGCGCATTGCGCTGGCTTGCCTCGGCTAGCATCGTGGCGAAGGCCTTGCTCTGGTCGTCCGGTGCGTCCGGCTCCACGCCAAGCTCGGCGGCATTGATCGAGCCAAGCGCTGCCGTCTTCGCCAAGGCGTTGTCCAGCGAAACGCCGAGCACCGCAAAGCCGACAGTCCCCTTGAGAAGCGTTCGTCTGTTCAACATCGGCACAGATCCCTGCGATGAAATGGTTCTTCGCAGGAATTGGGCCAGCCGCATAGGTCTCCGCTCGGCGATAGTCCGACCAATGACCGGGTCCGCCAAGTGGCTTGTACAGTCGCCGAAGCGGGCCTAAGTTTATCCGATGAGCAGGGCTTTCACCCGCGAGGAAGACAGCGAAAACGCCATTGCCGGCATCGGCGAGCGGCCGATCAGCCAACACCGCAATCTGGTGACGGAGCGCGGCCTGGCGATGATCGAGGACAATCTGGCCGATCTGCGCGACATTTTGGCGAAAGCCGAGCGAAAAGCCGATCGCGAGCGCATTGCCGTCGTCTCGCGCGACCTGCGCTACTGGACAGCGCGCCGCGAAAGCGCCGAGCTTTCCGTGCCGGAACCGGGCAGCGACCAGGTGCGCTTCGGCATGGGTGTCACGCTGGAAAGCGATGACGGCAAGAAAGTGCACTGGAAGATCGTCGGCGAGGACGAGGCCGACCCCTCAAAGGGCAGCATCTCACACGTCTCGCCAATGGCCGTGGCGCTGTTCGGCAAGAAGGTCGGCGACGTCGCAAGCGTCAACGGCAAGGAATGGGAAATTGTCAAGCTGTCGGACGCCTGACGCCAGCTCACCCTATTTGCACAGCCAGCTTTCGCAACGCGGGCTCATACTTGTCCATGACATCGCGAGCAGCACGTATTTGCCGTTCGACGTCGTCACACGGCACCGGCCTTAGGATGATGCCGTCGTGGTTTCGATGATCTGGAGTTCATCGCCCACTTGCAGGCTCAAGCTGTCGAGCGTTTCCCGCGGCAGGATTACAACGCCCGATCCGTCCTCAAGTCCGTGAATGATGGTGTTCATAGCTATACCATAGGTTGCGCCCGATATTGTAACGCAACTTTGATAAGCAGTGCAACTGTTTCAATCAGCTCGCCAGCAGCCGGTCCAGCAACCGATCCGCAGCCTCCGGGATAACCGTCCCTGGCGGGAAGATTTCCGCGGCACCCGCTTCCAGCACTGCGCCGTAATCCTGCGGCGGGATGACGCCGCCGACGACGATCAGCATGTCGGGGTGGCCGAGTTTCTTCAGCGCATCGCGCAATTCGGGGATCAGTGTCAGGTGCCCCGCCGCCAGCGACGAGGCGCCGATGACATGGACGTCCTGCGCCACCGCCAGCCTGGCGATCTCGTCGGGTGTCTGGAACATCGCGCCGACCGTCACGTCGAAGCCGAGATCGGCGAAGGCCGTGGCGATCACCTTCTGGCCACGGTCGTGGCCGTCCTGTCCCATCTTTGCGACCAGGATGCGCGGCTTGCCGCCGGACTTCTTCTCGAAAGCTTCGAGCTTCTCCAGCAATCGGTCGACCGTCAGATTGTCGCCAAGCGCATTGCGATAAACGCCGGAGATCGTTTGCACCGAGGCGACGTGACGGCCAAAGACCTTTTCGAGCGCCAGCGAGATCTCGCCGACCGTGGCATTGGCGCGCGCGGCGCGGATGGCAAATTCCAGCAGGTTTTCGTTACCCTGCGCAGCGCGGGTCAGCGCATCGAGCGCGCTCTCGACCGCGCCGACATTGCGCGTGCCTTTCAGGTTCTGCAGCTTCGACAATTGCCGGGCCTTGACCTCGGCATTGTCGATCTTCAGCACGTCGACGTCGATTTCGTTCTCGGGGCGATGCGCGTTTACGCCAACCAGTATCTGCTCGCCGGAATCGATACGCGCCTGCGTGCGCGCCGCCGCTTCCTCGATGCGAAGTTTTGGAATGCCCTGTTCGGTTGCTGCCGCCATGCCGCCAAGCGCCTCGACCTCTTCGATATGGGCGAGCGCACGCGCCGCCAGATCGTGCGTCAGCCGTTCGATATAGGCCGAGCCGCCCCACGGATCGATGATGCAGGTGGTGCCGGATTCCTTCTGCAGGATCAACTGCGTGTTGCGGGCGATGCGCGCCGAGTGGTCGGTCGGCAGCGCCATCGCCTCGTCGAAGGAGTTGGTGTGCAGCGACTGGGTATGTCCCTGCGTCGCCGCCATCGCCTCGATCATGGTGCGGGTGATGTTGTTGTAGGGGTCCTGCGCCGTCAGCGACCAGCCGGAGGTCTGGCAATGGGTGCGCAGCGACAGCGAGCGTTCATCCTTCGGTGCAAAATTCTTCTGCATCAGGGTCGCCCACAACATGCGCGCCGCGCGGAGCTTGGCGATCTCCATGAAGAAGTTCATGCCGATCGCCCAGAAGAAGGAAAGCCGCGGGGCGAAACGGTCGATGTCGAGCCCGGCGGCGACGCCGGCGCGGGCATATTCGATGCCGTCGGCGATGGTGTAGGCGAGCTCCAGGTCCGCGGTCGCGCCGGCCTCCTGCATGTGATAGCCGGAGATCGAGATCGAATTGAACTTCGGCATGTGCTGGGAGGTATAGGAGAAGATGTCAGACACGATCCGCATCGAGGGCTTCGGCGGATAGATGTAGGTGTTGCGGACCATGAACTCTTTCAGAATGTCGTTCTGAATGGTGCCGGCGAGATCCTTCTGCGCGACGCCCTGTTCTTCGGCCGCAACGATATAGAGCGCCATGATCGGCAGCACCGCGCCATTCATGGTCATCGACACCGTCATTTCGTCGAGCGGGATGCCGTCGAACAATTGCCGCATGTCGAGGATGGAATCGATGGCCACGCCCGCCATGCCGACATCGCCTGATACACGCGGATGGTCGCTGTCATAGCCGCGATGTGTGGGCAGATCGAAAGCGACCGAAAGGCCCTTTTGGCCGGCGGCGAGATTGCGCCGGTAGAAGGCGTTGGATTCCTCGGCCGTCGAGAAGCCGGCATATTGCCGGATCGTCCACGGCTGCTGGACATACATGGTCGGGTAGGGACCGCGCACGAAGGGCGGCATTCCCGGATAGGTGTCGAGATGCGGCAGCCCCTTGAGATCGCCCTGGCCGTAGAGATGCTTGACGGCGATGCCTTCCGGCGTCAGCCGCTGGCCCTTGACCTCGACCGGCGCGCGCCGTGGCGCCGACCAGCCAATGTGGCTGAAATCCGGGATCACTGTGCGGCTCCGATTGCCTGGTCGATGCGGACGGGAAACAGCGCCTCGCACACCGCCACGCCCTCTGTGAAAGGCGGCCGCCGCTCAGCCGCCAGCGTCTCAACCGGGGCATCGTTTTTCAGCGGGTAAAGCGTGGTGCCGATGATTGCCCGTTCACCCGACCGGTAGGCCTCGGCGCGGCGCTCGGATGCTGCCTTCACGCGCTTCTGGATATGCCCTTGCTGCAGGCTTGCCAGAACGCCGCCTTCCGCTTCGATCCGCTGGAACTCTTCCCACGCCGCTTCGCACAGGCCCAGGGTCAGCGCCTCGACTGCGCCCGACCCAAATGCTGGGTCGGCGACATGGTCGATATGGCTTTCATTGGCCATGATCAACTGCGCATTGCGGGCGATGCGGCGGGCAAAGCCGGCCGGCAGCCCGAGGGCGATGGTGTGTGCCAGGATGGAGATCGAGTCCGCGCCGCCTGCTGCCGCTGCAAAGCTGGCGATGGTGGTGCGCAGGATGTTGGTTTCGGGATCCGCCGCCGTCATCATGCGGAACGACGTCTCGGCATGGATGTTGGCTGTCGATGCCGGGATGGAACAGGTTTCCTGGATGCGCGCCCACAGCCTGCGCAAGGCCCGGACCTTGGCCATGGACAGGAACTGGTTCTGGTCGACGCTCAGCGCAAAGCCGATATGGGGAGCGGCATAGACAAGCGGCTGGCGCGCATCCTCGAACATCCTGAGGTAGGACACGGCGGAAGCGAGCATGGTGCCGAGTTCCTGCGCCTCCGTGGCGCCGGCATTGTGGAACACCCGCCCGTCGGCCTCCAGCAGCACACCCGGCACGCCCAGCGAGAAGAAATGTGCCAGCGATTGCGGCATCGATGCCTGCAACGCCTCGATCGACATGCGCAGCCGGCCGGTTCCGGCAAAGATTGCCGCCGGGTCGATGCCGAAGGAGAGGTTCAGCTTTGCCGGGTCGGAGCGGCGCTTGCTCAGGAACGCCACCAGCCAGTCGGCGACGGCACGGCTCCAGGGATGGGCGTCGATGCGGATCTGCGTGCGGTTGAGCGGTACGCCATCCAGCACCGTTTCCAGCGCCTGCGCCGTCCTCGGCAGGCCATAGCCGAACGCATTCGGAGCACCTTCGAAGACAAGCGACAATCCCGTCGCGCCTTGTGCCACATCGTCCAGGGCCTGCGCCTTGGCGCGGCCGATATCGGGATCGTCAATGCGCTGGCTGACAATCCAGGGCAATTTGGGGTTGGCGCGCACAAGCGGCTCGGCGCCGCCGGCGCGATCGTAGAGCGGTTCGATGCGAATCTGATCGTCGGTATGCGAGACCAGTTTTTCCTCGAAGGAGGCGCCGGCGAGCGCCTTTTCGGCCAAGGCCAGCCAACGCTGGCGCTCGACGTCAGCGGGTTCGACACTCCTGGTCAAGGCTCCGGCGCCCATCCATGCTCCTCGTTTTTATGCGGCCGCACCAACCTCAGCGGTCCAGTCTACGGTTCCCTGCCCGATATCGCAATGCAATGCGCCTGCGACGGCTGGATTCGATGTCCTGGATATAGGGCAGCCTGCGTGGACGAACCATGGAACGATTGCCAAACAGCGGCAAAATCCGCAAGTTCCAAAAACCGATTTGGAGGATTGGTTCAATTTAGACGATTGGCCCAATCTGGATGAATAGCCAACTGGATGGATAGCCCAATTGGAGAATAGCATTGTCGCTGCGCAATGGCCTGACTATACCCTGCGGCACGGCCACAGGCTTTTAACACATCAGTTTGCGGAGACATGGTCATATGGCTGACGACACCAGCATTTTCCTCGGCGCCAGCCGCAAGCCCGACGACAGCTATCAGCGCGCCGAACAGCTCTTGCTGCAATATGGGAACCGCCATGGCCTGATCACCGGCGCCACCGGCACCGGCAAGACAGTCAGCCTGCAGATCCTGGCCGAGGGGTTTTCCAATGCCGGCGTGCCTGTGTTCTGCGCCGATATCAAGGGCGACCTGTCCGGCATTGCCATGATGGGCAAGGCGCAGGATTTCCTGGTCAAGCGGGCCGAGCAGGTCAAGCTCGACCCTTACGACTTCCAGGAATTCCCGGTCATCTTCTGGGACCTGTTCGGCGAGCAGGGCCATCCGATCCGCGCCACCGTCTCGGAAATGGGGCCGCTGCTTTTGTCGCGGCTGATGAACCTCTCCGAAGCGCAGGAAGGTATCATGAACATCGCCTTCCGCATCGCCGATGAGGACGGCCTGCTGCTGCTCGACATGAAGGATCTGCAGGCGCTGCTGGCCAACATCGCCGAGCGCGCCGACGAGATCAGCTCGCGCTACGGCAATGTCACCAAGCCGTCGGTCGGCGCAATCCAGCGCACGCTTCTGGTGCTGGAACAGCAGGGCGCGGCGCATTTCTTCGGGGAACCGGCCTTGCGCATCGCCGACATCATGCGCACCACCCGCGACGGCCGTGGCGCCATCAGCGTGCTTGCCGCCGACCGATTGATGATGAACCCCAGGCTCTACGCCACCTTCCTGCTCTGGCTGATGTCGGAGCTGTTCGAGGAATTGCCCGAGGTCGGCGATCTCGAAAGGCCGAAGCTGGTGTTCTTCTTCGACGAGGCGCATCTGCTTTTCGACGAAGCGCCGAAGGTGCTGATCGACCGCGTCGAACAGGTGGTTCGCTTGATCCGCTCCAAGGGCGTCGGCGTTTATTTCGTTACGCAGAACCCCTTGGATATCCCTGAAAAGGTTCTCGCCCAGCTCGGCAACCGTGTGCAGCACGCGCTGCGCGCCTATACGCCGCGTGAGCAGCAGGCGGTCAAGACCGCCGCCGACACCTTCCGGCCCAATCCCGATTTCGACTGCGCCACCGCCATCACCCAGCTCGGCACCGGCGAGGCGCTGGTCTCGACGCTGGAGGTCAAGGGCGTGCCGTCCATGGTGCAGCGGACATTGATCCGGCCGCCGTCGTCCAGGCTTGGCCCGATCACGGCGGACGAGCGCCGCAAGCTGATCGACCAGAGCCCGGTCGCCGGCCAGTACGACCAGACCATCGACCGCGAATCGGCCTTCGAGATGCTGCAGAAGAAAGCCAAGGATGCGCAGGACGAGCAGGCGCAGCAGGCCGACAGCGGGCGCTCGCGCTGGACCATTCCGGGCTTCGGCAATGACGATCCGCCGCCGCAGCAATCCGGTGGCCGGCGCGTGCCGGCGCCGCGCCCGTCCAACCGCCAGACGGTGGCCGAAGCCGCGATCAAAGCTGTCGTGCGTTCGGTCGGCTCGTCGGTCGGCCGCGCGATCGTGCGCGGGATTCTGGGCAGCCTGTCCAGGGGGCGGTGAAAAGTGTCAGCCAGCCCGCCTCGGACATGATCAGCGCCCAAAATATCGCTATTGACGGCGGTTGGTAGGGATGGCCGGCCTCCTGGAACTGCGCGACGACCGCGCCCGTCTGGTCCTGGCGCCGCAAAGGGCGCGGCGATCGCCCGCTTCGACGCACTGGTCTGCGGCGCAACGGTGCCGCTGCTCCGCCCCGACGATGGCACCGGCGCCTCCGGCTGCCAGCTTCTGGTTCCCTGGTCGAACCGCATCTCAGGCGGCGGTTTCGCCTTCGACGGCCGCTTCCATGCGATCGAGCCGAACGTGCCGGGGGAGGCCTTTCCAATCCATGGCGACGGCTTCCAGAGGGAGTGGCGGATTGCGAGCCACAGCGCCACCGAGGCGGAACTGGTCCTCGACGCCGGTGAAATCGGCCCCTACCGATATACGGCGCGGGTCGCCTATGCGCTGCATGACGGAGCCTTGGATGCCACGCTCACGGTGGAGAATCGCACCGGCATTCGCCTGCCTTACGGGCTCGGCTTTCATCCCTGGTTCCCGCGCAGCGTCGGAACGACGCTCGAGGCGAAGGCGGCGCGGGTCTGGCTGGAGGACAAGCATCATCTGCCGGTCGGCGTGGCGCCGGTGGCCGATTACCCCGCGTGGAATTTCTCGAACGCCTCCCTGTTGCCGCGAAGCTGGGTCAACAACGCCTTCGACGGCTGGGACCGCCGCGCCAGGATCACCCGGCCCGAGGACAGGATCGCCATCTCGCTCACCGCCTCGCCATTGCTCGACGTCTTCATCCTCTATTCGCCGTCGCAGGATGCCGATTTCTTCTGCTTCGAGCCGGTGTCGCACACCGTCGATGCGCATCACGGCAAAGGGCTGACCCCGCTTGAGCACGGCGCTACGCTGAGTGCAAGCATGCGCCTCGATTGGCGTTCCGCTGCTTCGCTCTGATGCGTCATGTGCACACCCACTCGCGGATCTTGCATTTTTGTCCGTTCCGCTCGCACGCCTGCAGTGTCAGGTCTTCGGCATCCCGGCGTGTTTGCGCCGTCTCGGCGCCCCAGCTGGTCAGCCGCCCTTCCGGCTTCTCGCCTACGGCGAGGGCGCCGCAATGCTTGTAGGGAAAGCCGGTATTGTCGTCATCGTCCCAATGGCGATGATTGCGGAATACGCTGACCACGGCGCAGCTGCCGCCGCCGGCGTTCTGGCAATGCTTCAGCGCGATGTCCATCGCCTCCTGCCGCTTGTCGGCGCCCCAAAAGAAGCCGTGCTTCTCGTCGGGGCTCGAATAGGCGATCGACGCCCAGATGCCTCTCTCCTCCTGGGCCGGCGGCTCGGGCACGTCCGCCGCCGGGGCGAGGTCCGCCGCGCCCAGCCGTCCGGCGCAAAGCAACAGCATGCCGATCGCCGCAATGGCGGAATTCACCCTCATTGTACGCCTCCTTGTTTACCTGCTGCCGAGGCCACGGAAATGACGACGCAGCTGTTGCCGGTTGGCAGCAGCATCGCGTTGCCCCCTCCATTGGCCAGTTCATAGACGCTGATTTGTCCAAGATTGTTGGCGAGCTTGCTGTCTTTCGGAAGCAGGGCCGGAACATCGGCGCATTTGGCCGCGAATGGCGCCACCCTGACCATCGTACCTTCGCAAACGGATGCGGTGGGTGCCGCGAACACCAGGCCTGCCGCCGGGCCGCTGTAGCCCTGTGTGGCGTAGTTCATGCCGACCAGGGCTTCCACGAGGTGTTTGTCGGGGGCCTCGTTGTTCCAGATCGACTGGACGCTGTACGTCGTGCCGGTTGTCAGCATCTGCCCAAGGGCCGGGAAAATGTTGGAACAAGACTGCAAGCCTGCCTCTTTGGCGTGTTGCAGAAATGGCGTCTCGGCCAGGGCCGGATTGGGCTGGTTGGTCTCCGCGACCGCCGGCTGCGGCAATAGATAGTGGAGCAGGTCGTAGCGCATGGCCGTGAAGCCGGCCGTGGCGACGACGGCAATGGCGAGCAACGAGAAGACAGCGGTCTTCGCCCGGTTTCGTTGCGGTCTGCTCCGGTCTTCGATGCCGACCCGGACAGCACCCTTTCCCTGGTTGCGGGACATTATCCGGTCATGGATCGATTGCTGGTTCATCGCGATTGCCTCGTCAATTGATCGCCGCAACGGCCGCGGCCAAGCCCTTGAGGGTCGCGGTTACGTTGATCGTCCTGCCATCCGTGGTCGGAAAGGAGATGACGGATGCCGCGGCCTTCGAAATCTGTTCGCGCATGATCGGACCAACCGGCAGCATGCCGACGCAGACGGCCTGATTGCATCCGTCGAGTTGAATTTTTATCGGCTCCTTGCGCCCCTCGAATGTCAGCGAGACAGGAGCGTCGCTCTTGGCGATCGGCGGGGCGCGCAAGATCATGTAGGGGTTGCCTTCCTTGGTGGCGGCAAGCGACCAGCTGAACGCAACCTGTCCTGCCTGGTCCTCGATGATCTGGGTGACATTGCAGACCTTTTGGCGCGCCTTCAGGTTCTCGTCGCAGATCAGCGTCCAGTTTTCGAACGGACGGGTGGTCCGTTGATATTCGCCAAGCTTCGCATCCGCAGGGATCGCTACGTCGGAAGGTTTTACCCTGTAGCCGGAAGGGATCGCTTCCTGCCCGGCCGCTAACGAGCCGGACAGGAGCATTGACGTCATGGATATCGCGACAGCAAGGACTGCCTGCCTGATCATGGCCGGGCTCTAGTTCAGCGTAAGGCTGACGCCCGCGCCGACACCCCAGTGTCCGCCTGCCGTTGTGCCGGACAGGTTCGCTCGAACACGTCCTTCCTCGCTGGTGTAGCCGGCGCCGAAGGCCAGGGCGCCTTCACCGCGCCAATAGCCTCCGCCGGCGGCCACGCTCAGCTTGCCGGGACGATCGTCGTAGCGCAGCGAGCCGGCCGCCAAGCCGATTGCCGCAGCCTGGCGCGCCTCGCCCCTGACCTCTCCCATGTCCATGTTGAGCTGGCTGAGTTTGGAGTCCGCATACGCATTGGCTTGCTGCAGCGTGGTGGCCGCCACCTGGTTGGTGTAGTTCTTCGAATTGTCCAGGTTGAGTGCTAACCCGCTGTTGAACTGCTGAACATTGACCGCATCGGTGTTGGCAACGCCCGGCCCGACATTGTGGATGACCACCGGCGTGTTCGGGTCGCCGCCGGCAAGGGTAATCGAGTTGGACTTGTTGCCGTTCCCGTCCTTGTCGTACTGGACGGCGAACTGGTTGAGGTCGCCGACGCTACCCTGCATGGCTTCGACCGCCTGGTTGGTGGCGAAGAGCTGGCTGCCGTTGATGGCGTCGGTGGAGGTGCCGCTGATCCGGCCCGCCGCGACATTGGTGACGGTGCGCTCGTTGCCGACGGTGCCGACGCTGACCGTGCTCGTCGGAGCTGTTCCGGCGAAGGTATAGGCAACGCCGTTGATCGTTGTGCCGGTGGTGGCGACCGCCGCCGCCGTCGTCGAGCCCGCGCCGAGCGCGACGCTGCCCGGCTCGTTGGCCTTTGCGCCGGCGCCGAGCGCCACCGCCTGCGCTCCGTTGGTGGTCGCGTTGGTGCCGAGGGCGATGCTGTCGGCCTGGTTGACGGTCGAGTTCTGGCCGATCGCAATGCCTCCCGGCGCCGTCTGCTGCACGATGGCGCCATTGCCGATGCCGATGCCGTTGTCGCCATTGACGGTGGTGCGCGGACCGACCGCAACCGAATCGACGCCGACCGCAAGCGAATCCGCGGCCGTCGAATTGGCGTGGAAGTACAGGCTCCCCGTCACCGCGAACGAGCTCAGCGCGCCCTTCAACTGGCGAAGCGTGACCGCGTCCTGGTCCTGCGTGCCGTCGGCCACGTTGATGATCTGGCGATAGGAGGTGGAGGTGCCGACCGAGACGGCGCCGAGCAGGCTCATGTCCGCGGTGTTGTAGGGAATGAGGCCGGTGCCGGAGAGGATCGATCCCGATACGGGTGCGACCGCCCGATCCGAAACCGAGCCGGCGCCGAGCGCCGCGCCGCCGATGACGCTGGCCTGGGTGTCGCGGCCGAGCGCCAGCGCATTGTCGGCGCTCGCGGTCGCCTGGTAGCCCAGGGCGGAAGAGCCGATCCCTTGCGCGAAGGAGTCCGCGACGGCAAGCGTCCTGTCGTTGGTGCGCACATAGCGGATGCCGTCGCCATTGGCGTCGGTGTAGGCCAGCGAGGTGTCGCCGGTAATATTGCTGATCGAATTGCCGAGATTGGTGATGTCAGCAGTATTGGCGGCGACATCGGTGGTGTTCTGCGTCACCTGCTGGTTGGTCGCAAACAGCTGCGAGCCGTTGACCGCATCGGTCGAGGAGTTGCTGAGCCGGCCCGCCGCGACATTGGTGATGGTCCGCTCCGCGCCGACCGCGCCGATGCTGACGGTGCTCGTCGGCGTCGTGCCGGCGAAGTTGTAGGCGACGCCGCCGATCGTCGTGCCGGCGGTGCCGACCGCCGCGGTGGTTACCGAGCCCGAGCCCAGCGCCACGGCGCCTGCGTTGCCGGCGGTGGCGTTAGCGCCCAGCGCGAGCGCATCCGCTGCGCTGGCATTCGCTTGCTTGCCGAGGGCGGTCGCTTGAGCGTCGGTTGCGAACGCGTTCTGGCCGATGGCGGTGCTGGACAAACCTGTGGCGTTGGCATTGGCGCCGATGGCGGTGCTGTACTGGCCCGAGGCCTTGGATATGTATCCCATCGCCGTTGCGTCGAGGGCCGATGCGACGGCGCCGCTGCCGATGGCCGAGGCGTTTGCGTCGGAGGCGCTCGAATTGACACCGGCCGCGATGGCGTTCGTCCCCGTCGCGATCGCGACTGGTCCGATGGCGACGGAGTCTGTGCCGGTCGCCGACGAATCCGCCGCCGTCGAGTTGGCGTGGAAATACTTGATGCCGCCGCCGGTGCTGATGCTGTTGATCGTGTTGCCGAGAGTGGTGATGTCGGCGGTGTTGGCGGCGATGGCCGTCGTGTTCTGCGTCACCTGCTGGTTGGTGGCAAAGAGCTGCGAGCCATTGACCGCATCGGTCGAGGAATTGCTGAGCCGGCCCGCTGCGACATTGGTGATGGTCCGCTCCGCGCCGACCGCGCCGATGCTGACGGTGCTCGCCGGCGTCGTGCCGGCGAAGTTGTAGGCGACGCCGCCGATCGTCGTGCCGGCGGTGCCGACCGCCGCGGCGGTTACCGAGCCCGAGCCGAGCGCCACGTCACCTGCGTTGCTGGCGGCGGAGAGGGCGCCCAGCGCGATCGCATTCTGGGCGCCCGCATTCGCTCCTACGCCGAGAGCGGTCGCCTGAAAGCCGGTCGCAAACGCGTTCTGTCCGATCGCCGTGCTGGACGTGGCTGTGGCGGTGGCATTGGCGCCGATGGCGGTGCTGTATTGGCCCGAGGCCTTGGAGATGTATCCCATCGCCGTTGCGTCAAGGGCCGATGCGACGGCGCCGCTGCCGAAGGCCGAGGCGTTGGCGTCGGAGGCGCTCGAATTGGTGCCCGCCGCGATGGCGTTCGTCCCTGTCGCGGTCGCGACTGGTCCGATGGCGACGGAGTCCGTCCCCGTTGCCGACGAATCCGCCGCCGTCGAGTTGGCATGGAAATACTTGATGCCGCCACCGGTGCTGATGCTGTTGATCGTGTTGCCGAGATTGGTGATGTCGGCGGTGTTGGCGGCGATCGCCGTCGTGTTCTGCGTCACCTGCTGGTTGGTCGCAAACAGCTGCGAGCCATTGATGGCGTCGGTCGACGAATTGCTGAGCCGGCCCGCCGCGACATTGGTGATTGTCCGCTCCGCGCCGAGCGCGCCGACGCTGACAGTGCTCGTCGGCGTCGTGCCGGCGAAGCTGTAGGCCGTGCCGCCGATCGTCGCGCCGCTGGTGCCGACCGCCGTCGCGGTCACCGAGCCCGAACCGAGCGCTACGTCGCCGGAGCTTGCCGTCGCCGTCGCGCCGTTGCCCAGCGCGACATTGCCGGCAAGGCCGGCTGCACCCGCCGTCGAGCCATTGCCCAGCGCCACGGAGCCTTGCCCGACGGCCTTGTTGTTGTTGCCGATGGCAACCGCGCCTGCGGCTTGGTTTGCGGCGGTGGCGGTTGCCGTGCCGTCGCTGTTGGCGATGTTGTTGGCGCCGCCGGTGAAGGCGCCGGTGCCGCTGGCATAGCTGGGATCGCCGATGGAGACCGCGCCGTTGCCAAAGGCTGTGTTGCCGGCGCCGATGGCGACAGCCTTGCCGCCCGTCGCCGTTGCATTCGTGCCCACTGCAACAGCGTCGGCGGAATTGGCGACCGCCGCATTACCGATCGCCACGGCGTTGATGGCGCTGGCCTTGGAGCCGATGCCGAGCGCGGTGCTGGCAATCCCGCTGGCGGCGGCGCTGACACCGGCGGCAAGAGAATTGTCTCCCGTCGCATTCGCGCCGGAACCGAACGAGGAGGCGTTTGCGCCGCTGGCAACGGCGGTGTTGCCAATAGCAGTGCTGGCGGAGCCACTCGCAACCGAGGTAGCGCCCATCGCGGTGGCGAAAGCGCCCGAAGACAGCGAATTGGTGCCGATGGCGATGCTGTTGGGCAGGGCAGTGTTGGCCTGAACGCCTGCCTGCGCGCCGACGCCGAATGCGATGGATTGGTTGCCCCATGCACTGGCGGTGTTGCCCATCGCCGTTGCGCCCGTTCCGGTCGCTTTGGTCAGGACGCCGATGGAGACCGTGTTCTGTTGAGATGCCAGCACATCCGTACCAAGGGCGATGGCGCCCTGCGACAGCGCGCCTGTTCCCACGACGGTGCGCCCGCCAATGTTGATGGAGTTGATGCTAGTCGCGGTCGCCTGGAAACCGATGGCGACGGCATTCTGGTTGCTGGCGACGGCGCTGTTACCTTGCGCAATCGAATCCACGCCGGATGCTGTTGCCCCAAACCCGAGCGCGGTGGCGCGCAGCCCGGTCGCCCGGGTAACATAGCCGATCGCCGTCGAGTTCAGTCCGTCGGCACGCGCATTCAGGCCAAAGGCGGCCGCGCCTGTGGTTGCAACCGAATTGACGCCAATCGCGCTTGCTGCGTCCCCGTTGGCCTTGGCGTTCCCGCCCACGGCGAGGGCATTGACGCCGGTTGCGCCTGCGAAGACACCTATGCCTATGGCATTGAGGCCATTGACACCCATCGCATAGCCGATGGCGATCGTGCCGTCGCCCGTTGCACTGTTGGAACTGCCCAACGCCACGCTGTTGTTGCCATTCGTCGCGGTGCCGTTACCGATGGCGACGGCGTTGCCGCCGGTCGCCGAACCACCGCCAGCCTGGTATTGTGCCTGGGCCGGTGTGGCGATGCCGATCGCGGCGATTGCGGCCAAGCCTCCGATCATGCTGGCCGGGCTCACGCCGCAGGCCAATGCCGAACGCACGCTGGCGCCGACGCCCAACGTCCCCAACCCCAAACCCTTGCGGCGCATTCCAAGCGTACGATGCGCCATGCGCAGGACGGCCATCAGGCGGCGACGAACCGAGCGACTGTCGGCCGCACCCGCGATCCAGTTTCCGACAAATCCAGGAAGAAATTCGATCCTTGCTTGCCCCTCGACGCGTCTGGTCATGCTAGTTTTTCCTCGCAATTGCCGAGGCGCCCTGATGTGCCGCACCATTCGCCTCGGTGGCCAAAAAATCTTCGAAATTGCGCGTCTTCTCCCGTAACGAGAGACCAACCTTCGCGCCTTGTTTTTCAATCAGCTGATAGGCGCTCGCGACCCATGGCTGCGTCGGTTCTGGAACCGTATGCAGTGCAGCCTCCGTCCGTTCCGGCGGCAGGCTTACCGCCACCAGCGCGCGGCAGAGATCGAAATGAAATCCCGGATCGCCTTCACCACAAGCCGGAGAGGTCAGTCCAAGCACGAAACAGGCCAGGAGATGGTCGAGTTCCGCGGCGCTGATCCGGCTGGCGTATTGGCGTTGCAGTGCAGCCCAGGCCGCTTCGGCCTTAGGCGCGAAGACCTCGATTTCCGCGAATTGAATGTCCATGGGACAATCCGACATGCTGTATCATCTGGTTGCTCCCCCGCCCCAAATGACTTCCATCACGACCATGAGCACATTCGCGGTGCAGGTATTTTGGAATAATCCGGAATCTTTGTAGGAAAATCCGGTATTTGGTCCCTGCGCGACAACTGTGACTGCTCTGCCACACAACCTCGACTATACTGAAGATCAATCGAGGTATCGCCGCGGACAATCATGCGCGCCGCAACAGTCGTTAACGTTGCAGCTTCACCTGCCTGGGGGTTCTGTTCCGGTATCTGGACATGGTGACTGTCAAGTGGCTCTGGTCCGAGAATCCACTGAGATGAGCGACTTCCGCAATCGACAGGTCGCTCTCGATGAGAAGTTTTTCGGCGAAATCGAGACGCAGCCGCAGCAGGTATTTGTGCGGCGGCTCGCCAAAGGTCTTTGTGAATGCCAGGATGAAATGGCTCGGCGAAAGGCCACAGAGTGCGGCCAGCTCTGCCACCGCGATCTTGCTGGAAAAATTTACCTCCAGGAATTCGCGCACCCGCCGGGCGCTGCGGTTCGACAGACCGCCCTTTGGGGCTTGTGGCAACTTTCGCGCTCCTGCGTAGTTCCGAAGCAAATGGACGCCGAACATGGTGACCAACGAATCCACATAGAACTCGTTTGGAGTTTCCCGATCCGTCAGTTCCGCCTTCAGCAACTGCGCGAGTTGCAGCGCCTGAAAGTCGACGGTCCCGAACGGCCGCGGTTGAAGCTCGGCATGGCCGGTGTCGAATTCACGCGTTGCCAGCTCGAAGAGACTCTCGGGGGTGAGCGCCACGATTACGCTCTCCGTAGTGGATGACCGGGTCACCTTGCCGCCGAGATCGGCTGGGACGATCATGATCATGCCGACGTCGCCGTCGTATTCGTGGACTTTGTCGCTGCCCAGCGATGCCGCAATCCCTGGTGAGGGTGTAAGCAGAACCGAAGCGAAATGTTCCGCCGCTTTGAATGTGTGTGATCCCGGCCCATGAACGACATGAGCCGCGCCGCCTCGAAACGTGACCAGGTAGCGCCCCGCGCTTTCCGGTATTCCGTCGAAGATGCGACGATCCGCGCGCCGCCGCTCTGTCCCGGCGCTTTCCTGGACGTTGCCTCTATGTTGCATCTCCGTCTCTGCCACTGCTGCGCCGATCAATCCAATCCTGTGCTGTATCGAGGCGCCCAGAATTGACGTTTGCTCCTGGGCGTTCCTTCGAATCCTACAGATGCTGCTTTATATTGCAAAGAAGAATTTGAGCTCAAATGAAAATTTTACCAGGATTTTGACTATAAATTTACAGGTTTGAATTTTATCCAAGGCTACCTGACTATTTTCCGATCTTATCTTACCATTTTTGCCTAGTTATTGTGCATAGTGTGCCGTCACAATCCAGAGTTGTATTCCGAATATAGATCGCGCGGCCATTGACAGAGCTGGTCGACTATCTGTCATTGCCACGGACGATCCAGCAGCAGTTATCGCCCGAACCATGGCTTCTTTCCCTTGTGCTTCTTCATGGCGGTGGCCAAATGGCCTTGATCCGAAAATCCCGCGAGGTAGGCGACTTCGGCGATGGCGACCCTCCGGGAGCGATCCAGGGCCGCGGACAGAGCATATCCCGCTCCCCGGCATGGTTGCTCTTCTGGGATTGGCATTTTCGGGGATTGTGTCGAGGGCGTGCCGATCGACCCGATCGGCGCCTGCGCTGCGTTCCTGAACCTCGCCCGCATTTTTCATTCAGCCTTGCCTCAGCCGCTTTGCCAGCCCATCGAAATTCCGTGCCGTGCAAACAGCCAACCCGGAAATCCGGACGGTAATTTGTATCCCCCATAGTCCTGCCCAAAGGCAGCGTAGCGCATCCCGCGGATAGAAAAAACATTGTAAGTGAAGAAAAAAGTTCGCGCGAGAAAAACATGGCCTGGCTTGGCCGGCGCTACCGAATTATCCGGCTCACGCAGGCCTGCTAAAGATCGCCTCGGCGTTTCTCGTACAGATCCCAGGACAGCTCGACCATGGCCAGAAGAACGTCTTCCTGGCTCCACCCGGCGGCAACCGCCGCCTTGACAATTCCGCGGACGAGCGGCAGCAATTGGCGCTCGCATTCGGCCGACAGGTTGGCCTCGGCGCCGTCGGGAGGCGGACTATCGAAATCAAATCCCACCATCGGCGTTCCCCCGCCATCAATGATCTAATGAAATGTATGTCTCTGCAATCATACTCCCGTCTAATATACATCAATCGGTAACGAAACACAGCAGCGTCGAGATTGACAGGGCATGGCCGCCCCGATTGCAGCGGCTCCATGGTTCGTCTGGACGTCTTTTTTGGCCTCCTGTTGCCGGCATGCATATCTTGGATGCGAACCCCAGGCATTCGCGTAAAGCTATCGGGATCCTGGCGAGCTTTGCCGCATGGAGCGGAACCTGCCGCTTCATGGCATCGATGAAGTCGATCAGGTCACCGGGCCGAGCAGGACCGAGCCATCCGGCACCCCGCCATCGATCGGGATGGCTCTGCGGTTTGCGCTCGCCGCCATCGGCTGGCCGATGTCGGACGTCACGATGACCGGGCTCTTCGACGGCACGCGGTCGTAGAGGTCGATGATGTCCTGATTTATCAGGCGCACGCAGCCTGACGAGACGGATTTGCCGATCGAGTTCCATTCCGGCGAGCCATGCAGGCGGTAGAGCGTGTCGACGTTGTCGTGGAACAGGTAGAGCGCGCGGGCGCCGAGCGGGTTCTTGAGGCCGCCGGGCATGCCGCCGTTCTTGGCGCTGTATTCTTCCAGTTCAGGCTGGCGGGCGACCATCTCATCGGGCGGCGTCCATTTCGGCCATTTCTGCTTCCACTGGACGACGGCGTCTCCCGACCATTCGAAGCCGGCGCGACCGAGGCCGACGCCGTAACGGATCGCTTGGCCGCCTTCGCGCACCAGATAGAGGAAATGGTTGGTCGTATCGACGATGATGGTGCCTGGCCGCTGGCCGGTCGGATCGGGAACGATCTGGCGTAGGAACTGCGGGTCCATCTTCTTGATCGGGATGGCCGGGAGCTCGAACCCGCTGTCGGAAATCGGGCCGTACATCGTCGCATAGTCGCCGAGCGGCGGCTCGTCATAGGTCGGCGGTGGGGGTTCGACCGGCGCCGGCGCCGGTCCGGTGGTGGTGCAGGCGGAGACCGCAATCGAAGCGGCGCCAAGGGCTGCAGCATTCAGAAAGCCGCGACGGCTCAGGCGATAGGGGTCGATTTCGGTCTTCAACATGGTTGCCTTTTTTAAGTCTCGAATCGCAAGAAAGCGTGAATGCCTTCAAGCGGCGCAGTGGCCGGCCTCCCCCAATGCCTGACGCGATAGGCGGTTCCGATTCTGGCCTGAGGGTGGACAAACAAAGGCGAAGCTGTGACCGCCGTGCCACTGTTGCTCGAAGGCAACAGAGTGATCAGCCGCCGGTCAGCAGGCCTTCAAGCGACGGCAGGATCAGCGCCGGCGGGAAATCCCGGTATTCCTCGGGCTGGTTGGCGCGGTTGATCCATACGGTGCGAAAGCCGAATTTGGTGGCGCCGGCGATGTCCCAGCGGTTGGACGACTGGAACGAGACGGCGCCCGGATAGAGTCGCCAGCCCGTCGCCACCATGTCGTAGGTCGACGGGTCGGTCTTGAAGCGCCTGACGGCGTCGACCGAAAAGATATCGTCCAGCACCTGGTCGAGGGCGGCCGACTTGACCGCCGCTTCCAGCATCTCGGGCGAGCCGTTGGACAGGATTGCGAGCTTGGCGCCGGATGCTTTCAGCGCCTTGAGCACGGCCGGCACTTCCGGATAGCAGTCGAGCCGCCAATAGGCTTCGAGCAGCTTGGCCTTCAGTCCCTTGTCGGCGGAGGGAACCTTGAGCAGGGCGAAATCGAGCGCCTGTTCGGTGAGCTGCCAGAAATCGGCATAGCCGCCCATCAGCGTGCGCACCCAGGAATATTCCAGCTGCTTGGCGCGCCAGATTTCCGAAAGCAGCGGGCCGTCGGGGCCGATCTCGCCGTCATGACGGCGCACGGCTGCGTGCACGTCGAACAACGTGCCATAGGCGTCGAAAACGTAAGCCGCATAATGCATGGCGACAGTTTTGAGGGCAGGCGGCGCAAGGTGCAAGCATCGATTGTAGTCTTGATCGCTTTCTTGGGGCGCTCTGGCCTCAACAAAAACCGCTCCATGCCGGTTGACGGCGCCGGTCAAAGCATCTTCCAATGCTTGGCACAGGCAGCTTTGAAGCGGAACCGAACAATGACACTGGCGACTGCGGCGCTATCGGCGACATGGACCTTCGTCGACGGCGACTGGTACGAAGGCAACGTCGCCATTCTGGGTCCGCGCAGCCACGCCATGTGGCTCGGCACCAGCGTCTTCGACGGCGCCCGCTGGTTCGAAGGCGTCGCCCCCGATCTCGAGCTGCATGCCGCTAGGGTGAACGCATCGGCGACCGCGCTCGGCCTCGCGCCGTCGATGAGCGCCGATGAGATTGTTGGACTGACCTGGGACGGGCTGAAGAAGTTCGACGGCAAGACAGCGGTCTACATCAGGCCGATGTACTGGGCCGAGCATGGCGGCTACATGGGCGTGCCGGCCGATCCGGCCTCGACCCGTTTCTGCCTCTGCCTTTACGAATCGCCGATGATCTCGCCGACCGGTTTTTCGATCACCGTGTCGCCGTTCCGGCGGCCGACCATCGAGACCATGCCGACCAATGCCAAGGCCGGCTGCCTCTATCCCAACAATGGCCGCGCCATACTCGAAGCAAAGGGACGCGGCTTCGACAATGCGCTGGTGCTCGACATGCTGGGCAATGTCGCCGAGACCGGAACCTCGAACATCTTCCTGGTCAAGGACAGCCACGTGTTGACGCCGGCGCCCAACGGCACCTTCCTGTCCGGCATCACCCGCTCGCGCACCATGACGCTGCTTGGCGATTACGGCTTCAAGACCACGGAGAAGATGCTGTCGGTGCGCGACTTTCTTGAAGCCGACGAGATATTTTCGACCGGAAATCATTCCAAGGTCGTGCCGATCACCCGCATCGAGGACCGCGATCTGCAGCCCGGGCCGGTGGCCAAGAAAGCGCGCGACCTTTATTGGGAATGGGCGCATTCGACTTCCGCCGGTTGAGCCGCTAAAAGGCAATTGGCGCTTCATTCCGGAGTTGTTCCAGATCAATGCAGCCCTATCTTAATCCGGTATCCGCACCGGATTTTTCCATGAGGAGTATGACCGATGGCTTTTGAATTGCCCGCCTTGCCCTACGACTACGAGGCCTTGCAGCCTTACATGTCGAAGGAGACGCTGGAGTATCACCACGACAAGCACCACAAGGCTTATGTCGACAACGGCAACAAGCTGGCCGCCGAAGCGGGCCTTGGCGATCTGTCGGTCGAAGAGGTGGTCAAGCAGTCGTTCGGCAAGAATGCCGGCCTCTTCAACAACGCAGCCCAGCACTACAACCACATCCATTTCTGGAAGTGGATGAAGAAGGGCGGCGGCGGCAACAAGCTTCCGGACGCCCTGCAGAAGGCTTTCGACGCCGACCTCGGCGGCTACGACAAGTTCAAGGCCGACTTCATCGCCGCCGGCACCACGCAGTTCGGTTCGGGCTGGGCCTGGGTCTCGGTCAAGGACGGCAAGCTGGCGATATCCAAGACGCCGAACGGCGAGAACCCGCTCGTCCAAGGCGCATCGCCGATCCTCGGCGTCGATGTCTGGGAACATTCCTACTACATCGATTACCGCAACGCGCGGCCGAAATATCTCGAGGCCTTCGTCGACAGCCTCATCAACTGGGACCATGTCCTTGAAATGTACGAAGAGGCGAAAGCCTGATCGACCCAGAGAAGCCCCGGTACTCCGGGGCTTTTCTTTCTCAGCTGAAGCAGCAGGCACACAAAATTCGGCAGAATCCGGCCGGCGGACAGGGAATAATCCCGGCCCGCCCTCCGTTAACGTTAGGTCGCGACCCCTCATCATCCTGGAGCCAATTGAATGAGAAAGCTTGTTATCGCCATCTCTATGCTCAGCCTCGCCGCCTCGGCGGCTTTTGCCGACCCGATCCTCGACCGACAGGGACTGATGAAGGAACGAGGCAAGATCGTCGGCGGCCTGTCAAAAATCGCAAAGGGCGAGGCAGACTTCGATGCCGCCGCCGTGCTGACGGCGCTGCAGGCGCTGCAGGTCAACGCGGAAAAGTTCGATGTCGACACGCTGTTCCCGGCCGGCAGCGACAGCGGTGATACCACCGCCTCGCCCAAAATCTGGAAAGACATGGCGGGCTTCAAATCGACCGAAGACAAGTACCTCGCCGACGTCAAGGCCGCAGTCGCCGCCGCACCCGCCGATGTCGATGCGCTGAAGGCGCAGATCGATACGCTCGGCAGTGATTGCGGCACCTGCCACAAGACCTATCGGGTGAAGAAGAGCTGATCCCGGTCAATGCCCTTGTGGAAAAAATTTGTCGGCGCCGCCCTTGTCCTGGGTGTCGTCGGTGCCGGCGCCGGCTGGCTGTTGTCGGCGCCGGTCAAGCTCGACACTGACACCCTGGCGCAGCTCGGCCCCGGCGACGCCGCCAGGGGCAAGCGCATTTTCAATGCCGGCGGCTGCACCTCCTGTCACGCCAAGCCAGGCTCGCAGGGTGACGCCCGTTTGCAACTGGTCGGCGGCCTCGAGCTCAAGACGCCGTTCGGCACCTTCGTGCCGCCCAACATCTCGCAGGATCCCAAGGACGGCATCGGCGCCTGGACGGTCGAGGACCTTGCCAACGCCATGCTGAAGGGCGTGTCGCCGTCGGGCGAGCATTTCTATCCGGCCTTCCCCTACGCATCCTACGCCCGCATGAAGCCGGCTGATATTGCCGATCTCTATGCGTTCCTGAAGACGCTGCCGGCGGTCGCCGGCAAGGCGCCGGACAATTCCCTGAGTTTCCCCTTCAACATGCGCCGCGGCCTCGGCCTGTGGAAGCGGCTCTATCTCAGCAAGGAGCCGGTGATTGCCTTTGCCGATGGCACGCCTGATCCGGTACTCGCCGGCCGCTATCTGGTCGAGGGGCCTGGCCATTGCGGCGAATGCCACACGCCGCGCGACTTCACCGGCGCCACTAGGAAGAGCCAGTGGCTGGCTGGCGCGTCGGCAGCCGAAGGCAGCGGCGTCGTGCCGAACATCACATCGGGCGAGGGCGGGCTCGGTGACTGGTCGGAAGCCGACATCGCCAACTATCTCGAAACCGGTTTTACCCCCGATTTCGACTCGGTAGGCGGCGCCATGGTCGACGTGCAGCGCAACATGGCCGAACTGCCGCCGGGAGATCGCGCGGCAATAGCCGCCTATCTCAAGGCGGTGCCGCCGCATCCCAACGGCTACCCGGTGCGCAGCAAGCCGGCCAAGTGATCCCGGCTACAGGTGGCGATCTACAGGTGGCGATCGCCGAGGAAGTCGAAGCCCGTCTCGAAGAAATGGCTGTAATTGCAGGTCAGTTCCTCGCCGGGTGCGATGTCGCGCAAGGCATAGGTTTCCTCGGGCGAGGAGACATCGCAATTCGGTTCGTCGTCATGGTTCATGTAGCGGGCGTCGTCGGCTTCGAAGACGATGTAGTTCGGATCCCGGCGGTCTGGATAGGAATAACGGTCGAGATAGTTCTTCACCGGGCCGCTCTCGCCTTCATAGGTCTCGACGTCGATGATCCGGTCGAATCTGGGGTCGAGCTTCCAGACCAGCGTGCCCTTGGCAATGTGGTTCCTGGCGAAAACCCCGATGCCCTGGATCGGTGATTTCTCGAGATAGGTGTCGACGAGCAACATAGTGGCCCCTTTGCGTATGTCATGGTCTGGAAGGTGGCGCGCATGGGTAGCGCGCAGCCATTGCAAATGCGAGTGAAAATGAGCAGCCCGGAATTCAAAAAGTGACGACCGGCGCGCCTCGACGGGCGCGCTTTTCGCTTCGACATCAGCGCTGCTGCAAGGCCAGACGAACGCCTAACGCGCAGTAGATGCCGCCAACCACCTTGCCTTGCCATTTCACCACCGACGGATTGCGGCGCAGGAACGTGCCGAGCCGGCCCGCACTCACGGCAAAGACGACTGTGCTGAAAAGGCCGAGCAGAACAAAGATTATGCCCAGCGTCATCATCTGGAGCATCACCGATCCGTTTTCAGGCCGCACGAACTGGGGCAGGAAGGCGAGGAAGAAAAGCGCCGTCTTTGGATTAAGCACTTCGGTCAGGACAGCTTGACGAAACGCCTTGCTGGCGGAGATCGCGAGTGCGCCGGCAGTAGGGTCGGCCGGTATTCTCTCGATGATTGCGCGGATGCCGAGGTAAACGAGATACGCCGCGCCGATGTATTTTACGACGCTGAACAGCGTTGCCGAAGTGGCGATGATCGCCGAAATGCCGACCATCGCCATGATGGTATGGAACACATCGCCAGCCGCGACGCCCGCGCCCGTCGCGACGCCAACCCTGGTTCCGGAACTCGTCGCTCGCGCGACCGTCAAAAGCGTGGCTGGGCCTGGAATAAACACAAAGCCAAGCACAACCGCTATGTAAGCCGTCAAGGTGGATAGATCGATCATTGCGACGCCTCCGTTGCATTCTCAGCCTTGCCCGTAACCTCGGGTTCGGGCTTGGCCGTAACCTTGAGCGCGAAGGAGTAGGTATAGGCGATCTCCTCCAGCCTTGAAAAGCGGCCGGAGGCGCCGGCATGGCCGGAATCCATGTTGATCTTGAACAGCACCGGATTGTCGCCGCTCTTGCGCTCGCGCAGCCGCGCCACCCATTTGGCCGGCTCCCAATAGGTGACGCGCGGATCGGTGAGGCCGGCCAGCGCCAGTATCGGCGGGTAGTCGTGATCGGCGACATTGTCATAGGGTGAGTAGGCGGCGATCGTTTGGTAATCTTCCGCCGACGCGATCGGGTTGCCCCATTCCGGCCACTCCGGCGGCGTCAGCGGCAAGCTTGCGTCGAGCATCGTGGTCAGCACGTCGACAAAGGGGACCTCGGCAACGATGGCGCCGAAATTTTGCGGCGCCATGTTGGCGATCGCACCCATCAGCATGCCGCCGGCCGAGCCGCCTTGCGCGACGATGCGGTCGTGTTGGGTGTAACGCTCGGCGACGAGATGCTGCGCGACGGCGATGAAATCGGTGAACGTGTTCATCTTGTGCGCCCGCTTGCCGTCGTCATACCAGCCATAGCCCTTGTCCTTGCCGCCGCGGACATGGGCGATGGCAAAGACAAAGCCACGGTCGACCAGCGAGAACCAGTTGGTGTTGAACGCCGACGGGATGGCAATGCCGTAAGAGCCGTAGCCGTAAAGCAGGCACGGTGCGGAGCCATCGAGCGGCGTGTCGCGGTGATGCAGCAGCGAGACCGGCACCAGTTCGCCATCGGCGGCCGGCGCCATCAGCCGGCGCGTGACATAATGATCCGGACTGTGACCGGACGGCACTTCCTGGGTCTTCAGCAGCACACGCTCGCGGCTGCGCATATTGTAGTCGAAGACCTGCGCCGGGGTCGTCATCGACGAATAGGTGAAGCGCATGATCTCGGTGTCGTATTCATAGGACCCCGACAGGCCGAGCGAGAACGCCTCTTCGTCGAACGAGATCAGATGCTCCTCGCCGCTGCGGCGATCGCGCACGACGATGCGCGGCAGCCCTTCCTTGCGTTCGAGCCTGACCATATGATCCCTGAAGCCGACCACCGACAGGATCAGCCGGCCTTGCTCGTGCGCCACCAGCTCGTCCCAGTTGGCGCGAACCGGGTCATCAGCCGGCGCCGTCATGATCTTGAAGTCCTTGGCGCCGTCGGCATTGGTGAGGATGAAGAAGATGTCGCCGCCTTCTTCCAGATCATATTGCAGGCCGGTCTCGCGCTTTGCCACCAGCTTTGGCTCGGCGAAAGGCTCATCGGCGCGCATCAGGTGATATTCCGAGGTTTCGTGATCGTTGATCCCGATCATGATCCATTCGTTGGAGCGCGTGCCGCCGACATCCATGAAGAAGCCGGGATCGGTTTCCTCATAGATCAGCCGGTCATTAAGGGGGCTGCCGCCGAGCGCGTGGAACAGCACCTTGGACGGACGATGATTGTCGTCGAGCCTTGTGTAGAAGAAACCGTCATCGGCGGCATTCCAGACGCCGCCACCACTGGTGGCCTCGATCTGGTCGCTCAGTTCCTTGCCGCTGGTGAGATCGCGCACGCGAAGTGTGAAGAATTCAGAGCCCTTGTCGTCGAACGCCCACAACAGCTTGCGGTGATCGGCCGCATGGTCGACGCCGCCGAGGCGGAAATAGGGCTTGCCCTCGGCTTCCGCGTCGCCATCGAGCAGGATCTGCTCATCGCCGCCATCGCGCGGCATGCGGAAATAGCGGGGCTGTTCGCCGCCAAACTTGAAGGATGAGCCGTAAGCATAGGGGCCATCCTTCATCGGCACCGTCGAATCATCTTCCTTGATGCGCCCCTTCATCTCGCCGAACAGCTGCTTCCGAAGCTCTAGCGTATCGGCCATAAGCACTGCTTGATAGGCGTTTTCGGCTTCGAGATGGGCGCGGATGCGGCCCTCAAGCAGGGAAGGGTCCCTGAACATCGCCTGCCAGTTCTCGGCCCTCAGCCAGGCATAGTCATCTGTGCGGGTAATGCCGTGATGCGTGTCGAAGACGGGGTGTTTCTCGGGGCTCGGCGGGCTGGCGGTCGGAAAAGCTGAGGTCTTGGTCATTGCGTCTCACTGAAGAAATTACTTGAATGGCAAATGAACACGCCGATCAGCGCGGGTTCAAGGGCCGGGATGTATTGGTTGCGGCGGGCTCGGGAGATGAGCCAAAAGGAGAGGATGATGAATTTCCATATCAACACCGCTGCGGCTCTCGCCGTCGTCGCTTCGACCGTTCTGGCTTTCACCGGCCAGTCTCATGCAACCGCGTTCGCCGCTTGGCAAGTGGCTGGCGTGCCGTTCGGCGACACGCTCAACGTTCGCAAATATCCGTCCGGCACCTCGCAGAAGCAGGCCGCCTATCCCAACGGGACGATCCTGCAGATGACCGGCAAGTGCACCGGCGGCTTGAATCTTCTGGAGATCGCCGGCCAGCCGCACTGGAAACAGAAACAGGCAATTCGCTATCAATGGTGTCAAGTTTGGCACGACCCGGCGCAAAATGGTGGTTTTGTTAGTGGCTGGGTCTATGGAAAATATCTCACGCCGTATTGAATCCGGTCAGACCGAATATCTTCTTCGGCGTGTTTCGCCAACGCTTTGCAACTTGCGGTTTGGTACGAATCCGACAATCAGCTGCCCAAACCTTGAAGCATAGACGAAGCATCGCTGCCCATTTTATGAGTCCCTGCTGATTTAGCGATGGCGTGACCTTACGTCATGCTAGTCCTGGTCCGACCAGAAAATATCGCGAAGTTACAGAGTGCACGAAAGATTGAAGCTGAAGAGCGACTATTCGATGAATATCGTTGAATATAGCGCAAGATGCGAATTGACTTACTTTGTCTGTGGGCTCATTAAGATGCCCGGACGCGAATCCATGAAGCTCTTCCCGCGTGAAATTCGCGCCATGCCCGATCTTCCAAAAAGGGCGCAAACAGAAACATCCTTCGTTGGGGCCTAAACCATGGATATCGTCGAAACACCTTCCAGAAATAGCGATGCGCTGATCGAGCTGACCGCCGATGTGGTGGCAGCCTATGTCAGCAACAATCCCGTGCCGGTCGGCGAATTGCCGAACCTTATCGCTGATGTCCATGCCGCTCTCGGGCGCGTGGGCGGAGCAAGCGAACAGCCTCCGGCCGACAAGCAGAAGCCTGCGGTAAACCCGAAGCGCTCTGTTCATGACGATTACATCGTCTGCCTTGAAGATGGCAAGAAGTTCAAGTCGCTGAAGCGCCACCTGATGACCCATTACGGTCTGACGCCCGATGAATACCGCGAGAAGTGGAATCTCGACGCCAGCTATCCGATGGTTGCCCCCAACTATGCCGCTGCCCGTTCGCAGCTGGCCAAGAAGATGGGCCTCGGCCGCAAGCGCAAGGGGCGGTAACACCGGCTCCAATGGACAAGATCAACGGCGCCCCTTACGGCGCCGTTTTGTTTCTAGAACAATTCCAGGAAAACTGCCCAGCGCTTTCTCTTGGGAATTGCGTCGAAAGAAGAGAAGATAGAGCAATCAAGCAGTCTGCTTGAGAGCCATCTCGGCGTCGCGCTTGATGCGCTTGACCATTGAGCGCAGGCCATTGGCCCGCTGTGGCGACAGATGTTCGTCGAGGCCAAGCGACCTCAGCGTCGCCTCGGCGTCCGTTTTAAGGATCTGGCTGGCAGTCCGTCCCGAAAACAGCGCCAGCATGATGGCGACCAGACCGCGTACGATATGAGCGTCTGAATCGCCTGTGAAGGTGATGACCGGATCGGCGCCCGGCGCTCGGCTCGTGGTCAGCCAGACCTGGCTGACGCAGCCCGGCACCTTGTTGGCGGCGTTGCGTTCGGCGTCGGGAAATGGCGGCAGCGCTTCGCCGAGCTCGATCACATAGCGATAGCGGTCTTCCCACTCGTCGAGCAGGGAGAAGTCGTCGCGGATCGTCTGGATCGTCGTGGCCATTGCTCGGGATATAGTCATCCGCGGCTGCGGCGTCACGGAAAAAGAAGAAAAGCACCGCAGGCATCGAGAGGTCCGACCGGCCTGCGGTGTCGCTGTAGATACCAGCTGAAACGGTGTTTAGTTCTTCGCCACCAGCTTGGCAGGTATGTTGACTGTCGCCGGCAGCACGATGTCCTCGGCGACGCTGCCGGTGGCCAGCGATGTATCGGGCGAGGTCTCGGCGCTCTTGTCGTCCAGCATGGCGGCGGCGATCTTGGCGGTTTCCTTGGCCCGGGCGCTGATCGTATGCATCGCCGACTTGCCGGTTTCGCAGACGTCCGGCTTGCGCTCGCAAATGCCGGCGATGTCGCCGACCGCTTCGCGCGCCGCAAAAAGCGCCTGGAACGGCCCGACGCTCTCGCGGCCATCCTCGTCGGGGCCGACGGTCAGCGGCAGCGCCAGCAACACCAGCGAAAACCAGAACGCCATTCTTATCAAAAAGCCCATCGATCTGCCCTCTCGTCCAATGACCGGATCATGCGTCCATGCGCAATGACCTCTTTATATCAGCGACAATGGCACATGAGGCGCAAAGGACGGCTTTCCTGCTCAGCGAAAATTTTCCTCAAATTTTAGGCAAATTCGAAGCGAGGCGTTTTGCAGTGCATTAGCCTCAAATGCCGGCGATTTTCTTAACCTTGCAGTAACCATCTAAGCGATTGTTGCGCATGGATATCTTCAGAAGAGCAGGCATGCCGGCTCAGGGTTTCGCAGCCACGGGCACGCCCTTTGCACATAACGCTCCGTTTACTATGGCCACAAATGGCGGTGCATTCCGGTGCCGGCGCTCCAATTTTTGCCGCAGCGCGCTCGTTGTTCGGGTCAGCCTTATTCATTCCTTAAACGCTGGATGCGAGTTTCAAACAAGCAAAAGCGACCTGCAAAGCAGGGGCAGTCACGACCGGGTGCGAGTGCGTTGAGTTTGACAACTGCCAGATATATTGAACTGCCTGGCGCGCTGGCGGCTGGTTGCGAACGCATGGTCCATCCGGCCATCATCGGCCAGGGCGATCGCCTGCGCCAGCGCCGGTTCATCGGCATCATGCTTGCCGCTCCGTTCTTCGCCGCCGGTGCGGCGGTGACACTGGTCACCTCGGGCATGGGCGCCGCCGTCACCGTCGCAACCATTTTCGCCGCCTTCGGTCTTTGCTGGTTCGCCGCCTTGCTGGTGGCGGCGTCAGGCAAGATGACGCTGGCAGCCCAGGTTGCCCTTGCCGCCGGCGGTCTTGCCCTTGCCGGCGCCGTCGCGGCAGCAGGCGGCCTGGCGTCGCCGGTTGCGCTGCTGTCTCTGGCACTGCCATTCGAGGCCTGGTGGATCGGCGGTTCAAAGCGCGCGGCACTTTGGGGCGGCCTCTCAGCCTTGGCCGCAATGCTGCTGCAGCCCTTTGTCGGCTCTGTCGTCCCGCTCGGCGGGGCGCAAGTCGCGGCGTGGCACTGGCTGCTGCCGCTCGCCTGGGGCCTGACGCTGGTTCCCCGGCTCGCAGCCCTCGGCGATGCCGCACGCGCGCAGCCCGCGCTGCTTCCAAACGACCGCCTTGAAGACATGATCGACGCCGTTGTCCTGCATGTCGCCCGGCATGGCGAGGTCCTGGATGCCTCGGCCAAGGCGCGCACCATCCTGAAGCTGCCGCCGGAACTGCTTTTCGGCGCCGGCCTGTTCGACCGCATCCACCTGTCCGATCGCGTCGCTTATCTCAGCGCGCTTGCCGACATGCGCGATGGCGCCCTGGCGCGCCGGCTCGATCTTCGGGTAAGGCTGCCGCAGGACGGCAGCGCCTCAACGGCCGACAATTACCGGCCATTTCAGCTCGAACTGATGCGCGCCGAAGAGCAGCAGGAGACCTTCACTCTGCTGCTGCGCGAGAACGACGAGACTGCCGAATTGCGCGACGAGCTTGCTGCCGCCAATGAGGCCGCAGCGTCGGCAGAGGTGGCGAAGGGCCGCTTCCTGGCGGTCGTCAGCCATGAGCTTCGGACGCCGCTCAACGCCATCATCGGTTTTTCCGACATGCTGCTGCATGAGATGTTCGGCGGCTTCAAGGACCCGCGCCAGAAGGAGTATGTCGGCCTGGTGAAGGAGTCGGGCCAGCATCTGCTTGCCGTCGTCACCTCCATCCTTGATGTCTCGAGGATCGAGGCCGGCGCCTACGCGACCGAGCCCGAACCGTTCCGCTTTATCGAAGCGGTCGAGATGTGCCAGTCGATGATGCAGCTGCAGGCCAATGCCAAGAACATCGGACTCCAGGCGCAGATTGCGCCGGACGCCGGCGAGATCAATGCCGACCGTCGTGCCGTGCAGCAGATCCTGATCAACCTCATCTCCAATGCGGTCAAGTTCACGCCCGATGGCGGCAATGTCGTCGTCGGCGCCAAGCGGATCGGCTCGCGGCTGCATTTCTGGGTCAGGGACACCGGCATCGGCATCGCCGAGGAAGATTTTGTCAATCTCGGCAAGCCGTTCATGCAGATCCAGAACGACTATACGCGCCGCTTCGAGGGCACCGGGCTCGGCCTGTCGCTGGTCAAGGGCCTGGTGGCGCTGCACGACGGCACGATGTCGATCGAAAGCATGCCGGGCGAGGGGACGACGGTCACGATCAGCCTGCCGGTGAACGGGCCGAAGAGGAGCGCGACCGACAGGAACGGCGTGCTGCCGATGCCCGCGACCAGGACGAAAGGCGACGCGAAAGGGGACAGGAATGGCTCGCTCCGCAAAACAGCCTAAGGCGGTCAAGCGCCGCAGCGGCGCGTTCGAGGCCGGCGCGATTGCGCTGGGCGGCGCGATCTCGCGCAATCCGGTCCTGGTCGGCGGCTCGACCGCCTTCCTGGTGACGCTGTTCTACGTTTCCGCCAACGCGCTGTGGTACCAGCCCTTTCCGCACGCCGGCGCCTTCTTCGCCACCCGCAGCATCGAGGGTTTTCCGCACCCCGGCGCGGACGAACCCGAAACCACCATCAACATCCTGCGGCCCGGCCCGGCTCCGGTCAAAAGCGATCCGACCGTCGAGCAGGTCCAGGGCATCCTGAAGGATCTCGATTTCTACACGGGAACGGTCGACGGCATTTCCGGGCCGAATACCCAAAAGGCGATCCAGGCATACCAGCAGAAAGTTGGCCTGCCGGCCTCCGGTGAGATCGACGCCGTCCTGCTCGACCAGCTCGGCGCCAAGCAGACAACAGCTGGCATCCCGCATCCTGTGCCGAGGCCCGTGGATATGGCCGCCGCTCGAGTTGCCGCGCCCGAGGCCGCGCCTGCGCCCATCCCGGTTTCCGCGCCGGTATCCGCCCAGGCGCCCGATGCCCGCATCGTCAAGATCCAGGCCGGCCTGAAGGCATTCGGCAATGACGACATGCAGCTCGACGGCGTCGTCGGCGCCCGCACCAAGGCGGCGATCAAGGAATTCCAGTCGCTATTCGGCCTGCCGGAAACGGGCGAGCCCGACGAGGTCGTCTACGTTAAGATGCGCGAGATCGGCCTGACCAATTGAGTGGTCAAGACGACCGCTCGCGGATAGACGAAAATCCGGCTAAGACGCCGCGCATGTCCTCCGGAGCCTCGTCATGCGCGTAACCACCGAGTTTTGGGTGTCGGCCCTGCTGCGCCGTGTTTTCGGCGCCGGCGGCTTTGCGGCCGTCGTCAAGCGCGGCGCGACCGAGGCCGGCGCTGTCTTCGTGCTCTCCCGCGGCAGGCTGGGCGACGTCTCCCTGTTCGGCCCGGCGCCCCAGACGAGCTACGATTCGGACAAACCGGATGATCGCTTTTTCACGCTGCTCGGCGCCGGCGACGATGCCGCCGCGCTTGACGCCAGGCTTGAGCGGGAGAAAAAATTCGATCCCGACATCTGGGTGGTCGAGATCGAGGCCGCAACGGTTTCCGTCGAGGAGCTTCTCTCCGTCAAGACGCCTTGAGGCTGGCCCCTAGGCTGGCTTTGTCGACGTCCGGCGCTTGGTCGCCATTCGCGGCGACAGGGGTGTTGCCGCGCACCGCTCGCGACAATGTTTCGGCCTTCCAGCCGCGCACCTTGTCGAGCGCCGCCTCGTGGTGCAGCAGCCGGTATCGGTCGAGGAAGATGCGGATCGCCTGCGGGTGCGGAAACTCCCGGGGGTAAACCGCGACCACGATCAGGAATGCCCTGTCCTCGCTGAGGTCGAGCGCCCGCAGCGCGGCGAGCAACGAGACATAGCTCGAATGCTCGGTCAGCGACCGCGCCGTGGAGAAGTCGATGTCGAGCGCGTCGGCAAGCGCGGTCTGAAAGAAGGCGGCTTTGCCGGTCAGCGCCGTCTCGCGCAGCTTGCTGTAAGTTGCTGAGCCGACGAAGGGATTGACCGATGTCGCCTCGCCCTCGGCGAGCATCATCGAGCGCAGGCGGCGCCTGGCGGTTTCGGCGGCGCTGCCGGGCAGTTTTGGTGCGCTGGGAGCGGCGGCAGCGGCTTCGGCGCCCGCCACGTCGGCGATCGGCTCGGGCTGCCGCACGCGCACCAGGGTCGGCTTTTCCAGCGCCTTGATCAACTGCGCGATGGTCGGGTTCAAATCCTTGCGGCGGGCAATGGCGCGCGCATGCGGCAGGCCGTGGCGGCCGATCAACGCGATCAGGTCGATGTCGCCCAGCGCCCGCGAACGGACGAGCAAGGGGGCGCAGACATCGACCGGCTCCTCGCAAAGCCGCCGCACCAGGGCGGCCGGCGCATATTCGCATTCGGACAGGGCGGCGGCGACATAGCGGCGCGATTCGACCGGCACGCTGTCGAACAGCGGCAGCGTCAGATCCTCGAGCTGGGCGATCTCGCGGCGCGACGGGCGGGTCAGCGAGCAGAACGCCGACACGGCGGCGCGAAACAGCCTTTCGGCTTTTCCCGATTCCGTCCGTATGGCGATTTGCCTGAAATCCGAAGCTGACACGGAAGATACGCCCGACACTCGACACAACCCGGACCATGCTCAACCGCAACTGTGTCGGTTTCGCGCAAGGCCTGGAACAAACATCAAATTAGCCGCGATCCGTTAGCGCTCCGTTAACCCTCTGCCGGCCTTAATCACATTTGGAGGCGTTGCGTTGTGCTCCGGGGCAACCGAGAGGAATACGCGAACCATGGGCATGGTACTGTCTTTCGTGCCGCGATCGGCACCAGTCAATCGAGCAGTTCAGGACACCGGTACGCCGGCGGCGGTGATCATTTTTCCCGGCGTCCGCTACGAGCATCCGCCATTGGCAGGCCAGGCGCGGCCGGCGGACAAGCCGGGCACACCACGGACGCCTGTTCCGCACCACTGAGTTTGCTGGTCGTCGGGCTGAGGTCAGTAGTCCTGCAGTTCGCAGGAGCTCTGGTCCAGGAACTGCGACACTAACGGCTTCCAGCTGTCGTCAGGCACGAAGGCGCGGATGACGAAAATGCCTTCCTCGATCGGCGCCTCGACGAAGATCGCCCCTTGCAGGTCTTCGGGAAGCTCCCTGCGCACGTCGATCATCTGTGCCGGGGTCAGCACCACGGTGTCCAGCTTGTTGCCGGTCGCCGTGCGATCGTTAAAGGAATAGAAATTGTGGCCATTGCGGTCATAGACCGACACCGACCAGAACGGCACGCTGCCCGGCGCCTTGATCCGCACCATGCCTTCGGCAAGGTCGAAGCGGCAGGCGGCGGCGTAAAACAGCGGATCTACCGACTTCACCACCGGCGCGCCGCCCGCCTCGGCATCCAGCCTTGTCATCTTGTAGAGGTCGGACGCCATCGCCAGCCGTGACCAGGCGTCGCGCTCGGTAAAGTCCGGCACCAGCAAAAGCACCACGATGTGGATGATGCCGGCGCCGACCAGGCCGAGCAGGATGGCGTGCAGCAGCCTACGCATTGCAGCCAGCCTTGACGATCCGGGGCAGCGACACGTCGGAAAGGCCGGTGCTTGAGGCAATCGGCGTGTCGTAGAAGGTGAGCACGAAATACATCCGGCCAAAACCTTCGGTCAGAAGCCAATTGCCGGGGGCCGGACGGTTGCCGACGGCAATGATCACCGAATTGTCGGGCTGACGCAGCACCTGGTAGGATTGCAGCGCCGCCAGCCTTGGCTTGCCGGTGTCGACCACGCCGAGCGATTGATCCGCGGCATAGAGCGTCCAGAACCGGGCGGTGGGGAAACTGCCCTCGATCCTGTAGTCGCATTGCCGCTGAAGCTCATCGCCGGCCGCATCGCGTTCGGCGATGAAGGACAAGCCCTCGGCCTTGCCGAGCGCCAGCACGCCTTCACGCGCCACGCGCGCCTTGGAATAGGGGTCGGCATCTTGCGTGCCGATCTCGGGAAAGGCGGTCCATTCGCCGATGCTGATCGCGCCGACGCCGCTCTGCGCCTGCAGCGCATACCAGACGCTGCCGCCGCCGAGGCCGATGGCTATGGCAAGCGAAAGCAGCGTGAAAAAGGCGGTCTTGAGCATGAAGAACCGGGACGAGAGAATTATCGTTCGGGGATATAGCGGGGCAGGCCACAGAGCAAGCAGCGCTGTGGAATCAAAGCGCCGACAGGGTCTCCGATGTCTGCGGCGAGCCGAGCACGGGCGCGGCCTGGAACACCTTGGTCATCTCGCGCAGCGTCTGTGTCGTGCGGCTGGACAGCACCGCCGGGCGCTCGGCCGCGGCATCCGCTGCTGCCTGATCGGCATTTTTCTTCTCCGCTTCCTCGGCCTTGGCCGCGATCTCTTCGTCGACGAAGGGTTTGTCTAGGCCGGGGATCGGCTTCAGGTCGATATTCTGGTGCGCATAGACCATCAGCCGCTGCCACACCATCGCCGGCAGCGTGCCGCCGGTCATGTTGCGGGTCGGGGTGAAGTCGTCATTGCCGAGCCAGACGGCAGCCGTGTAATTGCCGGTGAAGCCGACGAACCAGGCGTCGCGGTAGGATTGCGTCGTCCCCGTCTTGCCGGCGACGACGATGTTGGGCAGCTGCGCGCGCCGCGCGGTGCCGATCGCCGGCACCGCAGCCAGCATGGTGTTCATGTATTTCAAAGCCTGTTCCGACAGAACCCGATGCGGCGCCGGCGCATCCTTGGCAAAGTCGTAGACGACATCGCCGGTGCGGGTGACGAGCTGGGTGATGCCGTGCCGCGAGCCGGCGAAGCCGTTCTGCGCGAACACGCTGTAGCCCGTCGCCTGGTCCATGACCGTCATGCCCGATGTGCCGAGCACCATGGTCTTGTGCGACTCCAGCGGCGATTCCACGCCGAATGATTCGGCCATCGCCTTGATCGGGCCGATGCCGAGATAGTCCTTGGCCAGCCGTACCGGCACGGTGTTGATCGATTTGGCGATCGCCGTGATCAGCGTCACATTGCCGGCCGAGCCGCCATTGTAATTGTGCGGTGACCAGCCGCCCCAGCTGATCGGCCCGCCTGAGACGACGGAGTCCGGGGTGAACCCGTGCTCCATGGCGGTGGCGTAGACGTAAGGTTTGAACGAGGAGCCGGTCTGGCGCAGCGCCTTGGTGGCGCGGTTGAACTGGCTTGCGCCATAGTCGCGGCCGCCGACAATGGCGCGCACCGCGCCATTGGTCTCGATCACCACAACGGCGCCCTCGGTGACGTTGTATTCCTTGCCGAACTGGCGGAGATGGAATTCGATGGATTCCTCCGCCGCTTTCTGGATGTTGGCGTCGAAAGTGGTGTGTGCGACCAGCGAATGCTGGCCGGGCTTGGCCATCTTCTTGACCTCATCGAAGGCCCAGTCGAGGTAATAGTCCGGGCTCTTCTGCTCGCCGCGGTCGACGATCTCGGCTGGATGCAGCCTCGCCTGCAGCACCTGGCCTTCGGTCATGAAACCGGAATCGACGAGGTTCGACAGCACCACATTGGCGCGAGCACGGGCGGCGGGCAGGTTGATGTGCGGGGCGTATTTGGTCGGCGCCTTGAACAGGCCGGCCAGCATCGCCGCCTCGGCGAGGTTCAGATCCTTGACGCTCTTGCCGAAATAGAAATCCGCCGCCGCCTCGATGCCGAACGTGCCGCCGCCCATATAGGCGCGGTCGAGATAGAGCTGCAGGATCTCCTTCTTCGACAGATTGGCCTCCAGCCACAGCGACAGGAAGGCTTCCTTGATCTTGCGCTGGAAGGTACGCTCATTCGACAGGAACAGGTTCTTGGCCAGCTGCTGGGTGATGCTGGAGCCGCCCTGGACGACGGAATTGGCCCGCACATTCTCGAAGATGGCGCGCGACAGGCCGAGCACGTCGATGCCGTAGTGCTCGAAGAAGCGCCGGTCCTCGGTCGCCAGCACTGCTTTGATGACATGGTCCGGCATCTCGTCGACAGGCACGGAATCGCGCTGGATGATGCCGCGCTGGCCAATCTCGTTGCCGTAGCGGTCGAGGAAGGTGACGGCGAAATCGCCCTGACTGCGCCAGTCGCCGGTGGTGATCTGGAAGGCCGGCATCGCGAGTGCGAGCAGCACGACGACGCCGCCGGCGCCCATCGTAAAACCTTCGCTCAGCACCTCGATGATGCCGCGTCGCCAGCCGGTGACTCGGAAGCGCCGCGAAAAAATGGTCGCCGACTCCCAGAACTGGCCGGCCTTGAAGCCGATTTCGTAGAGCGAGGAATCGATCCACGCGTCCACCGCCAGCAGTGCGGCGGCGATCGGACCTCTTCGTCTTGGACGTCGTTCTAAAGGACTGGCCATTCCCGAAACTCACCCAACCCACCTGAGAACCGCAAGCGGGCAATTTCAGGGCGGGCATACCCGGCGAAGACTATTCTTCCATTTCAGCCCGGCTCACAAGGGCAGCCAGGCCACACCGCACGGTTTGTTGAGCGCCGCCCGGATCGTGACGCTGGAGGTCGACGCCGTCGATGCCGACGCCAGTGGCTTCGAGCCAGTCTGGCACAAGGGCCGGCGCGTCGGCTTCGTCGCCTCAGCCGGCTATGGCTACACAATAGGCAAAAGCGTCGCGCTGACGTTGCTGGGCGACGAATTCGCCGGGGAGGGGACCGCGCTTTGGGTGCACATTGTCGGCGTCGAGCGGCCGGCGCGAATTATTCCGGCCTCGCCATACGACCCCGAGGGCAGGCGATGCGGCATGAGGAGTTTTGGCCATGGTCGATGACATCATAAGGGAGACCAGGCGCGAGCGCCGGCGCGGGCACACCGGTGAGGCCGGCAGCGGGTCAAGCCGCCACCCGAACTATCGCTCGCTCAAAAACCCGTTCCTGCCCCAGCCGGTGTTTTCGGACGACCAGGTCGCGGCCATCCACGGCACGGCGTTGCGCGTGCTGGAAGAGCTCGGCATCAAGGTGCTGCTGCCGGAGGCACGGGCGATCTACGCCAAAGCCGGTGCGCTGGTCGACGAGGACAGCCAGATGGTGCGCATCGGCCGCGATATTGTCACTGCGGCAATCGCCTCGGCGCCAAAATCCATCCGGGCGCTGGCGGGCGACCGTAGCCGCGATCTCATGCTGGAGCTCGGCTCGATGACGTTCCTCGCCGGAGCCGGGGCGCCCAACGTCACCGATCTCGAACGCGGACGGCGTCCGGGCACGCTCGCCGCTTTCGAAGAACTGACCAAGCTTGTTCAGAATTTCGACGTGCTGCATATGCTCGGCCCCTGGATCGAGCCTCAGGATGTCGACAACCGTTTGCGCCACTATGCCGTCAACCGTGCGCAGCTGACCCTGTCGGACAAGTTCCCCTTCGTCTTCGCGCGCGGCACGCCGCAGGTCGAGGATGGGTTCGAGATGATCAGGCTGGCGCGCGGGCTCTCGCAGGACGAGTTCCTGGCCGGCGTCCATTGCTACACCGTGATCAACACCAATTCGCCGCGCCAGCTCGATATCCCGATGGCGCAAGGCATCATCGACTTCGCCAAGGCCAGCCAGGTGTCCATCATCACGCCCTTCTGCCTGGCCGGCGCCATGGCGCCGATCACCGTCGCCGGCGCATTGACGCTGCAGCATGCCGAGGCGCTGGCTGGTCTCGCGCTGGCGCAGATGGTGCGGCCGGGCGCACCGGTGGTTTACGGATCCTTCTCCTCCAATGTGGACATGAAGTCCGGCGCACCGGCCTTCGGCACGCCCGAGCACGTCAAGGCGACGCTGGGCGCCGGCCAGCTGGCGCGCTTCACCGGCCTGCCTTGGCGGTCCGGCGGCGGCAGTGCGGCCAACATTTCCGATGTGCAGGCGGCGCACGAGACGCAGTTCGCGCTGTGGGGCTCGGTGCTTGCCGGCGCCACCGTCTGCATCCATGCCGCGGGCTGGCTGGAGGGTGGCCTCAGCGTCTCCTACGAGAAGCTGATCACCGATATCGAGGCATTGCAGACGGTTGCCGAACTCTGCGCTACGACCCCCGGCGACGAGGATTCGATCGGCTTCGAGGCGATCGCCGAAGTTCAGCCGGGCGGGCATTTCTTCTCCGCCGGCCACACCATGACGCGCTACCGCACCGCCTTCTACGAGCCGCTGGTCGCCGACTGGTCGAATTTCGGCAGCTGGACGCAGTCCGGTTCGAAGTCGGCCACCGAGCGCGCCACCGGCATCTGGAAGCGGACGCTGGCCGACTTCCAGCCGCCGGCGTCGGCCGTTGCCACATCCGATGTACTCGACGAGTTCATTGCCCGCCGCACCGAAGAGGGCGGAGCGTTGCCGGTGTCGTGAGGTTGGCAGCCGTCAAATCGGCCGCTTGTCGCCGGTCTTCGACGGCTCGCGGCGAATCGGCCCGGCATCGGCCTGCCTGTGCTTGTCGGCGGAATCCGGCGGATGCGATCGAAGCGGCTCTCCTCCGCCGGCTTGGTCGCGGATACAGCGTATGGCTTCGGGGCAAATGTGATCATCTGTCGATCTCCGTGTCGTTGCTGACTGGTCTTGACTGACTGACGGAAATTCCTGGCTCGCCGGGGAAATGTCCCCGGCAGTCTGTTCTGATTTATGCCCGCCCAGATTCCCAGGCGGGCAATTTTCGGGCGATGGTCAGTAGCCGCCCATGCCGCCACCGCCGCCCGCAGGCGCCGCATCCTTGGCCGGGATGTCGGTGATCATCGCTTCGGCGGTGATCAGAAGGGCGGCGATCGAGCCGGCGTCCTGCAACGCGGTGCGCACCACTTTCGCCGGATCGACGATGCCGGCCTTGATCATGTCGACATAGACCTCGTTCTGGGCATCAAAGCCCTGATTCTGGTCCTTGCTGTCGGACAGCTTGCCGACGACGATCGAGCCTTCGACGCCGGAATTCTCGGCGATCTGGCGGATCGGGGCTTCAAGCGCCCTGAGCACGATCGAAATGCCGGCGGTCACATCGTCATTGGCGCCGGTCAGGCCGGCCAGAGCCGATCTTGCGCGCAGAAGCGCCACGCCACCGCCGGGCACGATGCCTTCTTCCACCGCCGCGCGCGTCGCATTCAGCGCGTCGTCGATGCGGTCCTTCTTTTCCTTCACTTCAGACTCGGTGACGCCGCCGACGCGGATCACGGCGACGCCGCCGGCGAGCTTGGCCAGCCGCTCCTGCAGCTTCTCCTTGTCATAGTCGGACGTGGTCTCCTCGATCTGGCCCTTGATCTGCGCGATGCGCGCCTGGATGGTCGCCTTGGTGCCTGCGCCGTCGATGATCGTGGTGGTGTCCTTCTCGATCAGTACGCGCTTGGCGCGGCCAAGCATCTCGATGGTGACGTTTTCGAGCTTGATGCCGAGATCCTCTGAAATCATCTGGCCCGATGTCAGCACGGCGATGTCTTCCAGCATCGCCTTGCGGCGATCGCCGAAGCCCGGCGCCTTGACGGCCGCGACCTTGAGGCCGCCGCGCAGCTTGTTGACGACCAGCGTCGCCAGCGCTTCGCCTTCGACGTCTTCCGAGATGATCAGCAGCGGCCTGCCGCTCTGCACCACTGCTTCGAGGATCGGCAGCATCGCCTGTAGATTGCCGAGCTTCTTTTCGTGGATGAGCACGTAAGGCTCTTCCAGTTCGACGCGCATCTTGTCGGCATTGGTGACGAAATAGGGTGAGAGATAGCCGCGGTCGAACTGCATGCCTTCGACGACGTCGAGTTCGGTGTCGGCGGTCTTGGCCTCCTCGACGGTGATGACGCCGTCATTGCCGACCTTGTCCATCGCCTTGGCGATCATGGCGCCGACGCTGGCATCGCCATTGGCGGCGATGGTGCCGACCTGGGCGATCTCGGCCGACGACTTGACCTTCTTGGCCTTCGCCTTGATGTCCTTGACCACGGCGGCGACAGCCTGGTCGATGCCACGCTTGAGGTCCATCGGGTTCATGCCGGCGGCAACCAGCTTGGCGCCTTCGCGCAGGATCGATGCGGCCAGCAACGTGGCGGTGGTGGTGCCGTCACCGGCGAGGTCGTTGGTCTTCGAAGCCACTTCACGCACCATCTGCGCGCCCATGTTCTCGAACTTGTCAGCAAGCTCGATTTCCTTGGCCACCGTCACACCGTCCTTGGTGATGCGCGGCGCGCCATAAGCCTTGTCGATGATGACGTTGCGGCCCTTGGGGCCGAGCGTGACCTTCACCGCATTGGTGAGGATCTCGACGCCGCGCAGCATGCGGTCGCGCGCGTCGGTGGCGAATTTGATTTCCTTGGCAGACATTTTTTTCAATCCCGTTGGTGTGGTGAAGCAAGCGGCTCGCCGGAGCCTGGCAAAGCCAGGCCGGTCAGGCAGCCTTCTTGGCTTTGACGCTCTTCTCGGTGACGACCGTCCCGCTCTTGCCGATAGCGGCCGTCTCGCTCTTGTCGATGACGCCCATAATGTCGGCTTCCTTCATGATCAGCAGGTCCTCGCCGTTGATCTTGACCTCGGTGCCCGACCATTTGCCGAACAGGATGAAGTCGCCGGCCTTGACGTCGAGCGGAACAAGCGCGCCGTTTTCGTCGCGTGCGCCCGGCCCAACGGCGATGACTTCGCCTTCCTGCGGCTTTTCCTTGGCATTGTCGGGAATGATGATGCCGCCCTTGGATTTGACATCGCCTTCGGCGCGCCGGATGACGACGCGGTCGTGGAGTGGCCGAAACTTCATGAGAACTTCTTTCTGGGGCCGGCATAGGCGACCGCGCCGTTCTTATAGGCGTGTTGGCACTCGATAGATAGGAGTGCCAAAAATTATTCGTGGCCAAAATTAAATATTAAAAAGTATTATGATGTCTGCAGGGTTCGAAACGTCGCGAGGCGCCTAGATATTTCAAAAAATTGAATTTCGAGGCAAAAGTGACTATTTATATCGTAAGTTCGATTTCACAATTTCAGGCACGAAGGAGATTTAGGCGATGGCCGAAGGCAATCAGAGCATCATGGAAAAAGCTGAAGCCCGCTTCATGGACAAGCAGAAGAAGACGGCCGAGCGCAACAAGGCAACCTCCGACTACATGTCCGAAGCGAGGGCCAGGGAGATCAAGACAGCAAGGCTCAGGGAATTGCGCCTGGCTAAGGAAGAGGCCGACCGCGTCGCGGAAGCCTTGAACCCGACACCGAAGAAGAAGCGGGCGACAGTCAAGAAAGCCGCCGCCGCGCCGAAGGGGGGCACGTCATGAGCCTGACATTCCCCAATCCAAGCCGCTTCTATGACGAGGCCGGCAAGCGCGTCCGCTTTGTCGGCCATGACGGCATGTTCCAGATTTCCTTCTCTGTCGCCGCCGATGCCCTCTCTAAGGCGCCATCAGGGACGGCGACCGCGGAAGCCACCTATCTGGCGGCCTTCGATACCGCGTCCAGCTCCATCCATGACATTGCCAGCAAGGCCTACGCCCGCACCCGCAAGAGCATTTATGTGCTCACAGCCGCGGATTTCGGCTAGCGCGCGTTCGTCTTGCATCAGAGCGGCTGAGATCAGCGTGCGTCAGGACGTGCGGTCGGCTTTTGCCCGCCGCTTGACGTCCCGGCTGTTCAGGCGGTCGGCCATCGCTTCCGCATCGCGCAAATTCATGGCCACCATCACCTGTTGCTTAAGATCGACAGGCTGGCCGGTGAAGATGTCGAAGATAGTCCAGCTCTCGGGCTCGTCCATGCGCAACGCGTAGCGGTTTGCCATATCGGCATCAGGCCTTTGACATGAAAAATGCCGCCGCCAGGATCAGGATTGTCCAGGCCACCACCGACAGCTTCAAGGCCAGGCCGCCGTGCATTGAAAGTATCTCGCGCATGCGCAGGGCCACGGTCCTCTTCGACAGGGCGGGTGCTGCCGCAATCGCGACCGGGGGCTTGACGCCAAGCTTTCCAAAAGCCGGCAGCAGCGGTGGCGTTCGCATGAAATGACCTCGAATTGCCGGAGAAAACAGGGCTCCTCATAACACCCTTCTTGAAACTCCCCGCATGCCAAATAGAACCCGGTCCGTGAAAGGGCCATGCCGCCCGATTCGCCGCCTTCCATCAGGCGGATCGTCATCTGGCGAAATCCGTGCAACGCGGTTAGGTTGCGCGCGAAACTGAGGTTGTTCAAAGCGTGACAGGCGAACGGAGACGACGATGACGGCGCCCGGCGATTTGCTGCAAGCCTTGTTCATGAGATTGAAGAGCGATGCCTCGCTGACGGCGCTGCTCGGCGGCGCCGGGTTGCGCGAGCAGGCGGCCGACAGTGCCGCCTTCCCTTATGTGACCTATGGCAGGACCAGCGCATTCGATCTGGACACCGGCGCCGACAATGATGACGACCAGCTCATCACGCTGCATGTCTGGTCGAAGGCGCAAGGCGAGGCCGAGACGCGTCTGATTATGGACAGCATCCGGGCGCGCCTTGACGGCGCCGCTTTCGCCACCGGCTCGCGCGACCAGACCCACCTGTCGCTGGAGTTCGCCGAGGCCCGCTACGACGAGGACCTGGCGCTCTACCACGGGGTGCTGCGGATACGCGCTCTCACCGAACAAAGTGATTGAAGCAACCTAGATCTGCGCCTGGATCTCGGCCTTGTCGATGACTGACCACACCTCGCGGATGCGACCCTCTCCGAATTCGTAGAAAACATTCTCAGCGAACGACACGCGCTTGCCGTTCACCGGCAGGCCGAACAGCACGCCCTTGGGATGACAGTCGAAATGCAGGCGCGCCGCCACGCGCGGCGGCTGGCAGACCAGCAGTTCGATGTTGAAGCGGAGGTCGGGAATCGCCTCGAAATCGCCTTCGAGCATACGGCGATAACCCGACAGGCCCAGCATTTCGCCATTGTGCTGCACCTCGTCGCCGACAAAGTCTCCAAGTTTCGCCCAGTCCTGGGCATTCAGGCAAGCGATATAGCCCCGGTAAAGGTCGGCAAGGTGTTTATCCGTCATGGCGCACTCCGATGATTTGACGTTTTCCCGCGCTATTTAGGGCGGCCCCAGAATGGTCTCGCCTTGACCTGTTCCCAATCTGGCTGCGAATTGAGAACCTGCGCGCAAACACCATAGCCGCGCAGCCGGTTTTCCGGTTATGAATCCATTGCCCGGTCTGAGGGACTGGGCGGTAGGATCGCATTCATTCGTTGCGCGCGCAGGGGGTATTGCGGGGATGGATTTTCACCCGTTCACCGTTCATTTCACGTTCAGCACAGTTGCGTTACAACGCCGACCATGAAAACGCTTCGCTCTCATGTCAGAACCGCGATACTGGCGCTCACAGCGGCCGGCCTGTTGGCGTCGCAAGCGACGCCGGCAGCCGCGGCGGATTGCTACGCGATCGGCCAGCAGGTTGCCGAGCAGAATGGCGGCACGCTGGCCAAGGCTTCGCAGACGACGCGTGGCGGCCAGGAGGTCTGCGTCATCGTCGTGCTTGTGCCGGGCAAGGACGGCCAGCGTCCGCGCCGCTCCGAGATCGTCGTCCCGGCGAACTGATCCAATCTTCCCCCTTGCAGGGCTCGTTTCCCAGACCACCGGAATCGGCCTATATCTGACACATCAACAGGCCTGACCGATCATGCGCGTACTCGTCGTCGAAGATGACAAGGATCTCAACCGGCAGCTGGCCGACGCGCTGGTCGATGCCGGCTATGTCGTCGACCGCTCCTATGACGGCGAGGAGGGGCATTTCCTCGGCGACACCGAGCCCTACGATGCCGTCGTGCTCGACATAGGCCTGCCGCAGATGGACGGCATCAGCGTCGTCGAGCGCTGGCGCCGCAACGGCCGCAAGATGCCGGTGCTGATCCTGACAGCGCGCGACCGCTGGAGCGACAAGGTGTCGGGCATCGATGCCGGCGCCGACGACTATGTCACCAAGCCGTTCCACATCGAGGAGGTGCTGGCCAGGGTGAGGGCGCTGATCCGCCGCGCCGCCGGCCATGCCTCGTCCGAGCTCACTTGCGGGCCGCTGCGCCTCGACACCAAGGCCTCCAAGGCCGATGTCAACGGCGTGCCGCTGAAGCTGACCTCGCATGAGTTCCGCCTGCTGGCGTATCTGATGCACCATATGGGCGAGGTGGTGTCGCGCACCGAGCTGGTCGAGCATCTCTACGACCAGGATTTCGACCGCGATTCCAACACCATCGAGGTCTTTGTCGGCCGGCTGCGCAAGAAGATGGGCATCGACATGATCGAAACCGTGCGCGGCATGGGCTATCGCATGCGTGAGCCGGAGGCGTAAGGCGGAACCGCTCCCCATACCAGCAAGGAAGCCTTTTTCGGCGCGGCTCTGGCCGCGCTCGCTGGCCTTCCGCGTCATCGGATTTTCCACGATCTGGGCGATCCTCACCCTGATCGTCATCTTCACTCTGATCACCACGCTCTACCGCCAGGCCAGCGAGCGCGGCTTCGACAGCCTGCTGTCGGCGCATCTGTTCAATCTGATCGGCTCGGTCGGCGTTTCCGAATCCGGCCAGCTCACCGGTGCTCCCGACCTTGGCGACCTGCGCTTCTCGGAGCCGAATTCGGGCTGGTACTGGTCGGTGGAGCCGGCTTCCGAAGGCGTGCACGGCAACCTTCATTCGTCCTCGATGACCACGACGATCCCGTCGCCGACCGTTGCCGAGGTGCCTTTCAATTCCAGTTTCCAGCGCAGCTATTCCACCGACGGCATCGGTGACGAGGAACTGCAAGTGTTCGAAAGCGAATTCGTCCTCGATGCCAAGAACCGCGCCGCGCGCTTCCGCGTAATGGGCAACAAGACCGAGCTCGAGCACGAGATCGCCACCTTCCAGGGCCGCCTGTTGACCTATCTCAGCCTGTTCGGCGTCGGCATGATCGCCATCAATGCGATCGCCATCCTGCTCGGCCTGCAGCCCTTGCGCCGGGTTCGCAACGCGCTTGCCCAGGTGCGCGAAGGCACGGCGCAACGGCTCGACGGCCAGTTTCCCGCCGAGATCGAGCCGCTCGCCAACGAGACCAATGCGCTGATCGAAAACAACAAGCGCATCGTCGAGCGTTCACGCACGCAGGTCGGCAACCTCGCCCATTCGCTGAAGACGCCGCTCGCAGTTTTGATCAACGAGGGCCGGGCGCTCGGCGGCGCCAAGGGCCAGCTCATCGCCGACCAGGCGGCGTCGATGCAGAAACAGGTCGACCACTACCTGCAGCGGGCACGGGTCGCGGCGCAGCGCGACAGCGTCGTCTACCGCACGCCGGTGACGCCGCTGGTGCAGCGCATGGTGCGCGTGCTGCAAAAACTCAAGCCTGATGTCAGCCTGTCGCTTACGCTGCCGGCGGCCGACATCGTCTTTGCTGGCGAGCGCGAGGATTTGGAGGAACTGGTCGGCAACCTCCTCGACAATGCGATGAAATGGGCAAGGAGCACTGTTGCCGTATCCGTCACGCCGGCCGCAGCCGGCCTGTTCGAGCTATCGATCGAGGATGACGGTCCCGGCATCCCCGAGGACAAGGCCCGCGATGTCTTGAAACGCGGCCGGCGCCTCGACGAGACAAAGCCGGGAACCGGGCTCGGACTTGCCATCGTTGCCGACCTCGTCAACGAGTATGGCGGGGCGCTGGCGCTGGAACGCTCCACGATGGGCGGGCTGAAGGCGGTTGTGCGCTTGCGGAGCTTGCAATGATGTACTGCCCAGGGCCAATCGACACGGCCGAATGCCTGTGTTATGGCGGCCCCTCGATTGCGCAAAAGCCGTTAAGAACGGCCAAATTTCCGACAAATATCAATAGTATGACGTCCTGACGCCCCCGATGACGCGGCCCCCAGCGCATCCCGTTCAAGAAAACCGGTTGTTGGCATGAAGATTCGCGTTGCGCTCGTTTCCGCACTGCTCGCTCTTTCCGGCTGCGGAACGCTGGGCAAGGGCAGTGGCCCGGATATCTCCATCACCAACCCGCCCGCGTCGCCTCCTTCAGGGGCCAAAGTCGCGACGACGATCATCTCGGCCATGGCCGGCGGGCTCGTCGGCGGATCGATCGGCAGCGGCCTGAACAGCACCGAGAAGCGCAAGGCGCTCGAGGCGGAATACAAGGCGCTCGAATATACGGCGAGCGGCCAGAAGGTGACCTGGAAGGGCGACAGTTCGGCTCATTCCGGCGAAGTCGTCGCGGCCCAGCCCTACCGCGTCGGCTCGCAGGATTGCCGCCAGTACACCCATACGGTGTTTACCGGCACGGCCGGCCAGACCGCGCGGGGCACCGCATGCCGCAACGCCGACGGCAGCTGGACGCCGCTGACCTGAACATTGAGCCGGGGTCGGAATCCCGTCAAAGCGTCGCAGCACCCTCATGTTGTGAGAGCAGGGCTCTCGCTCTATTGGAAGAACCATGCTGTTCTGGGTCATAGCCGCAATCCTCACGCTGGGCGCAAGCCTGACGGTGCTGCTGCCGCTGACCAGTGGCGGCACGGACGCTCCGACCAGCAGCGACCATGACCTCGAAGTCTATCGCGATCAATTGGCCGAGCTCGAGCGTGACGCCGCGCGCGGCCTGATCCAGCCGGCGGAAGCCGAGGAGGCGCGCGCCGAAATCGCCCGCCGCATCCTTCGGCTGGGAAATGCCGGCCAGGCCGATGCCGCGACGCTTCAGCAGCCGTCAAAGGCGGCCAGGCTGGTGGCGACATCAGCGGTGCTGATGGTCCCGCTGCTCAGCTGGGGCATGTACAGCCAGCTCGGCTCGCCCGATCTGCCGTCGCAGCCGCTTGCCGAACGGCTGGCCAAGAATCCGGCCGATAGTTCGGTCGATGAGTTGGTGGCGCGCGCCGAGGCCCATCTTGCCGCCAACCCTGGCGATGGACGCGGCTGGGACGTGCTCGCCCCGATCTATCTGCGCCTGCAGCGCTTTCCCGATGCCGTGACCGCCTATCGCAATGCCATCCGCCTCGATGGCGACACGGCTGCCCGCGAGGCCGGTCTCGGCGAAGCGATTGCCAATGCGGCCGGCGGCATCGTTTCGGCCGATGCGCAATCCGCTTTCGAACAGGCGCTAAAACTCGACCCGGCAAACGCGAAAGCCTCGTTCTATTTGGCGATGGCGCTGGCCCAGGAAGGCCGCATACCCGAGGCAACCACGGCTTGGCAGAAAATGCTCGATTCCCTGCCGCAGGATTCGCCATGGCGCGGAGCTGTCCAACAGGCACTGGCCGAGGCCGCCAACCGCAGCGTCGCGTCAGGAGAGCCCGCCAAAGGCCCCGACGCCGCAGCCGTCGATGCCGCCTCGTCGATGGCGCCGCGGGACAGGCAGGCCATGATCGAAACCATGGTCGCCGGCCTCGACGAAAAATTGCGGCAAAATCCGCGCGACACGGAAGGATGGATGCGGCTCATTCGTTCCTATGTTGTGCTGGGCAAGGCCGACCAGGCGCGGGACGCGCTGCATCGCGGTATTGCCGTGTTTGGCGCCGACAGTGAGGAAGCGAAGAAATTCACCGCCTTTGCCGCCTCGCTCGGCCTGACGGCGACGGAGTAGGACATGACGCGCAAGCAGAAGCGATTGTCGGTGATTGTCGGAGGTCTTGCCTTCCTCGGCGCCGCCACCGGGCTGACCTTCTATGCGTTGGGCCAGAAGGCCTCCTATTTCTATATGCCCGCCGATCTGACCACCGCCAGCTTGCAGCCGGGACAGCGCATCAGGCTCGGCGGCCTCGTCGAAAAGGGCACGGTCGTGCGCGGGCAGGGCGCGACGGTTGCGTTCTCGGTCACCGACACGCACAAATCGGTCAAGGTCAGCTATACCGGCATCCTGCCCGATCTGTTCCGCGAGGAGCAGGGCGTCATCACCGAAGGCAGCTTTGGCGCCGACGGCGTTTTCGTCGCCGACAGCGTGCTGGCCAAGCATGACGAGCGCTACATGCCCAAGGAAGTCGCTGACGGGCTGAAGGCCAAGGGCGTGTGGCAAGAGAGCAAGAGCCAGTAATGGTTGAGACCGGACACTTCGCGCTCGTCCTCGCCTTTGTGCTGTCGCTGGTGCAGACGCTGGTGCCGCTGATCGGCGCCCGTACCGGCAACCAGAGGCTGATGGCTGTCGGCGGTCCCGTCACGGTCACAGGCTTCGCGCTCACGGCGCTATCGTTCGCAGCACTCGCCGGCGCCTATGCAAGTTCCGATTTCTCGGTAGCGAGCGTGTGGGAAAACTCGCATTCGCTGCAGCCGCTGATCTACAAGATCACCGGAACCTGGGGCAATCACGAAGGCTCGATGCTGCTCTGGGTGCTGATCCTGACCTTCTTCGGTGCGCTGGTCGCTGTCTTCGGCTCCAACCTTCCGGCGACGCTGCGCGCCAATGTGCTGGCCGTGCAGGGGGCTATCGGCGCCACCTTCTTCCTGTTCATCCTGGCGACATCCAATCCGTTCACCCGGCTCAATCCGGCGCCGATCGAGGGCCGCGATCTCAACCCGGTCCTGCAGGATCTTGGCCTCGCCATCCATCCGCCGCTGCTCTATCTCGGCTATGTCGGGTTCTCTATCTGCTTTTCCTTCTCGGTCGCCGCCCTCATCGAAGGCCGCATCGATGCCTCCTGGGCGCGCTGGGTGCGGCCGTGGACGCTGGTCGCCTGGATGTTCCTCACCGGCGGCATCGCGATGGGCTCCTACTGGGCCTACTACGAGCTCGGCTGGGGCGGCTTCTGGTTCTGGGATCCGGTCGAAAACGCCTCCTTTATGCCGTGGCTGGCCGGCACGGCTCTTCTGCATTCGGCGATCGTCATGGAGAAGCGTTCGGCGCTCAAGATCTGGACGCTGCTGCTTGCCATCCTCACCTTCTCGCTGTCGCTGCTCGGCACCTTCCTGGTGCGCTCCGGCGTGCTGACCTCGGTGCATGCTTTCGCCACCGATCCGACCCGCGGCATCTTCATCCTGTGCATTTTGACGCTGTTCATCGGCGGCTCGCTGGCCCTGTTTGCGCTGCGCGCCTCGCGGCTGACGGCCGGCGGCCTGTTCCACCCGATCTCGCGCGAAGGCGCACTCGTCCTCAACAATCTGTTCCTGACCACGGCCACGGCGACCGTGCTGGTCGGCACGCTCTATCCGCTGGCGGTCGAAGCGCTTTCGGCCGGCAAGATCTCAGTCGGCGCCCCCTTCTTCAACCTGACATTCGGCCCGCTGATGGTGCCGCTGCTGGTCGTGGTTCCTTTCGGACCATTGCTCGCCTGGAAGCGCGGTGACCTCTATGCCGTCGCCCAGCGCCTGATGGCGGCTTTCGGCGCCGCTCTCCTGGCGATGCTGGTCACCGGGCTGTTCATCGACGGCGCGTCGGTGTTCGCCGCCCTTGGTGTCGGCCTCGCCTGCTGGCTGGTCTGCGGCGCGCTCACCGACCTCGCCGTCAAGTCCGGCTTTGGCAATGTGTCGCACGCCATCATGCTGCGCCGTTTCGCCGGCCTGCCGCGTTCGGTGTTCGGCACTGCACTTGCCCATCTCGGCCTCGGGCTGACGACGCTCGGCATTGTCGGCACGCTGTGCTTCGGCACCGAAAGGATACTGTCGATGCATGCCGGCGAGAGCGTCGAACTCTCCGGCCACACGCTGCGTTTCGACGGCCTCTTCCCGGCGCAGGGTCCGAACTACAGCGAGCAGCGCGGCCGCTTTTCCCTGATCGGCGCCGATGGCGGCGTTTCAGCCGAAATCACCTCGGCCAAGCGCTTCTTTCCGGTGCGGCAGACGACGACGACCGAATCCGGCATCGAGACGATCGGCTTCAGCCAGCTCTATCTGTCGCTGGGCGATGAAGGCACCGATGGATCCGTCGTGGTGCGCCTGTGGTGGAAGCCGCTGGTGACGCTGATCTGGGGCGGAGCTCTGGTGATGATGGCGGGAGCCGCAATGTCGCTGCTCGACCGTCGCCTGCGGGTTGGCGCACCCTCGCGCCGCCGCAAGCAGGCAGCCTCCATGCCGTCGGCAGGCGCGCCGTGAGCACCAGGTTCTCGTTGGCCTCGCTCACCCTGCTTCTGGCGCTGCTGTTTGCCGGCGCGGCGCAAGCGGTGAAACCGGACGAGGTTCTCACCGATCCGGCGCTCGAGGCGAGGGCGCGGCTACTGTCGGAAGGCCTGCGCTGCATGGTCTGCCAGAACCAGTCCATAGACGAATCCGATGCAGACCTCGCCCGCGACCTGCGCATCCTGGTGCGCCAGCGCCTGGTTGCCGGCGATACCGACCAGCAGGTGATGGACTATATCGTGTCGCGCTACGGCGAGTTCGTGCTGTTGAAGCCGCGCTTCAGCCCGCGCAACGCCTTGCTTTGGGGCACGCCGGTGCTTCTGCTTCTAGTCGGCGGCATTTACATTGTGCTGACCACACGCTCCCGCCGCTCGTTGGCAACCAAGGCGCTGAGCGCCGAGGAACAGGCGGCGCTGGACAAGATGCTGAGCGACTAGCTCGGCCATTCCTCCAAAGGCCAGTCCCGCGACGTGTGGATGGCGCGCAGGATAACAATGCTCTGACGGCCGGCGATCAGGCGCAATTCATAGGCAATGATGTAGGGCAGGCGGCCGATGGGCTTCTCATAAGTGCCTGTTACCCGGCCAGGTCGGCCCGTCGCCATATCACCAAGGCCCCGGCCCATTTCACGGATACGGTCCGCGAGGCGTCGGGCGGCGGCAGGATTGTCCTGAGCGATAAAGGCAACTTGCTGCGTGAGATCGTCCAGCGCTTCTCGCGACCAGGTGACGAACCGCTTCACGCCTTGCCTGCGCGCCTGGCTTTCGCTGCTTCGATCACCGCGTCGAGCTCCGCCATGGCGTCGTCGTGGGGCACGACACGGCCAGCCTCTGCGTCGGCCATGCCACGTTTTATGCCTTCGATGATATCCAGCTCGCGATCGACATAGGCTGAGACCGCCTCGGCGGCGAGGAACGATTTACTACGCCTGGTCTCGGTAGCGATCTGCTCCAGCTTCAGCTTGGTCTCGGACGAGACTCGAATGGTCATGGTGGTGCTTGCTGTCATTGTGAAAGCCTTGTGCTGAGTTGTGTACACCATAGGGCAGCAGGCGAGCGCAACCAAGCGATTTGTGCGACCGCCCAACATTACAAAACTTTCATGCACCGGAAATGGCGCCGTAATGTGCGCCTCTCTATTTCTCTTGTCCGAGGATGCTCTGCCTGAGCCGCATCCAGTGAAAAGAGGATACGAGACCCATGACTATCGCCCCCAACCCATATTCCCGCACCCGCAAACGCCTGTTGGCCGCCGCCGCTTCGCTGGCCATTGCCGGCGGCATCGGTTTCGGCGCCGTTGCCACTGGTACAGCTCCCGTTCTGGCCGACGCCGTGCGGGTCGAAGCGCCCCAGGTGCCGGGCTTTGCCGATGTCGTCGAGCGCGTTTCGCCGGCCGTGGTCAGCGTCAAGGTCAAGGCCAAGATCGAGCCTGCCGCCGATGACGGCTCCGACCAGTCCGACGATCCGGACGGCATGAACAACCTGCCCGACAATCCGCAGCTGCGCCAGTTCTTCAAGCAATTCCGCGGCTTTGGTGATCAGAACGGCCATGACGGCGGCAATCGTCGCTTCAGCCACCGCGACCATAACAACGACCAGCCGCGTCCGGTGGCGCAGGGTTCTGGCTTCTTCATCTCCGATGACGGCTATCTCGTCACCAACAACCATGTCGTCGAGGAAGGCTCCGCCTTCACAGTGGTGATGAATGACGGCAAGGAGCTTGACGCCAAGCTGATCGGCACCGATCCGCGCACCGATCTGGCGGTGCTCAAGGTCGATGGCGTCGGCAAGTTCACCTATGTCGATTTCGCCGACGATTCCAAGGTTCGCGTCGGCGACTGGGTGGTGGCCGTCGGCAATCCGTTCGGCCTCGGCGGCACCGTCACCGCCGGCATCGTCTCGGCCCGTGGCCGTGATATCGGCGCCGGTCCCTACGACGACTTCATCCAGATCGACGCCTCGGTCAACCGCGGCAATTCGGGCGGCCCGACCTTCAACCTCAACGGCCAGGTCGTCGGCATCAACACCGCGATCTTCTCGCCGTCGGGCGGAAGCGTCGGCATCGCCTTCGACATTCCGGCCTCGACCGCCAAGCAGGTGGTGCAGGATCTGATGAAGAGCGGCTCGGTGCAGCGTGGCTGGCTCGGCGTCGAAATCCAGCCGGTTACATCGGACATCGCCGAATCGCTGGGCCTGAAGTCGCAGAACGGGGCTCTGGTTTCGGGCGCCCAGGACGGTGGCCCCGGCAAGAAGGCCGGCATCACCGCCGGTGACGTGATCACCCAGGTCGAAGGCAAGGACGTCGCATCGCCGAAGGAACTGGCTCGTCTGATCGGCGCCTACCCACCCGGCAAGTCGGTCGACGTCACGGTGTGGCGCGACGGCAAGAGCCAGACCATCAAGGTCGATCTCGGCACGTTGCCATCCACCGACAAGCAGGCCTCGGCCGACCCGCAGCAGCCCGCGGCACCGGCAAAGCCCGCCGCGCTGGCCGATCTCGGCCTCACCGTCACCAAGTCGGAAAACGGCAAGGGCCTGGTGGTGACCGATGTCGATCCAGACAGCGATGCCGCCGACCGCGGCATCCAGCCCGGCGATGTCATCACCTCGGTCAATTCGACGGAGGTGAACGGCACCGAAGACGTCGCCAAGGCGATGGCCGATGCGGTCAAGTCCGGCCGCAAGGCGGTGCTGATGCAGATCACCCGCGACGATTCAAACCGCTTCGTCGCGCTGCCAGTCGCCAAAGGCTGACATCACACAGTTTCCAGTGCGGCGGTTTCAACACCCCCGAGCCGCCGCACGGGAAGCAAGGGGCCGAACGCGTTAGTCAGTCATCGTGTTCTGCCCCCGGCGGCAGCGGGCCCCCATCGCCCGCTGCCGCTCTAACATCGAAGCATGTCGCCCAAAAGTGCACGGCGGTTTTGGCAAAACGACATGCTTGAACGAAAGCTTTTGCGCTCATGGCGGCCCCTCAATCTTCCGGCGAAATCGCGTATAACGGCTCTATGAAGATTCTCGTCATAGAAGACGATCGCGAGGCGGCCGACTATATGCAGAAGGCCTTTGCCGAGGCTGGGCACACCGCCCATGTCGCCGGCGACGGCGAAACCGGCTTTGCGCTGGCCGATGCCGGCGACTATGACGTGATGGTCGTCGACCGCATGATGCCACGCCGCGACGGGCTCTCCGTCATTGCCGGCCTGCGCTCGCGCGGCAACACCACGCCGGTGCTGATCCTGTCGGCGCTGGGCGAAGTCGATGACCGCGTCACCGGTCTGCGCGCCGGCGGGGACGACTATCTGACCAAGCCCTATGCCTTTTCCGAATTGCTCGCCCGCGTCGAGGTGCTGAACCGCCGCGCCAGCGCCAGGGAGGCCGAAACCATCTACCGGGTCGGCGATCTCGAGCTTGACCGGCTGTCCCATTCGGTCAAGCGCGCGGCGCGCGAGATCACGCTGCAGCCGCGCGAATTCCGCCTGCTCGAATATCTGATGCGCCATGCCGGCCAGGTGGTGACGCGCACCATGCTGCTCGAAAATGTCTGGGACTATCATTTCGATCCGCAGACCAACGTGATCGACGTTCACGTCTCGCGCCTGCGTGGCAAGATCGAGAAGGGTTTCGACAAGCCGATCCTGCATACGGTTCGCGGCGCCGGCTATATGCTGAAGAGCGGCTAGAGCATGATCCCAAAAAGTAGGTACCGGTTTTTGGAGAAGATCATGCTCCAACAAAGGGGTAGGTCATGATGAGATTTCAGCCAAATCTCATCATGAGCTAGAACTCGATGGCCCTTTCCCTGCCGGCCATCATGAGGACGACGGGGGCGCGGCTTTCAGCGCTTTATTTCCTGCTTTTCGCGCTATGTGCCGTGTTGCTGGTCTTCTACATGACGTCGTTGTCGGCCCGCATGCTGACCGGCCAGACCCAGCAGACCATCAATGACGAGGTGCTCGGCCTCGCCCGTGCCTATCAGAGCGGCGGCCTGCCGCGGCTGGTGCGCGTCGTCGAGCAGCGCTCGCGCCAGCCCGGCGCCAACCTCTATCTCATTGCCGATGTCAACGGCCAGATCCTCACCGGCAACGTGCAGAGCCTGGCACCGGGGGTGCTCGAGACCGATGGCTGGACGACCGAACCCTTCTCCTATCGCCGTTTCGGCGAAGGTGAGCTCGAACGGCAGCGCAACCAGGCTTCTGACCCGAATGGCGCGCAGCCCGGCGAGACCGAAATTCAGCCCGAGGGCGAGAAGGGCCACAACGCCATCGCGCTGGTGCTGCGGCTGCCCAACCAGATGATCATGCTGGTCGGCCGCGATCTCGGCGAGCCCGAGCGCTTCCGCGCCGTCGTCCGCCGCGCCCTGATGCTGGCGCTGGGCATGATGGGCCTGGGCGGGCTGCTGATCTGGTTCCTTGTCGGCCGCGCCGCGCTGAAGCGCATCGACAGCGTCTCGGAGGCAAGCCGCCGCATCATGGGCGGCGATCTCACGGGACGGCTGCCGGTGACCGGCGCCGGCGATGAGTTCGACCGCCTGTCGGAAAACCTCAACACCATGCTGGCCAGGATAGCGACGCTCAACGAAGGGCTGAAGCAGGTCTCCGACAACATCGCCCATGATTTGAAGACGCCGCTGACCAGACTGCGCAACCGCGCTGAGGCGACACTTTCGGGCAAGCACAAGACCACCGACTACCGGCAGGCGCTGGAAGGCACCATCGCCGAATCCGACCAGCTGATAAAAACCTTCAACGCCATCCTGATGATCTCCAGGCTGGAGGCCGGCTATTCCTCGGAGAGCACCAGCAAGGTCGATCTCGCCGCCGCGGTGCATGACGTTGTCGAGCTTTATGAGCCGGTGGCGGAGGAGGCTGGCGTGGTGCTTGAAACTGCAGCGGACGGGAGTTTTTCCGTCGATGGCAACCGCGAGCTGATCGGCCAGGCACTGTCGAACATCGTCGACAACGCCATCAAATACTCGACCGATGCGACGGAAAAGCCTGCCGTGCGCGTAGCCCTGCAGCGCGTCGGTCACGAAATCCGCCTTTCCGTTTCCGACAATGGCCATGGCATCCCCGACGATGCCGACCGCGCCAGGGCGACCGAGCGCTTCGTGCGGCTGGAAAAGAGCCGCTCGCAGCCGGGATCCGGTCTTGGCCTCAGCCTCGCCAAGGCGATCATGACTTTTCACAATGGCCGGCTTGAACTTCTGCCTGCCAATCCCGGATTGTCCGTTATCATGAGCTTCCCGGCGCGGGAGGACCATTGATGGCGGTGAGGATGGCTGCGAAACGGATCGAGACCGAATGGCGCGTGCAACTGGCGGCGCAGCTCGCGCCGCTGGATGAGGCCCGCGCCCGGCGTGAACTGTCGGAGATCGCTGGCGATGCCAAGGACGAGAACCTGCCGCGGCTGGCGAAATTCCTAGGGGGCAAGGGCGCCGCACAGGAGTTTCTCGCTGCCGTCTTCGACCTCTCGCCCTTCCTCCGCGATGTCGCGCGCCGCCGGCCGCAAATCCTCGACGCGCTGTTCGATGGCAGTGTCGAGGCTCGGCTGCTCGCCATCGCCGAAGCGATCGGCAAGGTCGCCTTTTCCGAGACCGTTTCCGAATCCAGCCTGATGATGGAACTCAGGCAGTGGAAGGGTGAAGCTCACTTCCTGATCGCACTTGCAGACCTCTCCGGCGAGGCCGATGCCGCGCTGACGGTAAGGCGCCTCAGCAATCTCGCCGATGCCTGCACCTGCGCGGCGGTCGACTTCCTGCTGCGCGAGGCGCACAGCCAAGGCAAGCTCAAATTGGCCGATCCCGAAAATCCGTCACAGCAATCCGGCTGGATCGTGCTCGGCATGGGCAAGCTTGGCGCGCATGAACTGAATTTCTCCTCCGACATCGACCTCGTCGTCTTCTTCGATCCGGATGCGCCGGCAATCGTCGATCCGCTCGACGCCACAGAGCTGTTTGCGCGCCTGACCCGCAGGCTGGTCCGCATCCTGCAGGACCGCACCGGGCACGGCTATGTCTTCCGCACCGATTTGAGGCTTCGCCCCGATCCAGGCTCGACGCCGCTGGCGATCCCGGTCGAGGCAGCACTTCGCTACTATGAGGCGCGCGGCCAGAACTGGGAGCGCGCCGCCATGATCAAGGCGCGTCCCGTGGCCGGCGATCTCGATGCCGGGGATGCGTTCCTGCGGGAATTGCAGCCTTATGTCTGGCGCAAATACATGGACTATGCGGCGATCGCCGACGTTCATTCGATCAAGCGCCAGATCCATGCCCACAAGGGTCATGGCGAGATCGCGGTCAAAGGACACAACGTGAAGCTCGGCCGCGGCGGCATTCGCGAAATCGAGTTCTTCGTCCAGACCCAGCAGCTGATCGCCGGCGGCCGTTTTCCGGAGCTGCGCGGCCGCGAGACGGTGCCGATGCTGGGTGCGCTGGCCGCGCGCAACTGGATCACCGCCGATGCACGCGACGCGCTCACGCAGCAATATTGGTTTCTGCGCCGCGTCGAACACACCATCCAGATGGTCGCCGACGAGCAGACGCATATTCTGCCCGACGATGATGAGGGGCTGGAACGCATCGCCCATATGCTGGGCTTTGCCGATGCCGCCAGATTTGCCGAAACCTTTCGCGCGGCTTTGCATGAGGTCGAGCGCCACTACGCCGCGTTGTTCGAGACCGCGCCTGAATTGTCGGCCGGCGTCGGCAATCTGGTCTTCACCGGCGATGTCGACGATCCCGACACGCTGCAGACCTTGCACGGCCTTGGCTTCCAGCGGCCAAGCGACATCTGCCGCGTGATTCGAGGCTGGCATTTCGGCCGCTACCGCGTCACCCAGTCGGCGGAAGCGCGCGAGCGGCTGACCGAACTGACGCCGGCGCTGCTCAAAGCCTTCGGCCAGACGCGCCGGGCCGACGAGGCGCTGGTTCGCTTGGACGAATTCCTCGCCGGCCTGCCCGCCGGCATCCAGCTGTTTTCGCTGCTGCAGTCGAATCCCGCTCTGCTGAAGCTTATGGCGACGATCATGGGCGCCGCGCCTCGGCTGGCGGCAATCATCACAAGGCGCCCGCATGTCTTCGATGGTCTGCTCGACCCGGCGCTACTCACCGAACTGCCCAACCGCGCCTATCTCTCAGCGCGGTTGGCCGCTTTCATCGAAGGCGACCGGGCTTATGAGGACGTGCTCGACCGTTTGCGCATCTTTGCCTCCGAGCAGAAATTCCTGATCGGTGTCAGGCTGCTCGCCGGCTCGATCGACCCGGCGCGCGCCGGCCGCGCCTTTTCCGATCTCGCCGACCTCACCATCGACGCCGCATTGCAGGCGGTGACCACCGAATTCGCGCTGCGTCATGGCCGCATCGCCGGCGGCACCGTGTCGCTGCTCGGCATGGGCAAACTCGGCAGCCGCGAGCTCACCGCCGGCTCCGATGTCGACCTCATTCTGCTCTACGACCACGACGCGAATGCCGACGAGTCCGACGGCGACAAGCCGCTCGCACCATCGCACTACTATACCAGGATGACGCAGCGGCTGATCGCGGCTGTCTCGGCGCCGACCGCCGAAGGCGTTCTCTACGAGCTCGATTTGCGCTTGCGGCCATCCGGCAACAAGGGGCCGGTGGCCACCCACATCGATGCCTTCAAGAAATACCAGCGCCAGGAGGCCTGGACCTGGGAGCACATGGCGCTGGCCCGGGGGCGCGCCATCGGCGGCGACGCGGCCCTTTGCGCCGAGGTCGAGGCCGAGGTGGCGGCACTTCTGGCCTTGCCGCGCGACGCCGCCAAGGTGAGGGCGGAGGCATCCGAGATGCGCGCGCTGATCGAGAAGGAAAAATCGCCGCGCGATCTCTGGGACATCAAGCTCATCTCCGGCGGCCTCATCGACCTCGAATTCATCGCGCAGGTGGCGGTTATAACCGGGCAGGTCGAAGCCGGCCGCAGGGTGACCGCGACCGGCGAAATCCTGGCGCATCTGTCGCCGGATTTCGCCGAGGCCGACGTCAGGCAGCAGCTTTGCGGAGCCTACCAGCTCTATCTGGCGCTGACCCAGATGACGCGGCTTTGCCTCACCGGCGCATTCGAACGCGATGACGTTCCGCCGGGATTGTCGGATCTGCTTCTGGCGGTGACTGACCTGCCGGATTTCGGTGTGCTGGAAGCACATCTCAAGGAAACGTCGCAAAAGGTCAGAAAGGATTTCGACCTTTTGCTTCGTACGAAACGGTTGTGAGGGCGTGAAGCTCTGGCGGCTGTTTCGGATCGCATCGGGGGTGACGATGCAACAGGAGATACCCATGAGAAAGACAACCGGACTTGCCCTTGCCTTCGTCGCGCTTGCCGGCGCCGTCGGCACCACCGCCTATGCCGAGAACAATGCCAGCGCCAGAATGCGCGAGGGCACCATGATGCGCCTCGACAAGGCGATGAAGGATTCCAACGGCACCATCAGCTTCGACCAGTTTTCCGACGCCATGAACGCGCGGCTGAAGAAGCTGGTCGCCGATAATGGCGGCAAGCTGACAGTCGCCCAGCTCGCTGACGCGCTGGAGAAGGCGCGGTTCGAGGAAATGGCCAAGCGCATCGTTGCCCGCTACGACAGCAAGGGCGACGGCACGCTGACCACGGACGACATCACCGGGCGCGAGAAAAAGGTGTTCGCGATGCTCGACCGCAACAATGACGGCAAGATCGAGCGCAACGAACTACCAAAGAACGGCCGCATGGGCCACCACCGTCACTGGGACGGTGGTGACGACAGCATGGAGTGAGTGGTGATTGTGGCTCCGGCGGCGAAGCCGCCGGAGTCCTTGCATGACCGCGCCTACTCAGTCCTTGAACGCAGCGGAGAGCACCGCTTCGCATTGGCGGGCCGTCAGGCCGCCGCCTTCACCGCCGGTTGCGCCTTCTTCACCGGGATGCGCACCGACACGATCGTGCCGACGCCTTCGGTCGAGCGGATTTTCAGCGCTCCTCCTTGCAACTCGGCCAGCGAGCGCGAGATGGCAAGGCCGAGGCCGGAACCGGCGTGGTTCTTCGAAAACTGGTTCTGCACCTGTTCGAAGGGGCGGCCAAGCTTGCTCAGTGCCTCCTTCGGAATGCCGCAGCCATTGTCCTCGATGGTCAGCACCAGCGCGCCTGACGTGTTGCGGGCGCGCACCGAGATATGGCCGCCCTGGCCGGTGAACTTCACCGCATTCGACAGCAGATTGATGGCGATCTGCTTGATCGCCCGGCGGTCGGCGAACAGCGTCATCGTATCGGCGATGCGGGTTTCGACCGTGATCGATTTCTCCGCCGCCTGCAGCGAGATCACCCGCACCGTCTCGCGGATCAGCGGGCAGAGATCGATTTCCTCGCGGTCCATCGAGAATTGGCCGGCCTCGATCTTCGACATGTCGAGTATGTCGTTGATGACGCCCAGCAGATATTTGCCGCTGCCGTTGATGTCGTTGGCATATTCCTCGTAACGCGGCGAACCCAACGGCCCGAACAGGCCCTGTTCCATCAGTTCGGAGAACCCGATGATGGCGTTGAGCGGCGTGCGCAGTTCATGCGACATGTTGGCCAGGAACTCGGACTTGGCCCGGTTGGCGGCCTCGGCGCGCTCGGTTTCCTTCATGTATTCGCGGTTGAGTTCGACCAGTTCCTTGGCGCGTTCCTCCTCGGCACGGCGGGCAAGGCTGAGGTCGTGGATGGTCGCCATCAGCCGGCGCTCGCTGTCGACCAGCTTTTCCTGGTGCAGCTTGATCTGGGTGATGTCGGAGCCGACGGAGACCGTGCCGCCGTCCCGGGTCCTCAGTTCGTTGACCTGCAGCCAGCGTCCGTCGGAAAGCTGCCGCTCGAAGGTCGCGCCGCCTTGTGGCCCGTTGGTGTTGGCCAGCCGCCGTTCCGAGGCGAAGGCCAGCATGCGCTCTTCAAGCACGGCGCGCGCAGCGCCCGGCATGACGTCGCGGTCCGACAGGCCGTTGTCCTTCTGGTATTTGGAATTGCACATGATCAGGCGCTGGGCGGCATCCCACAGCACGAAGGATTCGTTGATGTTTTCGATCGCGGTCCGCAGGCGCAGGTCGGCCGCCTCCGAGCGCAGCGCCAGATGCCGCTGCTCGGTGACGTCGACGGCAATGCCGATCAGCTGGATCTCAGGCGCTTCCGGGTCGATCACCTGGGCCCTGGCGCGCATCCACACCCACTGGCCGTCGGCGTGACGCATCCGGAACACCTGGTCGATATGGTGGATCTCGCGCTCGACGATTTTGTTGGCCAGCTCGAACAGGTCGCCGTCCTCGGGGTGGATGATGTCGTCGACCTCGCCGAACGACAGCATCGAGTTGCAGGGCTCGTAGCCCAGCATGTCGTACATCGAGCGCGACCAGTACATCTTGCCGCGCACCATGTCCCAGTCCCACAGGCCGCAGCGACCGCGAACCAGCGCCATGTCGATGCGCTGATGGGCTTCGAGATAGATGCGGTCGGCTGTCTGGGCGCGCGATGCCTGGCCGAAATAGGCGTAGAGGATGATGATCAGCACGCCGGCTGTCAGCACAAACAGCGTGACGTTGAGCGAGACGGTCTTGCGCCAGTTGTCGAACGCCGCTTCCTGCGGCACCAGCACGGCGGCGGCGTTCTTGCGGTCCCGGGTCAGGCTCACCGCCGCGTACCAGTCCTGGCCGCCGATGCTGACATCCATGACCCCGGCGCGGTCGCCGAACATGAACAGCGGCTGGCCGTCCAGCACCAGGCTGTCCAGCGATCGCCCTTGCCAGCCGGTCGACAGCGGCGACACGGCAATGATCTTGAAGGCGCTGTCGGTGATCACAAGCACATGGCTTCTGCCCATGGCGCCCTGGCGGCTCGTGCTTTCCAGAAGATCAATTGCACCGCTGGATGCCGCGGTCGGGTCGGCCGAGATTGCGTTCGCCATCTGGCCGGCGGCGAGACCTAGCACCGCCTTGCCGTCGCGCTCGGCCTCGTCGCGCTCGTTCATCAGCGACAGCACGCGCAGTGCGGCGATGACGATCAGGAAGATGATGATGAGAGCCGGTATCGAACGGCGCAGAAGGGGTTCGGCAGCCAGGAGCCGCCGGTAGGCTGGTTCAGCGATGAGCCGCGTATTGCCGGCGAGGCCGTCGCCTCGCGCCTTGCGCCGCTCAAAAGCCGTCCCTTCGGGCGCGCCCCACGCGTCCGCCTTGGCCATAAATGGCACTCCCCGAATTTCCGTACGCTTGACGATCCGGCAACACCGCACATCCGAATCGTCTGTAAAGAATCAAAGGTGATTCGCCTTGTCCAGAGGCGCGGCCGAAAAACATTAAAAATTGATTGAAATAACGCTGAAATCCCTCCCCTTGAGGGGAGGGTGGCCCGAAGGGCCGGGTGGGGTCCTCGGCGAAGCGCTCGACTCTCTCAATCACGGTCGAAGTTGGTCGAGGTCGCGCACTGCCGCAACGACCCCACCCGTCCATCCGCCTTCGGCGGCTGTCCACCGTCCCCTCAAGGGGGAGGGATCAGGCCAGCGTTCGCTCCACAATGTCCCGCAAATCCGCCGACAGGTTCTCGGCACCGGCGATGGCCAGCAGCGCTTCCCTGGCCTTGGCTTGCCTGCCCGGCTCCAGCGAGCGCCACGAGCGCAGCGCTGTCGCCAGCCTGGCCGCCACTTGCGGATTGCGTTTTTCAACCTCGAGTACGGTCTGGGTAAAAAACCGGTAGCCTTCGCCATCGGCGCGGTGGAAGCCGGTCTGGTTGGCGCTGGCGAATGTGCCGACCAGCGAGCGCACCCGGTTCGGATTGGCCATCGAGAAAGCTGCGTGACCAGTCAGCTCGCGTACCGTGTCGACTGTCCGGCGTCCCGGCACGCTGGCCTGGATCTGGAACCATTTGTCCATGACCAGCGGATCGGCGCCATAACGCGCCTCGAAATCGGCCAGCGCCTTGATCGCCTCCGGCGAACCGTCATGGCGGTGCGCAAGGACGGTCAGCGCTGCGGCGCGGTCGGTCATGTTGGTCGCGGTTTCGAAATGCCGGGCGGCGAGCGCAGCACCTTTCGGCAGCAGCGAGAGGTAGTCGAGCAGGATGTTGCGCAGCGCGCGGCGTCCCGCACTTGCCGCGTCGGGGCTGAACGGCCCGTCGTCGGCGAGGCGACCGTATAGGTCGGTGAACGTTTGCTGATTGGCGCGCGCGATTGCCAGCGCCAGCGCCTCGCGGGCGGCGAAGATGGCGTCGGGGTCGATATTCCTGCCGATGTCGCGAGCAATGTCGGCCTCGCCCGGAAGCGAAAGCGCCAGTGCCCGGTAAGCGGGTTCCAGCGTCTCGTCGCCGGCGATCTTGCCGGCAAGTCCGGTCAGCCTGGCGGTGAAGGCCGGCTTTGCGCCGCCGAGGATCTGGCGGAAGGCCGCTATCAGCGCATCGGTCAAAAGCGTGTTGAACGCCTGCCAGCGCGCAAAGGCATCGCTGTCATGGCCGGCGAGAAAGAACTGGTCGTCGGCCTTCTGCTCGACCGAAAGCGTGATCGGTGCCGAAAAGCCGCGGTTGAGCGACACCGCCGGCCGCTCGGCAACGCCTGAGAAGCGCACCATGTGACGGCGCTTGCGAATATGGATGACACCGTCCTCGACGGCGGCGCCCTCGACGCCGCCATAGGTAACCGGTTCGCCGCCGGCGCCGACCAGCCCGAAGGCGAGCGGGATGTGCATCAGCCGCTTGCGGCTTTCCGACGGCGTCGGCGGCACCGACTGCTCGATCTCGAGCGTGAACTCGCGCGTGGCCGGATTGTGCGTCGAACTGACGGTCAGGTTCGGCGTGCCCGCCTGGTGGTACCAGAGCGCGAATTGCGACAGATCGCGCCCGGAGGCGTCCTCGAACACTTTGAGGAAATCCTCGATCGTCGCTGCTTCGCCGTCATGGCGCTCGAAATAGAGATCCATTCCGGCGCGGAACGTGTCAGGTCCGAGAATGGTGCGGATCATGCGCACGACTTCCGAGCCTTTTTCGTAGACGGTCGCCGTGTAGAAATTGTTGATCTCGCGGTAGCGGCGCGGCCGCACCGGATGCGCCAGCGGTCCCTGGTCCTCGGGGAACTGGTGTGCCCTGAGCGTGCGCACTTCGGCGATGCGCTTGACCGCGCGCGAGCGCTGGTCGGCGGAGAATTCGTGGTCGCGAAAAACCGTCAGCCCTTCTTTCAGGCAGAGCTGGAACCAATCGCGGCAGGTGATCCTGTTGCCGGTCCAGTTGTGGAAATACTCATGCGCGATGATCGCCTCGATATTGGCGAAATCGGCATCGGTGGCGGTTTCCCGGTCGGCCAGCACATATTTGTCGTTGAAGATATTGAGGCCCTTGTTCTCCATGGCCCCCATGTTGAAGTCGGAAACGGCGACGATGTTGAAGACGTCGAGGTCGTATTCGCGGCCGAAGGCCTGCTCGTCCCATTGCATCGAGCGCTTCAGCGCATCCATGGCGTAGCCGGCAAGCCCCTCCTTGCCTGGCTCGACATAGATGCCGAGTTCGACCTCGCGCCCGGACATGGTGACGAAACTGTCCGCAACCTTGCCGAGATTGCCGGCCACGAGCGCAAACAGATAGGACGGCTTGGGGAAGGGGTCGTCCCAGACTGCAAAGTGCCAGCCGTCGGCAAGCGCGCCGCTTTCGACCGGATTGCCGTTGGAAAGCAACAGCGGCGCTTCGTCCAGCCTCGCCTCGATACGCACGGTATAGACCGACAGGATGTCGGGGCGGTCGAGGAAATAGGTGATGCGGCGAAAGCCCTCGGCCTCGCATTGCGTGCAATAGACATTGCTGGAGCGGTAGAGGCCCATCAGCGCCTCATTGCTGGCCGGCGCGATCTCGGTCTCGAGCAGCAGCTGGAAACGGGCCGGCGGCCTCAAAATGGTCAGCTGGTCCGGCGTGGCGAGATACTCGGCCGGGGCAAGCTCGCGACCGTCGATGGCAATGCGCTTGAGCACCAGCCCGTCGCCGTCCAGCACCAGCGACGTCGAGGCGGCGGCGCCATCGCGGCGTTCGATCGTCAGCACTCCGGTGACACGCGTTGCGTCTGGCGAAAGGCGGAAGGTGAGGCCGGTTTGCGGGATGGAAAAGTCGTTGGGGCGGTAGTCTTCGAGCTTGAAGACCTGGCCGGTATCGGTTCGCATTCCCTTGGGTTTCCCTGTCGCTATCGGAGCCGCTGACGTGTCCTGGCCCATTAATCTAAAGTTGCGCGCTCTTTACACGAAACGGCCACTCGACAAAACTGCGCCAATGCCTATTTCGGGGCGTTCCCCTTCCGCCATCATCGTGAGGCCTTGATGACCGTCGTCACATCGAAGTTCGGCATGGGCGCCTGTGTACCGCGTCGTTCGACGCGCATCTCAGCGGAGATCCGGGAAGCAACAGAACAGTGAAAGCCGGGCCTGGAGACGAAGCGGGCGGGAAACTGTCCGATCATCCCGGCGCGCATCGGCCCAAAAATCGATGTCGATTTTTGGAAAGCACGATGCGCAGATTTAAAGTGTCAGAGCGTCCTTTGCGCGTCGAAGACGACGCGCGGCGCTCTAATGTTCTCACTGGGATCATGCTCAAGGTCATGTCGGTGGCGGTCTTTGTCGGCATGCAAACCTGCATCAAGGCCGCCGGCACTTTGCCGGCCGGCCAGATCGTCTTCTTCCGCTCCTTCTTCGCCATCTTCCCGATCATCGTCTTCCTGGCCTTCAAGAGAAAACTCGGTACGGCGTTCGCCACCAAACGCCCGCTGAACCACATTGCGCGCGGTGTCGTCGGCGTTTGCGCCATGGGGCTCGGCTTCTTCGCGCTGACCCGGCTGCCGCTGCCGGAAGCGATCACGCTGAACTATGCCCAGCCTTTGCTGGTGGTGGTGTTCTCTTCGCTGTTCCTCGGCGAAGCTATCCGCGTCTATCGCTGGAGCGCGGTTGCGGTCGGTCTGGTCGGCGTGCTGATCATCTCGTGGCCGGAGCTGACGCTGCTCACGTCGGGCGCCGCGCTCGGCGACCAGGAGGTGCTGGGCGTCATCGCTGCTCTCTTCTCAGCGGCAATCTCCGCCAATGCCATCCTGCTCGTGCGCAATCTGGTTCAGACCGAACGGACAGCGACCATTGTGTTGTGGTTTTCGGCGACGGCGAGCGTCATGGCGCTGTTTTCGCTGCCTTTCGGCTGGCAGGCGCTGACGCTATTGCAGACCGGCCTTCTGGTCGCCGCAGGCTTCTGCGGCGGGCTGGCGCAGATCCTGATGACGGCAGCCTATCGCCACGCCGAGGCCTCGGTGGTGGCGCCGTTCGAATACACCTCGATGATCCTCGGTGTCGTCGTCGGCTATTTCGCCTTTGGCGATATCGCCACCATCAACACGCTCGTCGGCGGTGTGATCGTCGTTGCCGCCGGCATGTTCATCATCTGGCGCGAGCGCCAACTCGGCCTGGAACGCACCCGAACGCGCAAGGCAGCGCCACCACAGGGGTGAGGAGGTCCGCGGGGTTGGCTCAGTTAGCTTCCGCACGTTCCTTCGCCAGCCGCACCAGCACCGCTCGCGTCTGCTCGTCGGCCGGGAAGAAAGACTCGATCGCCAGTTCCGACAGCGTCACGTCAAGCGGCGTGCCGAAGACGGTGATGGTGCTGATGAAGGACAGCACCTGGTCGCCATGCGCCAGCCGCAGCGGATGGACGATGCCGTTGGGCTCGACCGGCACCGGCCGCGCACCCTTGAGCCCGGACGGATAGGTTCGCAATTCGCGCTCCAGCTCGACCAGGACGGGATCGCCGGCGGCATCGTTCTGGTGTTTCAGCCGCTCCAGCAGATGCGCCCGCCATTCCGCGAGATTGACGATGCGCGGTGCGATGCCGTTCGGGTGCAGGCTGAGGCGCAGCACATTGACCGGCGGCTGGAGCAGCGACGGCTCGGCAACATCGGCCAGAAACGGGCCGATGGCGGCATTGGCGGAAATCAGGTTCCAGTGCCGGTCGACGGCCAGGGCGGGGAACGGCTCATGCCCTTTGAGCACGCTCTCGACCGCGGCAAGCGCCGGCGCCAGCGTCGCATCTGTGAGTGGCCGCTCGCTGAAGCTCGGGGCAAAGCCGGCAGCCAGCAACAGCTGATTACGCTGCCGCAGCGGAATCTCAAGCTGCTCGGCCAGATGCAGCACCATCTCGCGCGAGGGCGCGGCGCGGCCGCTTTCGACGAAGGAGAGATGACGCTGGGAAATCTCAGCCTCCATTGCGAGATCAAGCTGGCTCATGCGCCGGCGCGTGCGCCATTCGCGGATCAGGCTGCCGGCGGAGGTTTGGGCTGTTGTCATGGGAGGATGAGTAGGCCGGGGCGGGCGGTATTTCAATTACCTCTGAGGTCATTGGCGCGGTTCTCCCTTCTCCCCCTGTGGGAGAAGGTGGCCGAGCGAAGCTCGGTCGGATGAGGGGTGTTCCAGGGAACGCCAACGTCTCACTCCGCTGGAACACCCCTCATCCGTCTCGGCGCTGCGCGCCGATCCACCTTCCCCCACAAGGGTGGAAGGAAGAGGCGCGCCTCACCCCACCTCTCGCAACTTCGCTTTCACCTCGAGAAAATCCCGCCACGCCAGTTTCTTGTGCGCCGGCGTCCGCAAGAGATAGGCCGGGTGCAACGTCGGCATGGCCGGAATGGCAGTGCCCGACACCGTCGTGTGCACCTGCCAATTGCCGCGCAGGCGCAGGATGCCCTCGGTAGTGTTGAGCAGGGTTTTGGCCGAAGGGCCGCCGAGATTGACCAGCACCTTCGGATTGACCAGCTCTATCTGCCGCTCGATGAAGGGACGGCAGATTTCGGTCTCGTGCGGCGTCGGCGTGCGGTTGCCGGGTGGCCGCCAGGGAATGACGTTGGCGATATAGACCGAAGTCCGGTCAAGCCCGATCGCCGCCAGCATGCGGTCGAGCAGCCGGCCCGAGCGGCCGACGAAGGGCAGGCCCTCAATATCCTCGTCGCGGCCGGGCGCCTCGCCGACCAACATCACCGAACCTTCCGGATTGCCGTCGGCAAAGACCAGGTTCTTGGCGGTGAATTTGAGGTTGCAGCCATCGAACGACGCCATGTGCTGGCGCAGTTCGTCGAGCGTCGAGGCACTTGCCGCCATTTGCCGGGCCAGGGCCGCCTGTGCCTCGTCGGGCACCGTCGCCATGGCCGGAACGGAACGCGCCGGCGCGTCCGGCACCCGGCTTGCGTCCAGCCCGGGGCTGGCGGCGGCTTGTTCCGGAAACTTGTTTTCGCGAGGCGGCGCGGCAGGCGCCGTTGTGCGCTCGGGGCGCTTCGGTGCTGCCCCGGCAAACCGGTTCACCGGCGCGTCCTCCAACGCTTCGTCGACGCCGGCAGAGGCGTAGAAGGCGAGCAACTCGGTCAGGTCGGATCGGTTGTTGGGGGAGGCGGCAGTCATGCCGGGCACATTCGTCCGCCGAGAGACGATTTGCAAGGTTGGGCGGTTAGTAATCTCCCCCCTCGAGGGGGAGATGTCGCCGAAGGCGACAGAGGGGGTCGGCACGACCGGACGCGGCCTGTCGGCGACAGAGGAGGTTGGCGCTCGACGCGCAGCGACCCCCTCTGGCCTGCCGGCCATCTCCCCCTCAAGGAGGGAGATTACGCGCTCGTCGGCTTTCGCCAATCACGAAGGGCATTTCGTGGCGATTTTCACGGCGTCTGCCGCTTACCCCGTCGGTATCCGCGGATCCTGCACCAGATAGAACGTCCAGCGCGGCGTGTAGTCGGTGATCAGAAACTCGAAGCGTCCCCTCTTCAGCGGGTCGATCTGTCCACTCTTGAACAAGAGCCGGTCATAGGGTTCGAAATCGCGGTCGAAATCGGCGTACGCGCTCGACAGGATGTTGTCGGGCGTCTTGTTGCGCTGGTCGAAGGACAGGCCGTCGCCGAACACGCTCGGCTGGTTGAGTATCTCCTGCAGCTCGAACTGGAATTCGACCCAGGCCTGGCCGCTGTTGTTGAGCACCTCGATACGCATGTACAGGATGCCGTTGGCGAATTCGCCGTTGGTGCTGAACGGCTGGATCGGTTTGGTGGTGCGGATGGTGAGCGTCACCGGCGTCGACGAATTCAGCTCCTCGGAGATGACCAACGGATCTTCCTTGGTGCCGGTGCCCGAGGCGCCGGTGATGTGGAAACCGCCAAGCTCGTCGGAAAAGGAATAGGCGCCGGTCGCCCACACCTTCACCGGCTCGGTCTGAGCGCGAACCGGCGTAAGCATTGAAAGGGCGAGAAGGATCGCTCGGCAGGTCCGGCCGGGCGGAAGGGGGAAGCGCGTCAATGAATAGCCGGACGGCGTGCGCATGGAAATAAGTATGGCCGATAAGAGAGCCGTCGAACAATTAAAATATGGGACGCTGAGCGCGGCCGCGCGCAAAACGCTTGCGGCAGAGTTGTCATCCGCGACTTTTTGTCGAAATCGGCATTGTCACGTCAGCGCCGGTTTCCTGTCGCGGATTGATGCGCTATGCAGCGCAGGAGCCAGCAAAATGCCCGGAAACGGTCGGCCAGTGCGGAGGGGTTGATGAGCGAGATCGAACGCGAGAGCATGGAATTCGACGTGGTCATCGTCGGGGCCGGCCCGGCGGGCCTTGCCGCAGCGATCCGTCTCAAGCAGGTCAATCCCGAGCTTTCCGTCGTGGTGTTGGAAAAGGGCGGCGAGGTTGGTGCCCACATTCTGTCAGGCGCCGTCGTCGATCCCATAGGCATCGACCGCCTGTTGCCGGGCTGGCGCGAGGAAGATGGCCACCCCTTCAAGACGCCGGTTACGGCCGACGATTTCCTGGTGCTCGGCCCCGCCGGCTCGTTCCGTCTGCCCAATATCCTGATGCCGCCGCTGATGAGCAATCACGGCAACTACATCGTCTCGCTCGGCAATGTCTGCCGCTGGCTGGCAACCAAGGCTGAAGCGCTAGGCGTCGAAATCTATCCGGGCTTTGCTGCCGTCAGCCTCGTCTACAACGATGCCGGCGCCGTCACGGGCGTCGTCACCGGCGACATGGGCGTCGAAAAAGACGGCACACATGGCCCGGGCTTTGCGCCGGGCATGGCGCTGATGGGCAAATACGTGCTGATCGGCGAGGGCGCGCGCGGTTCGCTGTCCAAGCAGCTGATCGCAAAATACAAACTGTCCGACGGCCGTGAGCCCGGCAAATACGGCATCGGCCTCAAGGAGCTGTGGCAGGTCAAGCCCGAGAACCACCGGCCGGGCCTGGTGCAGCACTCCTTCGGCTGGCCGCTCGACCTGAAGACAGGCGGCGGCTCCTTCCTCTACCACCTCGAGGATAACCAGGTCGCGGTCGGCTTCGTCCTGCATCTCAACTACAAGAACCCCTGGCTGTCGCCCTTCGAGGAATTCCAACGCTTCAAGACGCATCCGGCGATATCGCGCACCTTCGAGGGCGCCAAGCGCATCGGCTACGGCGCGCGCGCCATTACCGAAGGCGGCTGGCAGTCGGTGCCGAAACTCTCCTTCCCCGGCGGCGTGCTGATGGGGTGTGCGGCGGGCTTCGTCAACGTGCCGCGCATCAAGGGTTCGCACAATGCGGTGCTGTCCGGCATGCTGGCGGCCGAGCATGTCGCGCAAGCGATCGGCTCCGGCCGCGCCAATGACGAACTGTCGTCTTATGAGGACGCCTGGCGCGCGACCGATATCGGCAAGGATTTGAAGAAGGTCCGCAACGTCAAGCCGCTCTGGTCGCGCTTCGGCACCATTATCGGCGTCGGCCTCGGTGGTCTCGACATGTGGCTGAACACGCTGTTCGGCTTCTCGCCCTTCGGCACGCTGAAACATGGCAAGGCCGATTATGCCACGCTTGAGCCCGCGGCCAAGCACAAGAAGATCGCCTATCCCAAAGCGGACGGCGTGCTGACCTTCGACCGCCTGTCCTCGGTGTTCCTGTCCAACACCAATCACGAGGAAAACGAGCCGGTGCATCTCATCGTCGGCGACGTGGAGTTGCAGAAGCGTTCCGAGCATGATGTCTTTGCCGGGCCTTCGACCCGCTATTGCCCGGCCGGTGTTTACGAATGGGTCGACAAGGACGGCAACGCCGCCGCCGATCCGTCTGACAAGGATGTGCGCTTCGTCATCAACGCGCAGAACTGCGTGCACTGCAAGACCTGCGACATCAAGGATCCCAACCAGAACATCAACTGGGTGCCGCCACAAGGCGGCGAAGGCCCGGTCTATCAGGGCATGTGAGCCTCACCGACCGGGGCCGTCTCAACCAGCAAAAATGGCGGCGATGGCCGGGTTTACCAAGGCATGTAAGGCGCTCGGCGCCAAAGATTGTTGAAACCGTCGTCTGCTTGTGGTCTCATTGCCGCGTCCATGGGGAAAATGGCATGCGCGTGGTGGTCTTGTTTTGCGTCGCCGTCGTAAGCGCGGCCTGCGGCGTCGTCGGGACGGCGTCGGCGGGGGTGAAAACCGTCGTCAAGACGCGAACCTATGACATCACCGGCACGACAGGTGCCGGTCTGGTTATCGCCATGAACCGCAGGGGCCCCAAGCACGGTTTCATGACCCACGCCATCGCGCAGACAAGCTACACCGCCGACTGGAGCCTGGACGTGGGTCAGGTCAACGGCGTCTGCCGCCTGCGCCAGGCCAATGGAACGCTCAACATCGCCTACACCTACCCGCGCGTCGCCTCGGCCGTCACGCCGGCGCTGCGCAAACGCTGGAACCGGTTTTTCACAGGCGTTCTCGCTCATGAAGGAACCCATGGCCGTATCGCCGGGCAGATGATGCAGGCTGCCGAGCGGTCGGTTCGCGGCCTGAAATTTGCCAACGATCCGCAATGCAACAAAACGCGCGTCGAAGCCACGCGGCGCTTGCAAGCCACTTCCAAGCTCTATGAGGCAAAACAGATCGCGTTCGACGCGCGCGAGCACAGTGAAGGCGGCCATGTCGAGCGCATCATCGAGGCCTTGGTAGGCTTGTGAAACCGTAAGCCCCGTGGCGTACGATCTAGCCGCCCATGCTGGGCTGGATCAGCGACACAGTCGCGGTAGAATCCTCGTCGACCGGCTTGGTCTCGTCGCGCATCAATGAAAATTCCACCATCACCGGCAGATGGTCGGAGCCGGTCTCTTCCATCTGCGTCGACGACAGGATGGTCACCCCGCCCTTCGAAAACACCTGGTCGATCGGCAGGCCCACATAGCGCCGCAGGAAATCGGGCAGGGTCCGGTGGATCCAGGTCGGTCCGGCCGACGGCATCACGGTCAGTCCGCCGAGCGAGGCAACGCGCCGTACCGCGGCGCTCCACGGCACGGCATTGCAGTCGCCGGCCATGATCGCCGTCTCGCCGAGCGAGGTGAGCGTCTCGGTCAACTCGCCGATCTGCCAGTATTGTTCCTTCGGCCACGGCCAGCTCAAATGGATCGCCGCGACATCGACCGGAGTGCCGCCGAAATCGACGGTGGCGGCCGCCATCGCGCCGCGCGGTTCGCAATGCGGCTCGGTGCCGGCCGCAAAAGGTCGCCGGGACAAAAGCGCCACGCCCCACACGCCGTCGGGATGGGCGCACAGGATGCGATAGGGATAGGCGTTCTCGATATAGCCGAGTTCGGTCGCCCACATGGCCGATACTTCGTCGAGCGTGATCACGTCCGGGTTGGTCCTGGCGATCAGCGAAAGAACCTTCTTGGGTGTCGGATTGTTGAAACGCAGGTTCATCTGCAGCAGCCGGTAGACCGGTTCGTTGCCGGGCGCGGCGTCATTGGCGGCCTGCACCGGCCACAGGCGCGGCAAGGTGCTCAACGTGCTGGCGAAGGCGGCCACGGCCAGCAGCAGGCCCACGCCCGCCTGCAGGCGAAACGAGGTGGCGAGCAGCGGCAGCGCAATCAGCCCCATCAGCACGGCAAAATGGATGCGGAAATGGGCGAAGGCATCGAAGGCCGGATGCAGTGCGCCAAAGAACCCGGCTACAAGCGCGGCCGAGAGGCCGAGCATTGCCAGGAACGCCATTGAAGCCATCATCTTTCGCACGCGTGCCATCAGACCGGGTTTTGCCCATAGACCGGGTAATACATTGCCGAGGTATCAGGCCTTTATCGGCTGAAATGCGGCCCAATCAAGATGACGAAACGCCTCGCGGCAAACATTTACGGCAAGCCGGTCTACTGAAAGGCCGTCTCCGAAAAGCTTCTCAGCTTGCGCGAATGCAACCGTTCCATCGGCATTTCCGCCAGCTTCTCCATCGCCTTGATGCCGATGGTCAGATGCTGCGCCACTTGCCGCTTGTAGAATTCGGTCGCCATGCCGGGCAGCTTCAACTCGCCATGCAGCGGCTTGTCGGAGACGCAAAGCAGCGTGCCGTAGGGCACGCGGAAGCGGAAGCCATTGGCGGCGATCGTGGCCGATTCCATATCGAGCGCGATGGCGCGCGACTGCGACAGCCGCTGCACCGGTCCGCGCTGGTCGCGCAGTTCCCAGTTGCGGTTGTCGATGGTGGCGACGGTGCCGGTGCGCATGATGCGCTTGAGATCGTAGCCGGAAAGTCCGGTGACTTCGGCGACCGCCTCCTGCAGCGCCACCTGGATCTCGGCCAGCGGCGGTATCGGCACCCACACCGGCAGGTCATCGTCCAGCACATGGTCTTCCCGGACATAGGCATGCGCCAGCACATAGTCGCCCAGCGCCTGAGTGTTGCGCAGGCCGGCGCAATGGCCGAGCATCAGCCATGCATGTGGCCGCAGCACCGCGACATGGTCGGTGATCGTCTTGGCGTTGGACGGGCCGACGCCGATGTTGACCATGGTGATGCCGCCATGGTTCGGCTTCTTCAGATGATAGGCTGGCATCTGAGGCAGGCGCGGCGCCGCCACGCCTTCGCTGGGCGCGTTTTGCCCTGCCTTGGTGATGACATTGCCCGGTTCGACGAATTCGGTATAGCCGTGGCCGCCTTCAGCCATCTGGGCCCGCGCGCGGGCGACGAACTCGTCGATGTAGAACTGGTAGTTGGTGAACAGCACGAAGTTCTGGAAATGCTGCGGGCTGGTCGCCGTGTAGTGCGTCATGCGGTGCAGCGAATAGTCGATGCGCTGCGCCGTGAACGGCGCCAGCGGCCTTGGTTCGCCGAACGCGACCTCGAAGGTGCCGTTGGCGATCTGGTCGTCGGTGCCGTCAAGATCCGGCACGTCGAACAGGTCGCGGATCGGCCGTTTGATGCGGTCGGCGGCGGCGCCATCGACATGGGTTCCTTCAAGGAACGCGAAATGCAGCGGGATCGGCGTGGTCGATTCCGAAACCGTTACCGGCACGCCGTGATTGCGCATGATCAGGCGAAGCTGCTCTACGAGATAGCGTTCGAACAGCACCGGCTGGGTGATGGTGGTCGAGAAATGCCCGGGGGTCGGCATGTGGCCGTAGGCCTGGCGCGAGTCGATCTGGGTGAACGAATTGGTGGTGACGCCGATCTCCGGGTAGAAGGCGCGGTAGCGCTTGCTTTCGTCGCCGCCGGCGGCAAGCGTGGCAAAGGAGTCGCGCAGAAACTTGGTGTTGCGGTCGTAGAGCACCTGCAAGGCGGCCACGGCCTTTTTGGCGTCGTCGAAGCTCTGCTTGCCGAAAGGCTCCGGCATGACGACCGATTCGATAGCTTGTGGGTAGATTCGCTTTTCCATGGCTCAATATAGAGACTTGAGGCCGCACTTGGGAGGGGAGGATGGCCGCCAAGTGGTCGATTTATTCGTCCACGCCCAAGGTGTGCTGAGATTCAGGTAAGGCTGAGCCGGAGTCGAAGACGGGCGCGAAGCGACCAAACTGGTTGGCTTCGAGAACCGGAGCGGAGCGTACTCGAAGTATGTGAGCACCAAAGGCCGCCACTTGCAGGCCGGCATCACCTTAATACCGGCACACCTTACCCGCGCTGCAGACTGACCAGCAAGACAAAGCCGACGCCATGCTTCTTCGTCGCCGGCGCGTCGATCGTCGTGTCGGCATTGGCCCGCATCATCGGCATGACCAGGACCGGCGCCGACAGCACGACCAGGACGAGCGCCGCCCGCGGCAGGAGCCGAAGGGTCTGGAGGGCGTTGATGGCGATGCGGTTCATGGCTTTTGCTTTTCTGTTTGGATCTATGTCTTTGTCGTCTCAGGGGCGAAAATGGTTCATGCAATCGAATTGGCAGGAACTGGCTGCATCCCAGGAACGGGCCGGGCGGCCGGCTTCGGCCACGAGGATGGCGAAGAGCATCCCGAACAGGCTCATCAACAGGCAGACGATGGTGAAGCGGCGAGCGAGCATTTGCGTAGTGTCTCCTTGAACACGCCATCAAAATGCCCTGATGCGACTGAACCGGCGCTGATGCCGACGTTCATCTGCGGTTCAAAGTGATTGACGAGGTCTTAGAGAGAGCGTCGGTTCGGGTTTGCGCCGCCGCAAACGGTCGTCGCTATGGCGCGGACCGTCCTGCAAAAGAAAACGGGGCCTGTGAAGGCCCCGTTGGTCAACTCAAAGCAGCAAGATCAGAGCTTGTGCCAGGTCTGGCTCTTGCAGATCAGCCCGCCGAGCACGCAGCCGCTCATCTTGAGCGAGGTGCCCGACAGTGTTGCCTTGCCCGAATAGGTCTTGTCGCTTGCCGGATCGGTGATGTTGCCGGCATATTTGTTGCCCCCGGCCGCCTTGAGCGAACCGATGGTCTTCCCGGCATATTTGCCGGTCTTCAGCGTGATAGAGAATGAACCGCTGCCGCCGATTACTGCTGTGTCGCCGGCTTGTGTCTTCCAATTGCCTTCGATCGGATCGGCCCAAGCCGCACCAGCCATCATCACGGCGGCCGCCAGGGCCAAGCTCACTTTGCGAAACATATCTGTCCTCCCTGGTTTAGATGGGGCAGCCGCCTCTCTGCCCCTTACGCAAACGTAAGCTAATCCAGCTCCCGGCAAAACAAAAGCGTGCCGCGACGGAAGGTTTCGCAATTTTCATGCGGGGTCGGGAGAGTGCAGCCCGTGGAAATGAAACGATCGAGGCGTTGGCTTTGGTTCGCGTGGTTAGCAGAGTGTTGATCGGCGCCTTGCAAATTTTCGTCAAATCGGTCGAGAAACGGCGGGATTGCTGACTTTGTTTCCTTAACGAATTTCCGCGTTTACCTCTTGTTTTAGCTTTGTTTTCTCCAAATTAAGCACGCCATTTAACGACGGATTCAAGGCTCGGCCTCATTCTCGGAAGCATCGAAAGAGCGGCTCCCCAGGGAACACCGGGGGACAGAAGAGGCCCGCTCTCGGGAGCCAGACAGGGGACTAAAATGGCACGTTTTGAAATGCTTGAAGCCGGCTTCGGCGCCATGGGGGCAACTGCCCAGGCCGACATTCTTTTCGAACTGGGCATGATGTATGCGACCGGCCGCGATTGCGAGACCGATGTCGTTGCCGCCCACAAATGGTTCAACATCGCCGCCATCAAGGGCTCGGTCCGCGCCGCGGAACTGCGCTCGGAACTGTCGGCCGCAATGTCCAAGGTCGAGATCGCCAAGGCGCTGCGCGAAGCCCGCGAATGGATGACGATGCACTGAGATCGCGAGCAGATTATCGCAGGCAGATTATCGAAAACAGGGAAGCCCCGGGATCAAGACCGCAAAGACGGTCGGAACCGGTGAAACGACAAGGCCGCGACAAGACGGCCGACCATGAAAGAACAAGAACGCGGCAGGCCGGCACGGTCCAGTCGTGCACAATGGGGACGGCGGGCAGGTTTTCGTGGCGCGGGGGCGCATGGGGACTGCTACGAGCAAAAAGCCACGACCGGCCGGAACAGGCTGGCGTGGCTTTTTGCGTTGATGAGGCCCAATCGAGCGGCGCCGATGCGCCTAGACAGGCCCAATGAAGGATGAAATTGTCCCGCCTTCGGAAAGAAGCGCGGCCAGAGCGGCTGCGCGAGTGTGGGAGGAGTTCTATCACCATGAAAAAAATGGGTATTTTGAGCGCGGCCGTATTTGGCCTGATGATGAGCGCGCCGGTTGCCTTTGCCGATGACATCACCATTTCGGTGGTCGGCCCGATGACCGGACAGCTCGCCACGATCGGCGACCAGTTCAAGCAGGGCGCAACGGCAGCCGCCGACGCGATCAACGCCGCCGGCGGTGTCAACGGCTCGATGATCAAGCTCGACATCGAGGACGACCAGTGCGATCCCAAGCAGGCGGTTTCGGTGGCCAACCGGATCGTTGCCAACAGCGTCAAGTTTATTGACGGCCATGCCTGTTCAGGTTCGAGCATCCCGGCTTCCGCCGTCTACGCCGAGGCCGGCGCGCTGATGATGAGCCCGGCCTCTTCAAATCCCGAGCTGACCGATGCCGCCGCCAAGGCCGGCTGGCCGACGATCATGCGTCTCTATACGCGTGACGACGCGCAGGGCGCCTTCATTGGCCCGTGGATCGCCAAGAAATATGCCGGCAAGAATGTCGTTATCCTGCATGACAAGAGCGCCTACGGTCAGGGCGTTGCCGATGCCGTGAAGGCGACGATGAATGCCGGTGGCCTCAAGGAGATCGACTATGAAGGCATCAATGCCGGCGAGAAGGATTATTCGGCTCTCGTCACCAAGCTGAAGGACCTCAAGGCCGACGTTGTCTATTTCGGCGGCTATCACCCGGAAGCCGGGCTTATCCTGCGTCAGTCGGCCGAGCAGAGCGTTAAGTTCCAGCTGATCATGCCGGACTCGATCGCCTCGCCGGAATTCTGGCAGGTCGCCGGCCCCGCCGGTGAAGGCACCCTGTTCGTCTTCCCGTCGGACCCGCAGGCCAAGCCGGAAGCCAAGGAGGCCATCGCCAAGATCAAGGCGGGCGGCTTCGTGCCGGAAGGCTTTACGCTGTTCTCCTACGCCGTCGTTCAGGCGTTTGCAGAGGGCGTCAAGCGCGCCGGAACGGACGATCCGGTCAAGGTAGCCGAAGCGCTGAAGAACGGCACGCCGTTCAGCACCGTGGTCGGCGACGTGACCTTCGACGAGAAGGGCGATCTGAAGAACGCCAGCTACGACATCAACCAGTGGCACGACGGCAAATACGCACCGATCGCGCAGTAATCGTCCGCGTACTCATGGAAATGGCCGGGCTTGTCCCGGCCATTTTTGTTCAAGCCTCCAGCCGGCTTGCAGCCTCTTCAACGAAGCGCACCAGCACCGTTCCGTCGGTGACCTGCGCGCCCTCTGTGGCGATTTCCGCGATCACGCCGTCATGGCTGGCCGCGATCGTGTGCTCCATCTTCATCGCTTCCAGGGTCAACAGCGGCTGGCCCTTGATCACCCTTTCGCCCTTTGCCGCGCGCACCAGCTTGACCAGGCCCGGCATCGGCGCGCGCAGGCTGCCGGAAGCGGCGGCAGTCTCGTCGGTGCGCGCCAGCGGATCCGGGACGAGGAAACTGTAGCCGACCGCACCTTCGAACACGGTGACGTGGCCTGGCCAGCGGGCAAGGCGAGGGGCGGCGCGAAGATCATGCGAATTGACGCTGTCATAGGGCGCGTCCAGCGCCACCTCGAAGCGCCCGTCCGGCCGCACTGAAACACGCGCCAGTATATCGTCCTCGCCATGGCGCAGGCGCGTGCGGCGCGCAATGCTGTGGAAATGCGCATAGCCGGCAAGCGACGACCACGGATCGTTCGACGGCGGCAAGGCACCGGCGCCCGCCGCGGCAAGGGCCGCCGCGGCAACGATCTCGCTGCGCGGCGGGGCGACCGCGGTCAGCGCTTCCTGATGCCTGCCGATCAGGCCGGTATCGACGTCGCCGGCCGAAAAATCGGTGTTCGCGGCAAGTGCCGCGAGAAAGGCGGTGTTGACGGTCGAGCCGGCAATCTCGGTCTGCGACAACGCAGTCCCGAGCGCATCGAGTGCCGCCTGCCTGTCCTTGGCGTGGACGACCAGCTTGGCGATCATCGGATCGTAGAAGGGCGAGATCGCATCGCCGGCCCGCACGCCGGTCTCGATGCGCATGCTGGCGCCTTCGGGCGCGTTGTCGGGAAACGCCAGGTGATGCAGCGTGCCGGTCGCCGGCAGAAACCCTTTCGCCGCTTCCTCGGCATAGATGCGCGCCTCGAAGGCGTGGCCGGAAAGCGTGATTTCGCTCTGCGTCTTCGGCAGCTTTTCGCCGGCGGCTACCCGCAACTGCCACTCGACCAGGTCGGTGCCGGTGACCATTTCGGTGACGGGATGCTCGACCTGCAGGCGGGTGTTCATTTCCATGAACCAGAAACGGTCGGCCTTCAGCCCCTGCGAGGCGTCGACGATGAATTCGATGGTGCCGGCGCCCGAATAGCTGATCGCCTTGGCGGCCTTGACCGCCGCTTCCGTCATCGCCTTGCGCAGCGCCGGCGTCATGCCGGGCGCCGGCGCTTCCTCGATCACCTTCTGGTGGCGGCGCTGCGCCGAGCAGTCGCGCTCATAGAGATGCACGGCATTGCCAAAATTGTCGCCGAACACCTGGACCTCGATGTGGCGCGGCTTGTCGACATATTTTTCGACCAGCACGCGATCGTCGCCGAACGCGGCCTTGGCCTCGCGCCGTGCGCCTGACAGCGCTTCCGAAAAATGTTCGGGATGTTCGACGCGGCGCATGCCCTTGCCGCCTCCGCCGGCGCGCGCCTTGATCAGCACGGGATAGCCGATCTCACGCGCCTTGGACGCCAGCAGCACGATCTCCTGCGCCTCGCCATGATAGCCCGGCACCACCGGCACGCCGGCCTTTTCCATCAGCCGCTTGGCCGCGTCCTTCAGACCCATGGCGCGGACCGAGGCAGCCGACGGGCCGATGAAAATCAATCCCGCCGCCACCACCTGGTCGACGAAATCAGGGTTTTCCGAGAGAAAGCCGTAGCCGGGATGGATGGCCTCGGCGCCGGTCGCCAGCGCCGCCGCAACAATCCTGTCGCCGCGCAGATAGCTTTCGCCGACGGGCGAGGGACCGATATGCACCGCCTCGTCGGCCATCTCGACATGCAGAGCCTCGGAATCCGCGTCGGAATAGACGGCAACCGTGCGCACACCGAGCCTACGTGCGGTGCGGATCACCCGGCAGGCGATCTCGCCGCGATTGGCGATCAGGATCTTGGCGAACATGGAGCCTCCCGGGTTTGTCTCGGGCGGCGCCGGTCTGGCAGGAATGAGCCTATTTCGAAGCCGCGATTTTGCAGCCGCCGCTCGCGGTCTGAACCTTCCACTTTTTCAGGCCAACCTGACAGCTTCGCAACGCCAACTCTTCCGCGGCCTTCTGAGATGGCGCGTTCAGCCGCGCACCGCAGATGATGTAAAGATCGTCGACGCGCGAGTAGAATGTGGTCGCGTAGGCCGAGTGGCCACTCGCCGCGACATAGGCGTTGTACGACTTCGTGCAGGGCTCCTTTGGATTCAGTGACAACGGAGGCCAGAATCGGGTGTCTCCCTTGCTGCCCGCCAGCGATCCAGCCGCCCCGATACCGGGTGCCGTAAATACGAGCAGGCCGGCAAGCATCGATACAGTAATTCGTTTGATGCGTGTCGATTTCATCTTGCGCCGCCCATTTGAAAAATGCCCAAGCCGATGCTTGTCGGCCTACTTCGATGCCGCAACTTCGCAGCCCGCCCCTGTAATGACCTTGTAATGGCTGCGGGCGGACTCGCAGGATTTCATCGCCCGTTCTTCGGCAGCCTTCTGTGACGGTGCATTCAAGCCCGAGCCGCAGATGATGTACAACGAACGGATCCGGGCATAGGGCGTGGTCGCATAGGCCGAATGGCCGCCGGCGGCCACATAGGCGTTGTAAGCCATGGTGCACTGGTCTTTCGGGCTTTTCGGCAAATACGGATAGAAATGGATGTCGCCTTTGCTTCCCGCCAGCGATGCCGCGGCGCCAACGCCGGGTACCGCAAATATAAGCAAGACTGCAAGTACCGACGCAGTCGTTTTTCCCGAATATTTCGGCCTCATCTTTACCCCATCCCCGTTGCCCAATGCGGAATGAACAATAGCGTCTATTCTCCAGTGCCGCCAGCCTGCTCACCGAAAATTTCTTTTGCGTAGGTGGATGAACCATCTTATCCATGCAGACTAGCATCCTTCAATGGCAGCAACGGCTTGTCGGTATAGTTGAGCTGTTGGCTCGTCGAAGCAGCAGAAAATAACTGTTTCGGGCGTTGAGTTCTGTCCGACGAAGGTACCTGCGATGCCAACGGCAATCTGCGTCGCCTCATTTTTCGGATAACGGTAGATGCCGGTGGAGATCGCCGGAAATGCCACGGTCCGGCAATCCCTGGCGGCGGCGATTTCGAGCGACCTGATATAGCAGGAGGCGAGCAGCCCGGCTTCGCCTTTTCCGCCGCCTTGCCAGACAGGTCCGACCGTGTGGATGATGTAACGTGCCGGCAGGTGATAGCCCTTGGTAAGCTTTGCTTCGCCGACCTTGCAGCCGTTCAGCATCCGGCATTCGAATTCGAGCTCCGGGCCTGCGGCGCGGTGAATGGCGCCGTCGACGCCGCCGCCGCCCAGCAGCGAGGAATTGGCGGCGTTGACGATGGCATCGACCGCAAGCCTGGTGATGTCGCCGGTGTGGACATGTATCCGTTCGCCGAACTTGCTCATCTACATCCTGAACACGCCGAACTTCGTTTCTTCGATGTCGGCGTTGAGCGCGGCCGAAAGGCTGAGCGCGAGCACTTCGCGCGTTTTCCCCGGATCGATGATGCCGTCGTCCCACAGCCGCGCCGAGGAGTAGAGCGGGTGGCCCTCATGCTCGTATTTCATCAGGATCGGCTTCTTGAATTTCGCTTCCTCGTCCGCGCTCCACTCACCGCCCTTGCGCTCGATGCCCTCGCGCTTGACCACCGCCAGCACGGTCGCCGCCTGTTCGCCGCCCATCACCGAAATGCGCGCGTTCGGCCACATCCACAGGAAGCGCGGCGAGTAGGCGCGGCCGCACATGCCGTAATTGCCGGCGCCGAACGACCCGCCGATGATCATCGTCACCTTCGGCACCTTGGCGGTGGCAACCGCCATCACCAGCTTGGCGCCGTCCTTGGCGATGCCGCCGGCCTCGTACTTTCGCCCGACCATGAAGCCGGTGATGTTCTGCAGGAAGATCAGCGGGATCTTGCGCTGGCAGCACAGTTCGATGAAATGCGCGCCCTTCACAGCACTTTCGGAAAACAGCACGCCATTGTTGGCGATGATGCCGACCGGCATGCCCTGAAGATGGGCAAAGCCGGTGACCAGCGTGGTGCCGTAATTCTGCTTGAACTCGTCGAACTCGGAGCCGTCGACGACGCGCGCGATCACCTCGCGCACATCATAGGGCTGGCGCAGATCCGTCGGCACGATGCCGTAGAGTTCCTGCGCGTCATGAAGCGGCGGCATGGGTTTCTGTAAGGTCAAGCTTACAGTCTTGCGCCGGTTGAGGTTTTTGACGATGCGCCGGCAGATGGCCAGCGCATGTTCGTCGTCCAGCGCATAGTGGTCGGCGACACCGGACAGCCTGGTGTGCACGTCGGCGCCGCCAAGCTCCTCGGCGCTGACATCTTCGCCCGTAGCCGCCTTCACCAGCGGCGGGCCGCCGAGAAAAATGGTCGCCTGGTTGCGCACCATGATCGTCTCGTCCGACATTGCCGGCACATAGGCGCCGCCCGCAGTACATGAGCCCATGACGCAGGCGATCTGCGGAATGCCGGCCGCCGACATGTTGGCCTGGTTGTAGAAGATGCGGCCGAAATGCTCGCGGTCGGGAAACACCTCGTCCTGGTTGGGCAGGTTGGCGCCGCCGCTGTCGACCAGATAGACGCAAGGCAGATTGTTTTGCAGCGCGATCTCCTGCGCCCGCAAATGCTTCTTCACCGTCAGCGGATAATAGGTGCCGCCCTTCACCGTGGCGTCGTTGACCACGACCATCACCTCGGTGCCTTCGACACGGCCGACGCCGGCGATGAGGCCGGCCGAGGAAATCTCCTCGCCATACATGGACCATGCCGCGAACTGGCCGATCTCGAGGAAAGGCGAGCCGGTGTCGAGCAACTGCGCTAGCCGCTCGCGCGGCAACAGCTTGCCGCGCGAAACATGACGCTCGCGCGCCTCCTCCGAGCCACCGCGCTCGACGCTTGCCGCCTTGTCCGCAATGTCGGCAACCAGCGCCCGCATGCGCTCGGCATTGGCGAGGTAGGTTTCGGAGGAGGGCGAGATCTGGGTTTGGAGTACGGCCATATCGATCTCTACACCTGCGCTAGGAGTTTGCCGTTGCGGCGTTCGAAAATTTTATCGGATAGCAGATTGAAGCCATCCTCGAACGTGACGTCGATCATCTGTCTGGCCGCGCTTTGGGCCTTCGGATTGCTCGCATCGAAGATGAACAATTGATCCCGGCGCGGCAGCGCAAATAAAACATCGCCGGGAAACTGTGCTTTGATCGACAGCCAGAACTCGTCGAGCAGCACAAGGCTCGTGGAGAGCATCGTATTGCCGTCGACGTAATAGAGATAAAATGTGCCAATCTGGCCGTCGGAGACAATTTTCGGCAGCCATTTCTTCACATTGCCTAGTGCGACATCGCGCAAATCCGAAAGCGCCCGGCCGGGGAAGTCCTTCGGAGCAACAGGTGAGACTGAATCGGGAAGGTCGGCCATGTATACGACCGCAATTTCACCAACCAGCGGTTCGCACAATAAATCCAGACCCATCGATCTGAGGTGCTCGACATACTGCTGGGTCCGTATCACCGCGATCAGACTTTCTTCACTCGCCCTAGGTCGTATTTCGGCGAGGCCTCGGACTAGCCTGCGTATGGCCGCATCGGCGTCTTCGTCGGGGTATGAGTTCAAGTGCCCGAACACGTTTGTGACGTCTGCCGTCACTTCTGCGCCATCGAGTTTTGCGCCGATTTTTGCAGGATCCGATGGGTCTGCGACAGCGCTATCGACACCTGGCTGCCGTTTGAGTTCGGCAATTACGAGCTCTCTGAATTCCGCCATATTAGAAAAGCGACGCTTCTGAGCCTTCGCGCGCCCGAGAAAGCCAGCGATTGTGAAAGACAAAGCCATCGCAAATATCCCCCGCCTTGTGACTGGATGTCCCGATGACGTAACCATCTATCGCCCTACTTGTCTCTCGATACCCGCAAAACAACAGCCTGCCATCTTGGCAGGCACTAAACCCCCTCCGCCATGATCTCGCGTCCGATCAGCCAGCGGCGAATCTCACTGGTCCCGGCGCCGATCTCGTAGAGCTTGGCGTCGCGCAACAGCCGGCCGGTCGGGTACTCGTTGGTATAGCCGTTGCCGCCAAGCAGCTGGATGGCGTCGAGCGCCATCAGCGTCGCCTTTTCGGCGGCAAACAGCACGCAGCCGGCAGCATCCTTGCGTGTCGTCTGGCCGCGATCGCAGGCAGCCGCGACAGCATAAACGTAAGCGCGCGCGGCGTTCATCGTCGAATACATGTCTGCAAGTTTGCCCTGCACGAGCTGGAACTCGCCGATCGGCTGGCCGAACTGCTTGCGCTCATGCACATAGGGGATCGCCACGTCGAGACAGGCCGCCATGAGCCCGAGCGGTCCGCCGGCGAGCACGGTGCGCTCGTAGTCGAGGCCCGACATCAGGACCTCGACGCCGCGGCCCTCCTCATGCAGCACATTGTCATAGGGCACCTCGACATTGTCGAACACCAGTTCGCCGGTGTTGGAGCCGCGCATGCCGAGCTTGTCGAGCTTTGGCGATGCCGAGAAGCCGGCCATCGTCTTTTCGACGATGAAGGCGGTGATGCCGCGCGATTTCCGCTCGGGATCGGTCTTGGCGTAGACCACCAGCGTTTCGGCATCGGGGCCGTTGGTGATCCACATTTTCGAGCCGTTGAGCACATAGCGGTCGTTGCGCTTTTCGGCGCGCAGCTTGAGCGAGACGACGTCGGAGCCGGCGCCCGATTCCGACATGGCCAGCGCACCTGCCCTTTCGCCCGAGCACAATGCCGGCAGGAATTTCTCCTTCTGAGCCGGCGTCGCCCAGCGGTTGATCTGGTTGACGCAGAGGTTCGAATGGGCGCCGTAGGAGAGACCAACCGAGCCCGAGGCGCGCGAAATCTCTTCCACCGCAATGACGTGGGCAAGATAGCCCATGCCGCTGCCGCCGAAATCGGGATCGGCGGTGATGCCGAGAAGGCCGAGCGCGCCGAGTTCTTTCCACAGATGCGCGGGGAATTGATTGCTGCGGTCGATCTCGGCGGCGATCGGCGCTATTTTCTCCTGGGCAAAGCGGCGCACCAGATCGCGCAGCGCCTCGATGTCTTCGTCATGCCCGAAGCTGAGTGTGTTCGTGTACATGCCGTTCCTCCCCGATTTCGATCTTCGCGCCAACCAGGCGCATTGTCATTGAAAGGTATGTCGCCGTGACTTCAGCCATCGACAGCCGCTCGCCCGGCCGGAACCAGACGATGACGCCGGTCATCATCTGGATCAGGGCCATGGCAGTGAGCCCGGTGTCATCGACACTGAAGGCGCCGGCCTCCGCGCCGTCGCGCAGGATGGCGCGCAACTCCTTCTCATAGGCGGTGCGCATGCGAAGGATCTGCGTCAGCCGGTCATGCGACAGGCTGCGCAATTCCATGTTCGAGACATGGGTGGAGTGGCGGCGCTCGATGTGGAAAGCGATGTGGTTTTCGACATAGGCGGCAAGCCGCATTGCCGGATCGGCTGCGTCGGGGCGTGCGGCGTCCCACGCTTCGATCAGCCCTTCCATATGTTCGCGCATCAGCGTGAACAGCAGGTCTTCCTTCGTCGGAAAATAGCGGTAGAGCGCGGCCGCCTGGACGCCGACCTCGGCGGCAAGCTGCCGCATCGACATTGCCTCGTAGCCGAAGCGGGCGATCAGGCTGACCGCAGCCTCCCGGACGGCCGCTTCAGTTTTTTCGCCGTCGGATCCCGTTGTGCGTGCCATGAACGTCTCCCGAACCAGTAATAAAACGAACGTTCAATTAATTCAAGCGGCAATAAAGTGGTTCCGTCTAGACGATGATCCGAAAGTCGATGGGCGCGTCGAGGAGTTCGAATTCCTCGGTCTCGACCTTCGAAACCGAAGCTCCCCTTGGCCCTTGCCGGAGCTGATCGATCATTGTGGAAACCGCAGCATCGGCACCGGCAATCCAGGCCGTCACGGTGCCGTCTCGTTCATTGCGTACCCAACCTACGAGGCCAAGCCCTGTCGCTTCGCCTCGCGCCCACGTCCGGTAGCCGACGCCTTGCACCTTGCCATGCACACGCGCCTGCACTGCCCTTTGCCGGTCATCCATCGTTGCCTCCCATGCACAGAAACTGGCGCGGAATCGGACGAAAGCAACAGGCTTGAGTGTCGGATTGCTGCTGGATCGACGGAGTCGGGGTCGCGGCTGATTCTGTTTTGGCCTTGGCGGCCTCGGCAGGCTCTGTTGCGATGGCAATCGGCCGGGCTAATTTCCCCGCGCAGCGGCGAGCGCGCCGAGCAGTTCCTCGGCAAAGATGTCGAGCTCATGATCGAGGCCGACGCTGACCCTTATGCAACGGTCGAGCCCTGGCGCCATCGGTTTGCGAATGAACACGTCGCGCGACAAAAGATTTTGCAGCACTTTCAGCGCGAAGGCGCCGTCCTTGCCGCAATCGATGGTGACGAAATTGGTCGCCGATGGCAGCGGCTTCAGCCCGTTCGTCTCGGCAATCCCGGCTATACGTGTGCGGCCGGCAGCAACTCGCGCCACCACGCTGTGCAGCCAGTCCTGGTCGGCCAGCGCCTCGACGCCGGCGATCTGCGCCATGCGGCTGACGCCGTAATGGTTGCGGATCTTCTCGAAATCGCGGATCACCTCAGCCTCGGCCACCGCATAGCCGCAGCGAATGCCGGCCAGCCCGTATGCCTTGGAGAAGGTGCGCATGCGGATGACGTTGGGCCGCGCGACATCGATCGGCGGCAGCGCCGAGGCCGGCCCCAATTCGCCATAGGCCTCGTCGAGCACCAGCATGGTGGTTTCCGGCAACGCTTCGACGAAGCGGGTGATATCTCCTGCTTCCCACCAGCTGCCCATCGGATTGTCCGGATTGGAGAGATAGACCAGCGGCGCCTTCTCCTTGATGACTGCCTTGAGCAGGCCGTCCAGGCTTTCCTTGTCGTTCTCGTAAGGCACCGTGACCAGCCGGCCGCCGACGCCGGCAATGTGGAAGTTGAAGGTCGGATAGGCGCCGAGCGAGGTGACCACTGCGTCGCCCGGCGCGACATACATGCGCGCCACCAGGCTGAGCAGCCCGTCTATGCCTTCGCCGACCACGACGTTTTCGGCGCCGACCCCGAGATGGCGGGCGGTGGCCTGCTTCAGATCGTAATTGTCGGGATCGCAATACATCCACTGGTCACGCGCGACGCTCTCCATGCGGGCGATAACGCGCGGTGAAGGCCCGAAACTGCTCTCATTGGCGCCGATGCGGGCGCGAAACGCGCGGCCGCGCTCGCGCTCCTGCGCCTCCGGGCCGACAAACGGCACCGTCGAGGGGAGTGCGCCGACAAGCGGCGTGAGGGCAGGGCGCTGGCGCATGGCAAAGGCTCACGACGAGAAGAGGGGCCTTCTTGCTAGCGTGCCCGATAGGACGGCGCAAGTTCTGGCGCGGCTGGAAATAGCGGCCATGACGCCCGGGATGAAATCGGCGCGGGTGGCCACGCTCTACGACCTGACTGCCGGTAGGCGGCAACCTTTTGAAGGCCAGCACTGCAGCCAATGACTATGGCGACGGATGCTTCAAAAAGAAAAACCCGGCGGTTGCCCGCCGGGTTCGATTTTGAGCCAGTCAGAGCCTGTTAGAACGAGCGCTGGAAGCGCAGCAGGCCGCCAATGCTGCTCTTCTTGTCGGCGTTGGTGAAGTTGGAGAAGTTGGCGTCGTCGAACTTGCCTGCGTTGAGGTAGTCGACTTCGGCCGTGACCGTGAAGCCGGGAACAACGTCGTAGGCGATGTTGGCGGCGACGCCGAGATTCTTCCATTCGTCATACGAGACCTGGGCGTTGAACGAGGTCTTCTCGTTGATGGTGTAGGTGCCGCCACCCCAGAATGCCCAGTTGCCGCCCCACTGCTTGTAGAAGCCGCGGCCGCCGGCGTCGATCGCATAGCTCGAGTCCGTCAAATTGTCGTCGGTGCCGTAGCCGCCCATGATGAACAGCGACAGGTTCTGCATCGGGGTGATGTCCAACCGAACCTTGCCGGCGACTTCTTCATAGTTGCTGTCATAAGCGACGACGCCGGTGATGGCGCCCCAGCCCTGCGTGTACTTCACGCCGCCGACGACATGCGGAACGTAGCTGTCGATGGTGTCGAAGCCCGAGCCTTCTTCGAGAGAGACGACGGCCGAGAAGCCGTTGCCCGCATCGAAGTAGTACTGGACGACGTTGGTGTCGAAGTCGCCGTAGGGAACGAGCGTATCCTGAAGGACGTTGCCGGCGTAGCCGATGAACGTGTCGAAGGCCGATTCGTCTTTACCGACGCGCAGACCACCGAGCTGGATCCAGGCGAAGTTCAGCGAAACGTTCTTGTTGCCGGCAGGGTTGGAGTTGAACTCGTCTGCTTCGGTCGTCGGATCGTCTGCCGAGGGGTAGCCGTTGCGGTTGCCGAAGTTGAAGCGGGTCTCGGTGTAGGTCTTCAAGGTGCCGAGTTCGGTTTCCTGGCCGGTCCAGGTCTTCAGCGTGAAACGGGCGTTCTTGTAGAAGGTATCCTGCTCGTCGCCATCCTTATGGTCGAAGGACCTCGCACCGTCGAACGAGCCGACGTCGCCGGCACCGATGTCGTAACGGACATAGCCGCCGATGCGCAGGCAGGTTTCGGTGCCGGGAATGTAGAAGTAGCCGGCGCCGTAGACGTCGCAGATCTTGACGTATTCAGCCGGTTCCGGCTCGGCGACGACGACGGCGTCGGCGGCGCGCGCACCGGAAACTGCGATCAAGGCCGCAGCGGAGCCGAGGAGAAGGCTCTTAATGTTCATTTTCTGACCTCCAGTCAGAATCGAACAAGATAGTGAAGCCGGCGACAGGCGTTTTCGCTGTAATCAGTTGTTATTGTTGAGGTTTATTGAAAAATGGACTTTGCTGCGGGTGATGCGGCCATCACCACAGGCGCTTGTTTGCGAAAGCATGCCCTGAACCGGATTTGAGATAGCGCTCGAATGAAGCTGCCTTGGCCTGGTTCGAAAAGGCCATATAGGTGACGATCCGCCACGGCAGAAACTTGGATGTATGGCTGGATTTCCCCGCATTGTGCTCGACAAGCCGTCGTTTCAGGTCCGTCGTTATGCTGATATAGCGTTCGCCTTCGGCAGCCGCACTCTCCAGGAGATACACATACCACATGAGCTGCTCTCCTTTGCCGGGGCTTCGGAGGGCATCCTCTCCGCCATCCTGCTTCGCGCTGAGGGTTGGGTTTGTCCTGCGAAGCTCGAAGAGCGAAGCAGGACTGCCAATCGAATTTTGCAAGTGATGCTTTGGGCTTACGCTGTGCGGCACGTAGCACGCCACACGGTCCGGCCCTCCTACGCCAAGGCTTCGGAGGGCATCCTCTCCGCCATCCTGCTTCGCGCTGAGGGTTGGGTTTGTCCTGCGAAGCTCGAAGAGCGAAGCAGGATGGCGGAGAGGATGGGATTCGAACCCACGAGAAGCTTTTGACCTCTACTCCCTTAGCAGGGGAGCGCCTTCGACCACTCGGCCACCTCTCCGTTGCGCCGCTGGATAAAGAAAAGCGCGGGCACAATCAACAAGCCGGCGCCATTATCTCTGAAAATTCCGGATTTGGCCGCAGCGCCGCCTTTTGCATGCGGCGAATCTGCGGCCGCTCCCTGGCCGGCGAGTCGGCAGCAGCGCCGCAATTCCGGCCGGCGATCGCCGGATTCGGCCGCAATGCGGCGCGCTGGACAAGGCTTCCGGGCCCTTCGATAGTTAATGAGAGCTTTCTGACTGAGGCCAAATCGTGTCATTTGTGCAACAACGCCGGGGGATAGCACCCGCACAGCCCTTTTGCCGGTACGATCATGGTTGAACGCCGCCGCCTCATGGGTAATGTCAATTTCGAAGGAGCGGCGCGGTGCGCATCTTTTTCGGTAGTGGGGATGGGGCAGGGAACGCTGTCCTTCAGCAAAGAATACCCAGACCCGTTTTTTAACTTTTGACTGGAGGTCAGAAAATGAACATTAAGAGCCTTCTTCTCGGCTCCGCTGCGGCCCTGATCGCAGTTTCCGGTGCGCGCGCCGCCGACGCCGTCGTCGTCGCCGAGCCGGAACCGGCTGAATACGTCAAGATTTGCGACGTTTACGGCTCGGGCTACTTCTACATCCCCGGCACCGAAACCTGCCTGCGCATCGGCGGCTATATCCGCTACGATATCGGCGCCGGCGACGTCGGCTCGTTCGACGGTGCGACGTCTGCCGACGTTGAGGACGGTGGCAGCAACGACACCTGGTTCAAGCACGCCCGTTTCTCGCTGAAGACCTGGACCGGCCAGGAAACCGAGCTCGGCACCTTGAAGACCTACACCGAGACCCGCTTCAACTTCCAGAACAACAACCGTGATTCGGGCTTCGATCCGGACGGAGCCGGCCCCCTCTTTGGCTCGCCCAATGCTGCTGGCAACGGCGACACTGTCTCGCTGAACTTCGCCTGGATCCAGCTCGGTGGCCTGCGCGTCGGTAAGGACGAATCGGCCTTCAACACGTTCATCGGCTACGCCGGCAACGTCATTCAGGATACGCTGGTTCCCTACGGCGATTTCGACACCAACGTCATCCAGTACTATTTCGATGCGGGCAACGGCTTCTCGGCCGTGATCTCGCTCGAAGAAGGCGCGGGCGGCGGTACTCCCGGTTCCTACGGCGTGGGCACGATCGACAGCTACGTTCCGCATGTCGTCGGCGGCTTGAAGTACACGCAGGGCTGGGGCGCCATCACCGGCGTCATCGCTTACGACAGCAACTATGAAGAAGTCTCCGGCAAGGTTCGTTTGGACATCACCCCGATGCAGAACCTGTCGCTCTTCATCATGGGCGGCTACGGCACCGACGACAACCTGACGGATACGGGCTACGCGTTCCCGGCCGGCGGCCGCGGCTTCTACAAGCCGTGGGATGGCAACTGGGCAGTCTGGGGTGGTGGCACCTACACCATCAACGAGAAGACCTCGTTCAACGCTCAGGTTTCGTATGACGAAGGTGAAAACCTCGGCATCGCAGCCAACATCGCCTACGACGTCGTTCCCGGGTTCACGATCACTGCCGAAGTTGACTACGTCAATGCAGGCAAGATCGATGAGGTCGATACCCTTGGCACGAACCACAACTGGACCGGTATTACTGATGGCGACGACGCCATCGGCGGCATGCTCCGCTTCCAGCGCTCGTTCTAAGGTCTGGCTTTAGGCAAGTGAATACCAGCCCGGGCGCATCTACGCCCGGGCTGTTTTTGTTTCGTGACTGGAACAAGGCAAGCAGAAGGAACAGGGGGAATCGGCAGCTGAACAGTCCGTAGGGTGAGTTCGTGGGATCCGCTGATGGGCGGATGAATTCACAACTGCGTGATTAAATCTCTTGAAAGGACGCTTCCAAGCGGGTAGGTCTGACTCTATCCACTCGGGGGTGTGGCAATTTATGACCATCGACGCGATACAAGAGGGCGACCCCTCCGAACATTTCTCAATGTTCTCTTCTCAAAATGCGAAGATAAAATACAGCTACAACAAGATCAGAGAAGTAAAGTCGCACCGGGTCGGAGAGCTTTTTTCAGCATACCGAGACATACTCTGGGATGATGGGCGACATAAGTACAATGTCAGCTCCTTCATCGGCGAAATAGACGAGATTCTCCTCGGAGAACGGTTCAGCGCCTTCGACCAGAGCACCCTTGACAACCTTATCGGCACCTTGCGCCAGCGCGGCAACAGCAACGCAACCATCAATCGAAAGATGGCTGCCCTCAGCAAACTGCTGCGCAAGGCTTACAAGATGGGGGATATCCACAGCCTGCCCGAGTTCCGCCGCCAGAAGGAGCGGGCGGGACGGATACGTTTCCTCGAAAGGGACGAAGAAGCAAGGCTGTTCGCCGCCATCAGGACCCGCAGCGAGGATGCCTACCGTCTTTCATGCTTTCTCGTGGACACCGGATGCCGTCTCGGCGAGGCGCTCGGACTGATCTGGAACGACATCCAGGAACACCGCGTCTCGTTCTGGATCACCAAATCCGGCCGCAGCCGCACCATCCCGATGACCGAGCGGGTCAAGGAGGTCATCAAACTGCCCCCGTCAGAGGGCCGCCGGCCCAAGGGCCCGTTCACCAAACTCAGCCAGGCACAGTTTCGCGCCATCTGGAACGATGCCAAGGCTGAAGTCGGTCTCGGCGCCGACGACCAGGTGGTGCCGCACATCTTGCGTCACACCTGCGCCTCACGTCTGGTCCAGGGCGGCATCGACATCCGCCGCGTGCAGATGTGGCTTGGCCACCAGACGCTTTCGATGACCATGCGCTACGCACATCTGGCCACCAACGATCTCGACGGCTGCGTCGTCGTGCTGGAGACACCACGCGGCGAAGGGCTGTCCGGCGATGGAAAAAGCTCGGCCTTCGCATCGCCGCTGACCACGGCCTCAGTGCCAGCGCCTGCTCAAAAAAGCAAAACGGCAGCGGCGAAGGCACCCAAGGCGCCCCGGAAAAGCTCGAAAGCCAAATAGTTACCCAAGGCTTTCATATACTGCCACGACAACCCCAGGATCAGATTTGATCTTGGGGTTTACTTATCCTATCCAAACATTCCGCTTCATCCAGGAAAGCCGCGATGGCGCCCGGCAAATTGCCTGTCTCCAGGAAGGGGGCATGACCCTGGCCCTCGACGGTGGTCGCTTCCATGCCGGGATGACGCTTTTGCATCTCGTCGAGTGTGTCGGCCGACAAGAGTTTCGAGTTGGCGCCGCGAATGGCAAGCAAAGGTATCGCCGCCAGCGCCTCGAACAGCGGCCACAGATCCGGCAACGGCTTGCTGAGGTCGAGGCCCGCCACCGTCTCGACCAGCTGCGTGTCGAAATCCGGCAGCAGGAGGCCTTCGTCCGTCTCGCGGTAGAGGGCCGACACCATCCGCTCCCAATCCCCCTCGGTCAGAGCGGGAAAATCCGCGCCGTGCGCGACGCGTTGCGCATCGATCGCCTCAGCGCGGCTCTTCGGTTTCGGTGCCGGGTCGAGATAGGTTTGGATATGGGCGAGCCCCGCGGCCTCGATCACCGGTCCGATGTCGTTCAGCACAATGGCTTTCAGCGCGGCTGGCCGCAGCGGGCCGAGCACGTGGATGATCAGCCCGCCGCGCGATGTGCCGATAAAGGCCGCTTCCTCGACGTTCAGAGCGGCCAGTCCGGCGAGGACATCGCCGGCCTCGATGCCGACATTGTAGTGGCCGATGTCAGGGTCGTAAGCGGACTGGCCGCGGCCACGGTAGTCGAAGGCGATGACCTTGCGCGGATTGTCGGCCCGCTGTGACAAATAAAGCGCCAACTCATGAAAGTCGCGCGCGTTGCGGGTCAGTCCAGGCAGGCAGACCACCGGCCAGGTTCCCGAGTTTGTCTCACCGTAGATGCGAGCGTGAAGTCTGAGGCCGTCCGGCGCTGTGTAGAAGAAATCGGAAAAGCCGTCGGTGCTCGACATATTAAAAGGACTCCCTGGCCGGATTGTCTCCGTCTGCTACAGGCGAGGGTGGGAGCGGTCAAATCGAGGGTTGTCGGCAAGCTGACACTCTTGGAAATGTCGCCCTCCTCTGTCCTGCCGGACATCTCCCCCACGAGGGGGGAGATTGGCGGTTCAGGCGCTACGCCCTTCCTTCGACGTTGGAGATTGGCGAAATCGGCAACGACAGCTGATCTCCCCACTCGTGGGGGAGATGGCCGGCAGGCCAGAGGGGGGCGCGAAGGATCGCCAACGTCTGCCCATGGCGACAGCTCTGCCGCCTCAACCCCGCCCGTTCACCAAATCCCCAACGATGTCGTACTTCCCCGAAATACGCATCTTGTAGACCTCGTAATTCTCCATCACGCGCTGCACGTAACTTCTTGTTTCGGTGTAGGGAATCCGCTCGATCCAGTCGACGACGGCGTCGATGCCCTTGCCGCGCGGGTCGCCGTACTTGGCTACCCATTGGCTGGCGCGGTTGGGGCCGGCATTGTAGCCGGCGAAGGTCAGCACATAGGAGCCGCCGAAGCGGTCGAGCTGCTCGCCGAGGAAGGCAGCCCCCAACGTCGCATTGTAGCCGGCATCGCTGGTCAGCCGATCCTGGGAAAAGCTCAGTCCTGCCTTCTTCGCCAATTGCTTGGCGGTGCCCGGCATCAGCTGCAGCAGGCCGCGCGCGCCGGCGCTGGAGACGGCGCCGACATTGAATTCGCTTTCCTGGCGGGCGATCGCATAGGCCAGCGCCTTGCCCGAGCCGGATATGTCGGCGGTGTCGGGAATGACGCCCAGCGGATGCGACAGCGCGCCGACATCGATGCCGCGCGCGCCGGCGATCTTGCCGATCTTCAGCGCCATGAAATGATTGCCCTGCTTTTCCGCCAGCACCGCAAGCAGCGCCAGCTCGCCGGGGCTGGTCAACTGCCCGGCGAGGTCGCGGTAAAGCGTCTCGGCATAGCGGTCGTAGCCCGCCTCCTGCAGCCGCTTGATGGCGCTGACGGCTTCGCGGCTGTCAAAGCTTTGGCGGTCGGCAGTGCTTGGCTCGGGATAGACGATGTTCAGCGTGCGCAAGCCAACCCGTTCCGCCGCCAACTGCCCGTAGAAAGTGGTGCCATAGGCTGCCGCCTTGGTGAAATAATCCTTCGCATTGCCGGGACCGCCGACTTCCGCCGCGCGGCCAAGCCAGTAATAGGCGCGTGACAGCGACATCGGTCCCTGCGCGAGATCGGCGATGCGGGCAAAATGGGTCGAGGCCGTCGCAGGATCGTTGAGGCCGCGCAGCGCATACCAGCCGGCGTGGAATTCAGCCTCGGCGGCGCTGGCGGGACTTTCGGCGGCGTGCGCGGCAACGATCTTGTAGGCGGTCTTCCAGTCGCTCTGATCGACCAGCGCGCGCGACAGCACGCGGCGTTCTACCCACCAGGCATCGGGATCGACCAACGCGTCGCGGTTCGTTGGCGCTTTCATCATCAACGCGGCGGCGTCCGCAAACTTCCGCTGCTTGCGCAGATATTCGGCTTGCGCGAAGAAATAGCCGGCCGATTGCTGTGCGGCAGGCACTGCTTTCAACAGCTTGGCCGCGTTCTTGTCGCCACGCGAGGCGGCGGCCCAGGCATCGGCCAGCGGTTGCGCGCCGGCAAGTGCTGCGACCCGCAGTGCCGAATTCTCCCGGTCGGCATAAAACATCCGTTCCATGCGGAAACGATGGTCGGCAGCCGGAATGATGGCGCCAAACTCCTTGCTGACGGCCGCCTCGTCCCTGGCTTCCAGCTTCTCGGTGCGCCAGAATGGCGACAGCACGGAAAGCGCAGCCTTGGTATTGCCAAGAGCTACATAAGAACGGGCAAGGATGACCACGCCTTGAAAGGTCAGCGGCTGGCTGCCGTCAAAGGCTTTCACCACGGTCTGCGGCGACGGGTTTTCGCGATAAAGCGCGCGCTCGCTGTTCTTGCGCAAGGCCATGGTGCCCGGCCAGTTCGGCAGCATCTTTGCGGTATCGGCAATCTCGCTGCTCGGCACACGGTCGCCGCCATAGAGCGCGATTGCCCAGGCCAGGATATGGCGGTCCAGCGAATTGGCCGGCAATGTTTCGCGCACGGCTCGCGCCGCGGCGATATCGCCGGTCGCCAATGCGTCGAGACCGCTTTTCAGCACGACGATGCTGGGGGAGGGCACATCGGTCTCCGCTCTGTCTTGCATGTCGGGCATCGGGATCGATGAGGTCGTCTGCTCGTCGACGCTCTCGTTTGCCGCCGTCCCCACTATCAGCAGGGCAACGGCGCCAAGCAATATGAAGCGGAGTGGCCGACCGGCCGGCATGATCCTGATCTTTCCCTGTTGCGGCACTTTAGATGGCAAGCCCAGGTGCCCGAGAGCCTAGACTTAGGTCGTGAAGAGCCCGTAAACAAAGCGTTATCGAGGCCGTTCGAATTGCGCTTGCTGGCACCATCGGCATGCTTGCCGCGCAACAGTGTCGAGACTATGGTGCGCGGCTTCGCTTTCGGCTAGAAGGCGCCCAATGCAGTGGCCCAAAAGGGGAAACCGGTTTTGGGACGACGACACGCATAAACAAACAAGTCCCAAGGAGTTGGACGACATGCTGAGAGGCTCGCTTACTGCGCTCGTGACACCGTTCGAAAAGAGCGGGCGTTTCGACGAGAAAGCCTTTCGCGCCTTCGTCGAATGGCAACTTGGCGAGGGCACGACGGGCCTCGTCCCGGTCGGCACCACCGGCGAGTCGCCGACGCTGTCGCATGACGAGCATCGCCATGTCGTCAAGGTCTGCATCGAGGTGGCCAAGGGGCGCGCTCCGGTCGTCGCCGGCGCCGGCTCCAACAACACCGCGGAAGCGGTCGGTCTGGTGCAATATGCCGAGCAGGCGGGCGCCGACGCCGCTCTGGTGGTCACGCCTTACTACAACAAGCCAACACAGCGCGGCTTGTACGAGCATTTCGCCGCTGTCGCCAGGGCGACCAAGCTGCCGATCATCATCTACAACATCCCGCCGCGCTCGGTGATCGACATGATGCCGGAGACGATGGGCAGGCTGGCGCACGACTTCCAGAACATCGTCGGCGTCAAGGATGCCACCGGCAAGGTCGAGCGCGTGTCCGAACAGCGCGCCACCTGCGGCAAGGATTTCATCCAGCTTTCAGGGGAGGATGCCTCGGCGCTCGGCTTCAACGCCCATGGCGGCGTCGGCTGCATCTCGGTGACGTCGAATGTCGCGCCGCGGCTGTGCGCCGAGTTCCAGGAGGCCACACTGTCCGGCGACAGCGCCAAGGCGCTGGAATTGCAGGACCGTCTGTTGCCGCTGCACAAGGCGATCTTCCTTGAGCCCGGCCTGTGCGGCGTCAAATACGCGCTGTCGAAGATTGGCAAGGTCGAGAACGTGGTGCGCTCGCCGCTGGTGACCATCGAGGCGTCGACCGCCGAGAAGATCGATGCGGCGATGAAGCACGCCGGCTTGATAAACTAGGGATGAGGCGCCACCTCTCCACATCATGAACCAGGTCAGAAAAGCCGATCCAAACAACAAAACCGTTGCGGAAAACCGCAAGGCGCGGTTTTCCTATGAGGTGCTCGACACGGTCGAGGCCGGCCTGGTGCTGACCGGCACCGAGGTCAAGTCGCTGCGCCAGGGCCAGGCCAACATCCAGGACAGCTACGCCTCGGTCGAGGGTGGCGAGATCTGGCTGATCAATTCCTATCTGCCGGAATACCTGCAGGCCAACCGCTTCAACCACGAGCCCAGGCGGCGTCGCAAGCTGCTGCTCAACAAGCGCGAGATGGCAAAACTGGCGCAGAGCATCGACCGCGAAGGCATGACGCTGGTGCCGCTGAAAATCTACTTCAACGACCAGGGCCGTGCCAAGCTGCTGCTCGCCGTCGGCCGCGGCAAGAAACTGCACGACAAGCGCGAGAGCGAAAAGCAGCGCGACTGGTCGCGCGAAAAGGGCCGGCTCATGAAGGAACGCGGCTAGAACCTCGGGCAGTCCCAGAAAAGCCAGACGTCGGCTTTCAGGTTTCGAACAGCTGCAGCAGCAAAACACGATGGGGGAAGGCTTGAAGAACCGGATCATCCTCTGGGGTGCGGCCAGTCTGGTCTTTGCGGGTCTTGTCGGGGCAGGCGGCTTCTTCTATTTCCGGGCCTTCTCGCCGGATCGTGACAGCTATCCGGTCAGGGGTATCGACGTTTCCCATCATCAGGGTGAGATCGACTGGCGGCGCGTTGCCGCCGACGATGTCGCCTTCGCGGTCATCAAGGCGACCGAGGGCGGCGACCATGTCGACGATGCCTTCGCCAAGAATCTGCGCGAGGCGCGCGCGGCGGGCCTCGCCGTCGGCGCCTATCACTTCTTCACCTTCTGCCGGCCGGGCGCCGACCAGGCGAAAAATTTCATCGCGGTGGTGCCGCACGACCAGCCGCTGCTGCCACCGGTCGTCGACATCGAATTCGGCGGCAACTGCCCGCAACGCCCGTCGCCGGAGCAGCTGAGCGCGGAACTCCAGGCCTTCCTCGGACCGGTTGAAGCTGCGTTCGGCAAGCCGGCGATCATCTACCTGACCGACGAGGCCGAGGACGCCTATGCCGGGAAAATCGACGTTCGCCCGCTCTGGCGTCGCTCGTTGCTCCTGGAGCCAGGTCGCAACGACTGGATCTACTGGCAGTACCACAATATGGGCCGCGTCGACGGCATCACCGGCGATGTCGATCTGAATGTGCTGAAGGGCGGGCAGGAGAAGCTGGCTGAGTTGTTTGCCGCGCCTTGACCTGGCGTGCTCGACCGGCGCGAGATTGGAACCAAACATCGCGGCGCTGATCGGCCCTACCCAGCGTTCCGGCCAGTCTGCGCGCTAACGAAGGTCGGTTTCAGACCGAGCGCTTCCAGGACTTTCATGATTGTCGCAATTCCGGGTTCCCGTCGCCGCTCAAGGCTTTGGAGAGCGCCTGTCTCGTCATGCCCGCCTTTCGGCAAGCTTCGTCATCCGCGCCCGGGCAAGCCAAGGGCAAGATCGTGCTGGATGGTTTGAAGGACGCTACTTCCGCAGGAAGGCGGCGATGTCGCTGAATACCTTGACGAACATCGCTTCGGTCAGCACCCCAGTGTTGGTGTTGTAGCGCGAGCAGTGATAGCTGGAAAACAGCGTGACGCCGCCGGCCGGCAACTGACCGCCGTGCTTGAACGGATAGGCAGCGAGGCGCTGACCGAGCGCCCTGACGGTCGACTGGTGGGCGATCGAGCCCAGCGCCAGCACGGCGCGCAATCTGGGAAAGCGCGCGATCGTCGGCACCAGAAAGCTGCGGCAAGTGGCGATCTCGGCGCCGACCGGCTTGTTCTCCGGCGGCACGCAGCGCACCGCATTGGTGATCGCGGTGCCGATCAGTTCGAGCCCGTCATCCGGCCGCGCCTTGAACTCGCCGCGGGCAAGACCGTGAGCGATCATCGTTGAGTAGAGCAGGTCGCCGGCATAGTCGCCGGTGAACGGTCGGCCGGTGCGGTTGGCGCCGCGCAGGCCGGGCGCCAGCCCGACGATCAGCAGTTCGACGGCGTCCTCGCCATCAGGCGGCAGGAAGGTCGGCACCGGCGCGTTGAACCACGACGGCTCGCGCTGCCGCCAGTCTGCGATGAAATCATGCAGGCGCGGGCAGAGCGGGCAGTCGCGGTCGGGTTCGGCGACCAAGGCCGCCGCCGTCAATAGTCTTCCTCTTCGACCTCGGCCGGCTCGGGCCTGCGCACCGGTCGCTCGGAGGGATCGCGGCCGACCTCGTTCTTCAGCGAGGTCAAATCGATGAAATGGTCGGCCTGGCGGCGCAGATCGTCCGAGATCATCGGTGGTTGCGAGGCCATGGTGGAGACGATCGAGACCTTGCGGCCGCGCCGCTGCAGCGCTTCGACCAGTGTGCGGAAATCGCCGTCGCCGGAGAAGATGACATAGTGGTCGACGACATCGGCAAGTTCGAGCGCATCGACGGTCAGTTCGATGTCCATATTGCCCTTGATCTTGCGGCGGCCGGTCGAGTCGGTGAACTCCTTGGCCGGCTTGGTCACCACCTTGAAGCCATTATAGTCGAGCCAGTCGATCAGGGGACGGATCGAAGAGTATTCCTGATCCTCGACCAGAGCGGTGTAGTAATAGGCCCGCAGCAAATAGCCGCGCTTCTGGAAGCTGGACAGCAGTTTGCGGTAGTCTATGTCGAAGCCGAGTGCGCGCGAGGTGGCGTAGAGATTGGCGCCGTCTATGAAAAGAGCGATTTTTTCACGGGGGTCGAACATGGCAATATTCCTTTTTCGAAATAGGTGGCGGACTAATCGAAATGGGTCGTTTATATCGCTCGGCTCGTAAATAAACCGGCTGACCTTTCGTCAACCGAGATAGCGCCAGTTTTACGGCAATCCAAGGGTGCCGGGGCGCACTGCAAGCAATTGTGATCGGAGCCGTGTCGTCGCCCGGTAGGCGGGCTTCGCCGGCAAGGCATTCAGCGGCGCCAGAAGCTGGCATTCGCCAGCCCATGGGGCCACAGAGCCATAATGCTTGTATTTTGGCGGCGTTCGGGTTATGGACCGCGCCTGTTTTCCATCAAATCCAGGCATGAAAGGGGCAATCAATGGCCCGCGTAACCGTTGAAGACTGCATCGACAAGGTCGACAACCGCTTCGAGCTCGTGCTGCTTGCCGGCCATCGCGCCCGCCAGATCAGCCAGGGCGCGCCGATCACCGTGCCGCGCGACAACGACAAGAACCCGGTCGTGGCGCTGCGCGAGATCGCCGACGAGACGCTGTCGCCCGACGACCTCAAGGAAGATCTGATCCACTCGCTGCAGAAGCATGTCGAGGTTGACGAGCCCGAGGCCGACGGCGAGGCGATCGCCGACCAGACCGGCAACGCAGTTGCAGCTACCGACGCCGACGACGCGGAAGAAAACGTCACCTTCGATCGCATGACCGAGGAAGACCTTTTGGCCGGCATCGAGGGCCTGGTTCCCCCGGAAAAGAGCGACGACTACTAATCGCTGCCCTGGACCTGCCGGGAATATGGTTCCGGCACTTCCGTCCCGTGTGTTTGGTGGCTATCTATGAGATGCGCCGTACATCAGTGCGGCGCATCAATCATTTCAGCACCGTGAGAACCCGCCCATGATGCGTCAGTATGAGCTTGTCGAGCGCGTTGCGCGCTACAAGCCTGACGTCAATGAGGCGTTGCTCAACAAGGCCTATGTCTACGCCATGCAGAAGCATGGCCACCAGAAGCGCGCTTCCGGCGATCCCTATTTCTCGCATCCGCTCGAAGTCGCCGCCATCCTCACCGAAATGCACATGGATGAGGCGACGATCGCTGTCGCCTTGCTGCACGACACGATCGAGGACACCACCGCGACGAGGGCCGAGATTGACGATCTGTTCGGCCCCGAAATGGGCAAGCTGGTCGAAGGCCTGACCAAGCTGAAGAAGCTCGATCTCGTCTCCAAGAAGGCCGAGCAGGCGGAAAACCTGCGCAAGCTGTTGCTGGCCATCTCGGAGGATGTCCGCGTTCTGCTGGTCAAGCTCGCCGACCGGCTGCACAACATGCGCACCCTCGACCACATGCCCGAGGCCAAGCGCCTGCGCATCGCCGAGGAGACGATGGACATCTACGCGCCGCTGGCCGGGCGCATGGGCATGCAAGGCATGCGTGAGGAGCTGGAAGAGATCGCCTTCCGCTTCATCAATCCGGAAGCCTACCGCGCCGTCACCGCGCGGCTTGCCGAGATATTCGAGCGCAACAAGGGTGTGCTGACCGACATCGAAAAGGCGCTGTCGGCGCTGTTCGAGAAGCATGCCATCAATGCCGGGGTGAAGAGCCGGCAGAAGAAGCCGTGGTCGGTGTTCCGCAAGATGGAGGCCAAGGCGCTGTCCTTCGAGCAGCTCTCGGACATCTTCGGCTTCCGCGTCGTCGTCGACAGCGTCGAAGACTGTTACCGCGCGCTCGGCGCCATCCACACCACATGGTCGATGGTGCCTGGCCGCTTCAAGGACTACATTTCTACGCCCAAGCAGAACGACTACCGTTCGATCCACACCACCATTGTCGGCCCGTCGCGCCAGCGCGTCGAACTGCAGATCCGCACCCGCGAGATGAACAAGATCGCCGAATATGGCGTCGCCGCCCATTCGATCTACAAGGACACCGGCGGCAAGACGAACGGCGCCGCCCATGCGATCTCGAAGGAGACCAACGCCTATGCCTGGCTGCGGCGCACCATCGAGCAACTGGCAGAAGGCGACAACCCGGAAGACTTCCTCGAAAATACCAAGCTGGAGCTGTTCCAGGACCAGGTATTCTGCTTCACGCCGAAAGGCATGCTGATTGCGCTGCCGCGCGGCGCCACGCCCATCGACTTCGCCTATGCCGTGCACACCGATGTCGGCGACACCTGCGTCGGTGCCAAGGTCAACGGCCGCATCATGCCGCTAATGACGGAACTGAAGAACGGCGACGAGGTCGAGATCATCCGCTCCAAGGCGCAAGTGCCGCCGGCGGCGTGGGAGTCGGTGGTGGTCACCGGCAAGGCGCGTTCAGCCATCCGCCGCGCCACCAAGAACGCCATTCGCAAGCAATATTCAGGTCTTGGTGCCCGCATTCTCGAGCGCGCCTTCGAACGCGCCGGCAAGACCTTCACCAAGGAAAGCCTGAAGCCGGTGCTGCACCGGCTGGCGCGCAAGGACATCGAGGATGTGCTGGCCTCGGTCGGGCGCGGCGAACTTGCCTCGACCGACGTCATGAAGGCCGTCTTCCCAGACTACAAGGACGAGCGCGTCACCGTCAGCGCCCCCAAGCAGCGCGAGGAGGGCTGGTCGAAGATCCGCAACGCCGCCGGCATGCTGTTCCAGATGCCCGGCACACGAGCCGCGCGCAAGGACAAGGACCAGCCGCGCGATGGCGCGGTGCCGATCCGCGGCGTGCGCGGCGACCTGCCGGTGCGTTTCGCGCCGGAAGGGGCCGTGCCTGGCGACCGCATCGTCGGCATTGTCCAGCCGGGCACCGGCATCACCATCTATCCCATCCAGTCGCCGGCGCTGCAGGCCTTCGACGACCAGCCGGAGCGCTGGATCGACGTGCGCTGGGACATTGACGAGCAGACCAAGGAGCGCTTTCCGGCGCGCGTCTCGGTCACCGCCATCAACGCGCCGGGCTCGCTCGCCGACATCGCCCAGGTCGTTGCCTCCAACGACGCCAACATTCATACGCTGTCGATGGTGCGCACCGCGCCCGACTTCACCGAAATGCTGATCGATCTCGAAGTCTGGGATCTGAAGCACCTCAACCGGCTGCTGTCGCAGCTCAAGGATAATTCGAGCGTCAGCGATGCGCGGCGTGTGAATGGGTGAATAGTGAATAGTGAATAGTGAATAGTGAATAGTGAATAGTGAAAGAAGGCGTTCTCACTACCATTCACCATTCACCATTCACCATGGACATGGGGCGAGTTATGAATACCGACGAAGTTCTGGGCATTTTCCGCGAGGCAGGCGCTGTTCTGGAGGGACATTTCATCCTGACGTCGGGTCTGCGCAGCCCGGTCTTCCTGCAGAAGGCGCGCGTCTTCATGCATGCCGACAAGACCGAGCGGCTTTGCAAGGCGCTGGCCGAAAAGATCCGCAAGGCGGTGCCGGGCAAGGTCGACTACGTCGTCGGCCCGGCGATCGGCGGCCTGATCCCGGCCTATGAGACGTCGCGCCATCTCGGTGTGCCAGCAATCTGGGTGGAGCGCGAAGGCGGCGAGTTCAGGCTGCGCCGCTTTGAGATCGCGCCGGGATCGCGCGTCGTCATCGTCGAGGACATCGTCACCACTGGTCTTTCGATCCGCGAAACCATCGACTGCCTGCGCGCGATTGGCGCCGAGGTCGTGGCGGCGGCCTGCATCATCGACCGCTCGGCCGGCAAGACCAATGTCGGCGTGCCGCTGATCGCGCTTGCCGAATATGAGGTGCCGGCCTATCCCGCCGACCGCCTGCCGCCGGAACTTGCCGCCATCCCGGCGATCAAGCCGGGTAGCCGCAACATTTAGGGGACATCACCATGATCGCCGGCATCGATCATTTCGTGCTGACGGTCCGCTCGGTGGAGGACAGCTGCGCCTTCTACCAGCGGGTGCTTGGCCTCAAGCGCCTCGACGAGCCGAACCGGCCGACGGGGTTGCTGTTCGGATCGCAGAAGATCAATCTGCATCAGGCAACGCACACTTTCGAACCGAAAGCCAAGACGCCGATGCCTGGGTCCGGCGATTTCTGCCTGATCGCCGCAAGGCCGCTTGCCGAGATTTGCGCCAGTCTGGAAGCCAACGGCGTTGCCATCGAAGTCGGCCCGGTCGAGCGCACCGGCGCCCGCGGTAAGATGATGTCGGTCTATTTCCGCGATCCGGACAGCAATTTGGTCGAAGTCAGCGAATATCGGGAATAGTCTATCCGCCTCGGCGTCGTCTTCGCGCGGACATTGCCGTCGTCAGGGAGCTTTCATCGATATTGTCCTCAGTTTCGCCCCAATGGCGCTCTTGTTACCCGCCTGCGGCAGACCATCGTTACCCGCCTGCGGCAGACCATCGCGGCGGCGTTTCATTGTTCCGCCGCAAGGCAGTCGCTATATCAAAGTCGTTGTTGCCTTTCTGCGCCCTCGAAGCGCAAGATGGAGCGACCGCGCCCGGCCAGGGATGGTTGCAATTTGGGCGTGACGAACCGGGAACTGGAACAGAGTGCTTTTTCGACGCCGAAAGCCTGATGGCATTCTGGAGCGGGTGCGTACCTATCTGTGGCCGCGCCGCTCGTTTTCGCGCTCGTTGCAATATTTCTCCAAGCGCATCCTGCGGCTGAAGGCGACACCGCATGCGGTCGCGGCCGGCGTCGCGGCCGGCGTTTTCGCCTCCTTCTTTCCGCTCGGCTTCCATTTCGCCGTCGCCGCCGTGCTCTGCTGGGTGGTCGCCGGCAATCTGGTGGCCGCCGCCCTCGGCGCGGTATTCTTCGGCAATCCGCTGACTTTCCCGCTGCTGTGGGGAGCGTCCTGGGAAGTCGGCAAGCTGATCCTGCATGAACGCCTGCCCAAGAACGGACCGCCTGCGCATCTTGGTGAGATGATGCACACGCTGTCGTTTGCAAAACTGTGGCATCCGGTGCTCGAGCCGATGCTGATCGGCGCTGTGCCGCTCGGCCTGATCTTCGGGCTGATCTTCTACGGTATCACCCGCTGGGGGATGACAGCCTTTCGCGAGCAGCGCAGGAAGCGCATGGCAGAGCGGGCGCATAAGGCCGAGCACCGCGGACGGGAAGTTCCGGCGGAATGATCATCGGCATCGGCAGCGACCTGATCGACATCAGACGCATCGAAAAGTCGCTGGAACGGCATGGTCAGCGCTTCATCCAGCGCATCTACACCGAGGTCGAACAGGTCCGCTCGGAAGGCCGCAAGGGCCGCGCAGCCTCCTATGCCAAGCGCTTCGCCGCCAAGGAGGCCTGCGCCAAGGCGCTTGGCACCGGCCTGGCGCAGGGCGTGTTCTGGCGCGACATGGGGGTCGCCAACCTGCCCAGCGGCGCGCCGACCATGGCGCTGACCGGGGGAGCGGCGGCACGGCTGGCCAAAATCCTGCCACACGGGCACAGAGCGGCGATCCACCTCACAATCACCGATGATTTCCCGCTTGCTCAAGCCTTTGTGATCATCGAGGCGTTGCCCGCCGAACAAGCGCCACATTGATTGCATCAGACGACCGCTATCTAACGCCGACTTGACGTTGCCCAGCGCGCGCCGAGACTCTATACCATCCAACGCACAATCGAGGACGACATGAGCGTGGCTGAAAAATCCGAGAAGAAATCCGGCGGGCTTGGCGAAATCGTCAGCGTCATCATCCAGGCTTTGCTGCTGGCCATGGTCATCCGCACCTTGTTGTTCCAGCCCTTCTCGATTCCGTCCGGCTCTATGCGGCCGACCTTGCTCGAAGGCGACTATCTGTTCGTCACCAAATGGTCCTATGGTTTCTCGCGTTATTCGCTGCCATTCGGCCCCGACATCTTTTCCGGCCGCATCTGGGGTTCCGATCCGAAGCGCGGCGACGTGGTGGTCTTCAAGTTCCCGCCGGATCCGTCGCTCGACTACATCAAGCGCGTCGTCGGCCTGCCCGGCGACAAGATCCAGATGAAGGACGGCCAATTGTTCATCAACGGCCAGGGCGTGCCTCGTGTGAAAACCGGCCAGATCCAAAATCCTGATATCACGGAAGTGCCTGAGCCGGTCGACGTCTATCGCGAGACCCTGCCCAACGGTGTCAGCTACGACACGCTCGACCTGACACCGAATTCGATCACCGACAACACCCGCGAGTTCGTCGTGCCCCCCGGCAACTATTTCATGATGGGCGACAACCGCGACAATTCCTCCGACAGCCGCCTCAGCGTCGGCTACGTGCCGGCGGAGAACCTTGTCGGCCGCGCCAACATCGTCTTCTTCTCGATCGCCGGGAAGGCGAGCCCCCTCGAGATCTGGAAATGGCCGTCGCTCGTGCGCCTGTCGCGCCTGTTCCATTTCGTGAATTGATGGCTTTGAAGCGCCCGACGGGTGAAACTCTGGCCGATTTGGTGACAGCCAAAACCGGCCATTCCTTCCGGGACGTCCGTTTGCTCGAGACCGCGCTGACCCATTCCAGTGCGGTCAAGGCGAGCAGCAACAACCAGCGCCTCGAATTCCTTGGCGACCGCGTGCTCGGCCTGATCGTTGCCGACCTGCTTTTCGAAAAGTTTCCTGAGGCGCCGGAAGGTGAAATCGCCCCGCGCTTCAATGCCCTGGTCGATGCGCGGACATGCTCCGAGATCGGCATTGAAATGCAGCTCGAAGATCTGGTTCGGGCCGACGCTGCCTTGAAGGCGCGCTCGCGCGGCTCGGGCGGAAATTATCTGGCGGATGCGGTCGAAGCGCTGATCGCGGCGGTCTATATCGATGGCGGCCTCGATGCGGCAAGGCAATTCGTCCTGCGCTACTGGGAGCCGCGCTCGCAAAAGGTGGTGGCCAAGCCGCCCAATCCGAAATCCGACCTGCAGGAATGGATCGCCAAGACCAGCGATGTCAGGCCCGAATACGCGATCGAGAAACGCGAGGGACCTGAACATCAACCGGTTTTCACGGTGTCCGTGAAGGTCGGCGGTTTTGCGCCGGCAAGCGGCACGGGCGGCTCTCGCCGCGCAGCCGAAGAAGCGGCGGCATCGACGTTTCTTATGCGCGAGGGCATCTGGGCCAACCAAGGGAGTGCGGCGTGACCGGCAGCGAAGATCTCCCTCCGGCAGCGGAGGCCACGCATTCCGGTTTCGTTGCCCTGATCGGGGCGCCCAATGCCGGCAAGTCGACGCTGGTCAACCAATTGGTCGGCGCCAAGGTGTCGATCGTCACTCACAAGGTGCAGACCACCCGCGCCATCGTGCGCGGCATCGCCACGCATGACAACGCGCAGATCGTCTTTGTCGACACGCCCGGCATCTTCAAGCCGAAGCGCCGGCTCGACACCGCGATGGTGACCACCGCCTGGGGTGGCGCCAAGGACGCCGATATCGTGCTGCTGCTGATCGATGCCGAGCGCGGCATCAGGGGCGACGCCGACGCCATCCTCGAGCGGCTGAAGGACGTCCGCCAGCCGATGGTGCTGATCCTCAACAAGGTCGACCGGGTCAAGCACGAGGCGCTGCTGGCCCTGGCCGCGGCAGCAAACGAAAAGGTGCCGTTCAAGCGCACCTTCATGGTCTCGGCGCTGACCGGCTCCGGCTGCAAGGATTTGCTCGACTATCTCGCGCAAGCGCTGCCGGTCGGCCCCTGGTACTATCCGGAAGACCAGATCTCGGACCTGCCGATGCGCCAGCTGGCGGCCGAGATCACCCGCGAGAAACTGTATCTGCGGCTGCATCAGGAGTTGCCCTATTCCTCGCATATCGAGACCGAGAAATGGGAAGAGAAACCGGATGGCTCGGTACGCATCGACCAGACCATCTATGTCGAGCGCGACAGCCAGAAGAAGATCGTGCTCGGCCACAAGGGCGAGACGATCCGTGCCATCGGCCAGTCGGCGCGCATGGAAATAGCCGGCATTCTCGAGCAGAAAGTGCACCTGTTCTTGTTTGTCAAAGTGCGTGAAAACTGGGGCGACGACCCCGAGCGCTACCGCGAGATGGGGCTTGAGTTTCCCCATTGAGCTTCATCGTCTAGAAATGCCGCCCGGCAGTTTGAGACGATGACATGCCTGATCCAAAACCGACCATCGATACCGATCTCGTGCGCCGGTTGATCGCCGCGCAATTTCCGCAATGGCGGCATCTGCCGGTGAGGCCGGTGGCGTTTGGCGGCTGGGACAACCGAACCTTCCACCTCGGCAATGATATGACTGTGCGGCTGCCGAGTGCCGCACCATATTCCTTGCAGGTCGAAAAAGAGCACCGCTGGCTGCCCAGGCTGGCGCCGCTTCTGCCGCTGCCGATCCCGGATCCACTGGCGATGGGCGAGCCTGGGGAGGACTACCCCTGGCAATGGTCCGTCTACCGCTGGATCGACGGCGAAACAGCCAAGACCGCCGAAATCGCCGATCGCCCACAGTTCGCGGTCGATCTCGCTAAGTTCCTCATTGCGCTCCGGCGGATCGATCCGGCGGGCGGGCCGCCCGCGGGCCAGCACAATTTCTTCCGCGGCGGAACGCCGAGCGTGTATGACAACCAGACAAGGGAAGCACTCCAGGCGCTGGAGGGGCAGATCGACACCCAGGCGGCCACCGCTGTCTGGGATGCGGCCCTTGCCGCCACCTGGCAAGGGTCGCCCGTCTGGTTTCACGGCGACGTCGCCTGGGGCAACCTTCTGGTCCAAAACGGCCGTTTGAGCGCCATCATCGACTTCGGCACCTCAGGCATCGGCGATCCCTCTTGCGACCTGGCGATCGCCTGGACGTTCTTCCAGGGCGAGAGCCGGGAGGCGTTCCGCGCCGCCATCGACGTCGATGAAGCGATCTGGGCGCGCGGCCGCGGCTGGACGCTGTGGAAGGCGCTGATCACGGTTGCCGGACACGACGCCAACCAAGCCGAAGCCGAGCGATCGCGCCGCGTCATCGACGACGTCCTGGCCGATCACCGGGAATTCGCGTGATCAGAGCCTTTCGACGATGTGTGGGGATCCAATGTCAGCACAGATCGCACGCGGCGCGCCAAAATCTTGATTTAGCCACGCAACCGGTGACAAGCTCCTGCCATGGAATGGCGCGACGAGGGAATCATACTCGGCACCCGCAAGCATGGCGAAACCAGCGCCATTCTCGAGGTAATGACGCGTGCGCATGGCCGCCATCTCGGCCTGGTGCGCGGCGGGCGCTCGCGCAAGCAGCAGCCGGTGCTGCAGCCCGGCAACCGCGTCGACCTTTTGTGGCGGGCACGCCTCGACGAGCATCTCGGCACCTTCCAGGCCGAGGCGATCGAGATGAATGCCGCCCGGTTGATGGACAGCGCAGTCGCCGTCTACGGCCTGCAGACCATGGCCGCGCATCTCAGGCTCCTGCCGGAGCGCGACGCCCATGGCAGCCTGTATGAGACGCTTGCCGTGATGATCGCCCATCTGGACGATTCGGATGCCGCCGGCGAACTGGTGGCGCGCTTCGAACTGCTCATCCTCGACGAACTCGGCTTCGGCCTCGATCTCAGCCAGTGCGCGGCGACCGGCGCCAGGCAGGATCTGGCCTATGTCTCGCCGAAATCCGGCCGCGCGGTTTCGCGCCAGGCCGGCGCGCCATGGCGCGACAAGATGCTGGCGCTGCCGGCCTTCCTGCGGCGCGGCTCCGGCTTGCGGGCGGACCACGCGGCACTCGAGGACGCCTTCCATCTGACCGGTTTCTTTTTCACCCGCCATGTCTACGAGCCGCGCGGCATCGAACAGCCCGATGCCCGTGCCGGCTTCCTCGCCGCCTTGCGCAAGCATCATTCGGGCGGCAAGGCCGCCCTTACGGCAGACGCTGCGCCAGAAGGGGGAGGGAGACTCGGTGGGTGCTGACCTCCGCAAACCGTCCAGGTTCACACCAAAAGCTGCATGCGGCAGCATTCCCTCCCCCTTGTGGGGAGGGTTAGGGTGGGGGTACTCGTAGGGCAAGAGCCTCAGCCGGCTTTGCGATGCTCCATGAAATCATCGAGGATGGCGCGCTGACCGCCGAGGATCTTGAGGCTGGCCTCGGCGAAGGAAAACCAGCCGGCCCTGTCGATTTCGGGAAATTCCCTCGTCACGCCTGACCTGGGCGGCCATTCCATCGTGAACATGTTGCTTTTAACGGCATCGGGATCGAAATCGGCTTCGACACTCCAGGCGATGACGATCTTGCCGCCGGCTTGCCGATAGCTGCCGACAGGTTCGAAATCGCCATCGATGCTGACTCCGAGTTCTTCCCCAGCCTCGCGCCGGGCGGCGGCCAACTCATCTTCATTGTCCTCGACGAGGCCCTTGGGGATCGACCAAGCGCCTTCATCCTTCCTTGCCCAGAACGGGCCGCCGGGATGGACGAGCAGAAATTCGAGAATGCCGGCCCTTGTCCGGTGGATCAGCAGCCCTGCACTTCGTTTCGGCATTCGATTTCCTCGTAGTTCATCCGAGGATAGCATGGCTCCTGGGCAAGTGGCGGCGGCATGCCATTCCTGGCTATCTCAGATGATGGGTGAGGATAAAGACCGTAGGCCGCTGGAATTTGCCGAGGAAACATGCTCGATAACTTCTTTTCGGCCACCATTGCGGTGGCGTGACTTGAATAGCCGTCTGGGGTGGCCGTGTGGCCGCCGCAATTGTCAGTGAAAACTGGCCTGGTTTGGGGGAACCGCCATGTTTGAAAGCCTGATTGGCGCCGTCGTCGTTATCGTGCTTTTTGTCCTCGTCTTGCGCCAGCAGGGCCGCGTCAGTCTGATCGAGCGCGAGCTCGGAGCGCTGCGCAGCCTGGTTCTGTCCGGAGTGCATGCGACACCGCCCGTTGCCAAACCGGCCGAGCAGGCTGCAAGCGCACCGGCGGATGCCGCTCACGCTAGCGCACCAGTTGCCGACATAGCTTCGCCAACAACAGCAGACGCGGCACATGCCCAGGCACCGGCCGCCGAAGCCGATGCGGCCACCAGCGAGGCCGTGCCAGAACTGTCGGCCGCGGCCAAGGCGGCATTCACCGGATCCGCGCCTGCCGCCACGTCGAAGGCAGCCCGCCAGTCAGAGGTCGAAACGGCGCTCGGCACCCGTTGGGCGGTCTGGGTCGGCGGCGTCGCGCTGGCCCTGGGCGGCCTGTTCCTGATCCGCTACACCATCGAGGCCGGCATTTTCGGCCCTGAAGTGCGGCTGTCCCTGGCGGCGCTGCTCGGCCTGGTGCTGATCGGCGGCGGCGAGTTCATCCGCCGCACCGGCTTCAAGGTGCCGGTGCAAGGGGCTGCAGGCGCCTATATTCCGGCGATCCTGACGGCTGCCGGCGCCTTCATCCTGTTCGGTACGGTCTATGCCGCGCATGCCATTTACGGTTTCGTCGGGCCGGCCTTCGCCTTCACCGTGCTCGGCGCCATCGGCGTGGCGACCATTGCCGCCGCCCTCGTCCACGGCCAGGCCCTGGCCGGCATCGGTCTCGTCGGCTCGATGGCGACGCCGGCGCTTGTGTCCTCGCAGGCGCCCAACCCATGGGCGCTGTTCGTCTACCTGGCGATCGTGCTTGCCGCTACAGCCGTGATCGCCCGCATTCGCGACTGGAAATTCCTGATTGCGGCGGCCTTCTTCGGCACCGGCGCCTGGACCATCGTCTACATGATGAGCACGCTAGTCGCCGACCTTGCCGTCATCCTGTTCATCGACGCGGTGACGCTGGCGGTGCTTGCCTTTGTCTGGCTGGGCACACGTGACAGCGAAGCGGAGACGGCGAAGACCGGCTTCGACTGGCCCTCGATCGTGCCAGGCGTTTTCGTTGCGTTTTCAGCGCTAGGCCTGTCCGTCGACACGACGCTGGTCGCCGCCGGTGGCGCCTTGCCGGGCGCCTTCGTCCTCGTCGCCCTTGTCGCCACCGCACTCTACCGGCCGCGCGCGCTGCCGCTGCTGCATGCCGCCGGCGTGGTGAGCGTGATGATCCATCTCGGCATCATTCCGCCCACCACCATCGGCTCCGACATAACCCAGGGGAATATCGGCTTTGACGGCATGCCGGTGGCGGCCGGAAATCCGTTGACGCTGCGCATCGGCATTGCCCTCGGCCTGGTTTTCATCGGCGCCGGCTTCTGGGCCGCACGCCGCTTCGCCGCCTCAGCACGGGTCCGCGCGGCATGCTGGGCGGCATGGGGCGTCGCTGCGCCGCTGCTTATTCTGCTGACGCTGTGGCTCGCCTACGGCAATCCCGACCGCGACCTTGTCTACGCAGCGATAGCTGCCCTTCTGGTCGTCGTCTTCGCCGCCGGCGGCGAATGGATTGCGCGCGCCGAACAGCCGCCGCTCAAGGGCGACGTCGCCGTCTCCTTCGCGCTTTGCGGCTCGGCTCTGGCCGGGCTCCTGATGCTGCACATGGCCTTCGGTTCCGGCTGGACCACGTTGCTTGCCGGCGTTGCCGCCATCGTGCCGGCGCTGGCGACGCGTTGGCGTTCTTATCCGGTGCTGGGCTGGATTTCGGTCGGCGCGGTCGTCGCCGTGCTCGGCCGCGTCGCCTTCGATCCGACCATCGTCGGCGCCGAGTTCCTGACGACGACGCGGGTGTTCAACTGGCTGCTGCCGGGATACGGCGTACCGGCGCTAGCCTTCGGCTTTGCCGCCTGGCAACTCGCGCGTACCACCCCCGCACTACCAACAACTGGTAATGGCCGGCCGCGCCTAGCGATGGAGGCGGGTGCAGCCCTGTTTGCGCTGCTCACCGTCGCCATGCTGGTGCGCCACGCCATGCATGGCGGCGTCATCGACACCGGCCCGGTGACGCTCGCCGAACAGGCGATCTATACGCTGATCGCCATCGGCGCCGGCGCGATACTGGTGGCCATCGACATGCGCTCGCCAAGCTCTGTGCTGCGCTACGGCTCGATGGCTGCCGGCGTGCTCTCGGTCGCCTTCATCGTCCTCCAGCATTTCCTGGTGCTCAATCCGCTGTTCACCGACGAATCGACCGGCCAGATCCCGGTGTTCAACCTCTTGTTCCTGGCTTATCTCCTGCCGGCCATCGCTGTCGGCGGGCTGGCGCTCTATGCCAGGGACAAGCGGCCGCCATGGTATGCGCAGATGCTGGCGGTGGTGGCGGCATTGCTTGTCTTCGCCTACGCCACACTGTCGGTCAGGCGCGTGTTCAAGGGCGAGTTCATCGGCCTGTGGAGCGGCCTCGGCCAGCTCGAGACCTACACCTATTCGGCGCTCTGGCTGGTCATTGGCGTCGTGCTGCTCACCGCCGGCGTCTGGCTGAAGTCGCAGGTGCTGCGCATCGCCTCGGCGGCGCTGATCGCGATTGCCGTGGTAAAAGTCTTCCTGTTCGACATGTCGGAACTGGAAGGCGTGCTCAGGGCGCTGTCCTTCATCGGTCTTGGCGCCGTGCTGATCGGCATCGGCCTGTTCTACCAGCGGCTGCTGACGCGGGCGGCGAGGGAGGCCAACGCTGCAACTTGAAGTGATATACGGGATGGAATATATGAATATCCAACGGAGGATATTCGATGCCGCTCTATATCCGCGACGACGAAGTGGATGCGCTGGCCAGCAGATTGCAACGCGAGACGAACGCTCCGAGCAAAACGGAGGCGGTGCGGGTCGCGCTCGTGCACGAACTTGAGCGCAATCGGGCGAAGGTGCCGCTGCGCGATCGGATCGCCAGTCTTCAGGACAGGGCCAGGAAGCTTGGCCTGCCCAATCCCGATTTCGATATGAAGAAGTTCACCGACGAGATGTGGGAAGACTGATGTTTGTCGACGCGTCGGTGATCGTCGCCATTCTCAACCAGGAACCTGGGTGGGAGGAATTGCTGAAGCAGCTATCCGGTTTTTCCGGGCAGGTCTGGGTTTCTCCGTTGGTTCACTTCGAAGCAACACAGGCATTGGCAAGGGCCGGCGCCGGCCCGCGCAGACCCAGCGCTGAAGCCCTTCTCCATGCCCGCGATCTGATCGATGAGTTCATTGTGGAGATCATGGGAGAGAGTCTGGCCATTGACGACAACATCGGCTCTCGGGCCATTGACGCGAGCGCCCGTTACGGCAAAGCCGTTGGCCACAAGGCGGATCTGAATCTCGGGGACTGTTTTGCTTACGCCTGCGCGAAAAGCCGCGATCTTCCACTGCTGTACAAAGGCCATGATTTCGCACTGACCGATTTAGGATAATTCGGCCCTTTTGTTGATTGCCGGGAATAATTTAGCCGATCAACTCGTTATCTCACTGCTTGGGTGACCGGGGCGGCAGACCGCTTCGCGCTGGCCGCTTGCGCCGCGCCGGGAAGGCGCGTTCAATCGGGTTAAACAAGGGCGACCTCAGAACCAGCGGTCATGGACGAAAAGAAGGCAGCAATCCTTGGCGAAATACCGCGCCTGCGCCGCTACGCACGCTCGCTTCTGCGCGACCGCGAATCCGCTGACGATCTCGTCCAGGATTGCCTCGAACGAGCGCTCTTGCGGCTTGAAAGCTGGCAGACGGGAGAAAGCCCCCGGAGGTGGCTGTTTACGATCATGCATCATTTGTTCATCGATCAGATGCGCAAGGTGAACCGGCGCGGTGAGGCGGCGATCCTGCCGCTTGACGCAAACGAGGCGCAGGCAGTCCCCGCCGAGCAGGCGGAGAACGCCGCCTCGCGCGAGATCATCGACGCATTGCAGGCGATCAGCCCCGACCGTCGCGCCGCTCTCGTCATGGTCGCCATCGAAGGATTTTCCTATGCCGAAGCCGCCAACATTCTCGGCGTGCCCGCCGGCACGCTGATGTCGCGCATAGCGCGCGGACGCGAGGAGCTGCGCAGCCTGCTCGATGACACGGCGCGCCGCCGCTCGATAAGGATCGTCGAGAAATGACCCGCAGCGATTTTTCCGAACGCGATATCCACATGGCTCTCGACGGCGAGCTGCCGGGCGACGAGCGCGCCGCCTACGACGCCTGGATCGACGCCAATCCCGAAATGAAGGCCAAAAGCGCCCGCTACACCGCCGACCGCGCCGCGTTGCGCGCCGCCTTTGCCGGTGTGCTCGACGAGCCCGTGCCGGTGCTGTTCAAGCAGATCGTTAGCGGTGAAGGCGCGACCAAAGCGGCGGCGCGGCAGTCGCGCTGGTGGCTTGCGGCCGCGGCGGCCGCAGTGCTCGTCATCGGCGGTCTTGGCGGCTATTTTGCCGGCATCGACGGCATCGGCAGGGAAGATGGCGCCGATGACCAACTGGCCGAAGAGGCGATCGCCGCCCATGTCATCTATGCCGCCGAACAGCGCCATGCAGTGGAAGTGCCGGCAAGCGACAAGGATCACCTGCAGACCTGGCTGTCCAACCGCGTCGGCTTGAAACTGGTGGCGCCGGATCTGGTGGCGGAAGGTTTCCAGCTGGTTGGCGGCCGGCTGCTGCCCGCCGGCCAGGGCAAGGCCGCGATGCTGCTTTACGAGGACGCCAAGGGCCAGCGCATCTCTTTGTTTGTGACAGCTGATTCGTCCGCCAAGTCCAAGGGCACCTATATGGCCGACGCCGACGGCCCCGAGGCGATCTACTGGCTGGACAAGGGCTATGCCTGTGCCGTCGTCGGCTCGCTGCCGCGCGAGCAACTGGCTGCGGTCGCCAAGCGCGCCTACGGTCAGCTTCTGGCGGGTATCGCCAGTTAAGCGCGTTCCGTTTCGGGAATGCGCCTGGGTAGAAAGTGTCACAATTCGGCCCTATTCGAAGTGCGATAGCGCTTGATGGATATCAGCGTTTCGGCTGATGTTTGCGACGTTTTTGACCGCGGCCTTTTCCTCCACCCAATCGAGGTTTTCCAAACCCGCATGCCTGCCGAGATTCGCAAGGCCCGCGCGTCCGACGTCGATGACCTCGCCGCCATCGAGAAGGCGGTTTTTTCCAGTGACCGCATTTCCCGGCGCTCCTTCCGCCTGTTGATCGAACGCGAGACAGCCGAGATGCTGGTCGCCGAAAGCGATGGCCGTGTCGCCGGCTACGCCATCGTGCTGTTTCGCAAGGGCAGCGGCGTCGCCCGGCTCTATTCGCTTGCCACCAGCCCGTTTTTCAGCGGCCGCGGCACTGGCCGCATGCTGCTTGCAGCGGCCGAAGAAGCTGCCTTCGAGCACGACCGCATGATGTTGCGCCTCGAAGTGCGCGAGGACAATCTTCGCGCCATCGGCATCTATGAGCAGAGCGGCTACCGCAAGATCGGTGGCGAGCCCCACTATTACGAGGATGGCGCCACCGCGCTGCGCTACGAAAAGACCTTGCGCGGCGATATTCCGGTCGCCACCAAAGTCCCGTTCTACCAGCAGACCTGCGAGTTCACCTGCGGTCCATGCTGCCTGATGATGGCGATGGCCAATTTCGATTCCGGCTTCGTGCCCGATCCGGTCATGGAAATCCGCCTATGGCGCGAGGCAACGACCGTGTTCATGATGTCCGGCCCGGGCGGCTGCGAGCCCTTCGGCCTTGCGGTTTCCGGCTACGAAAGCGGGCTTGCGGCGGAAATCTTCGTGTCCTTCTATGGCGCGCTGTTCTTGCAATCGGTGCGCAGCGACGACAAGCGCCGGGTGATGGAACTTGCCCAGGTGGACTTTCGCCGCCGCGCGGAACTTTACGGCATCCCGGTGAATTACCGTCCGTTCACCATCGATGATATCCGCGGCGCCCTGGCTCAGGGAAAACTGGTGCTGGTGCTGATCAGCGGCTTCCTGATGTTCGGCAAGAAGGTGCCGCATTGGGTGCTGGCTATCGGCGACGATGGCGACCACATCCTGATCCACGATCCCTGGGTCGAGGACGAAAGACAGGAGACCATCCTCGATGCCGCCAACATTCCCGTGCCGCACGGCATCTTCATGAACATGGCGCAATTCGGCCGCGACGGACTGCGTGCTGCCATCACTCTTGGGAAACGCTGATAACAATGACCTGGGTCATCCTCACCGGCCGTCAGAACGATCTCGACCCGGCGGCGACGCCGCACAAGATCATCACCAACCGTGACTATCTTGCGCATCCGGCGCTGTTTCGCGGCCAGCAGCCGAAGGTCATCAACCTATCGAACAATTACGCCTACCAGAGCCGCGGCTATTATGCCTCTCTGCTCGCCGGTTCGCGCGGCCACAAGGTCATCCCGACGGTCGAGACGATGATCGACCTGTCCGAGCGCAAGCTCTACGAGCACGCGCTGCCGGAACTGGAGCTGGCGCTCAACAAATGCCGCAAGGATCTCGGAGGCGTTTTCCCGCAAAAAATCTGCATCTTCTTCGGCATCGGACCGTCGAAGGTCTGGGACCGCTTCGCCAAGCTGTTGTTCGACTGGTTCCGCGCTCCGGCGCTTGAGGTTCACATCAAGGACAGCGCCGAATGGGCCTCGATCCGCAAGATCGGCTTCCTGCCGCTGGCCAGGATGGCCGAGGAGGAAGAAGCCCTCTTCGTGCAGGCGCTCGAGACATACACCAACCGCGAGTGGCGCGACACCAAGGGCCGCACGCCGGCACGCTACACCTTCGCCACGCTGGTCGATCCGCATGAAGAACTGCCGCCGTCGGAGATTTCCTCGCTGCGTTACTGGGCCAAGATCGCCGAAAAGATGGGCGTCGAAATCGAGCCGATCACCAGGAAGGACCTGGCCAAGCTCGCCAATTACGACGCGCTGTTCATCCGCGAGACCACCTCGATCTCAAACCACACCTACCGCTTCGCGCGCCGCGCCCAGCAGGAAGGCATGCCGGTGATCGACGACCCGCTGTCGATGATCCGCTGCACCAACAAGGTCTATCTCAACGAACTGATGGCCTACAACAAGGTGCCGGTGCCGCCGACGGTGATGATAGCCGGCACCTCGGACCTCGAACTGGCGGCGCAGACGCTGGGCTTTCCGCTGGTGCTGAAGATCCCGGATTCATCGTTCTCGCGCGGCGTCAAGAAATGCGGCAACTTCGAAGAACTGAAGACGCTCGCCACCGAGTGGCTGGAGGATTCCGATCTTCTGATCGCGCAGAAATTCATCCCGACCGAATATGACTGGCGCGTCGGCGTGCTCGGCGGGCAGCCGCTGTTTGCCGTGCATTATTTGATGGCGAAAAAACACTGGCAGATCGTCAACCACAAGGCCAGCGGCAAGCCCGACCAGGGCGGTATCAAGACCTTCACGCTGAAAGAGACGCCGCCGCATGTCGTCGACACCGCGGTGAAGGCGGCGCGCTGCATCGGCGACGGGCTTTACGGCGTCGATCTCAAGGAAACCAAGGATGGCGTCTTCGTCATCGAGGTCAACGACAACCCGAACCTCGACCATGGCTGGGAGGATTCCGGCGAAAAGGACGAAGTCTGGGTGCGGCTGACGCAATGGTTCCTGGAGCGGCTGGACCGTCCCGGGCGTTAGTTTGCCGTCCCGGGCGGCAATTCAACCGAGGGGGAAAAATGCAGTTCATCGTCATCGAGGATTTCACCGGCTGCGACCGCAAGGAGATCTACCGCCGTTTCGGCGAGCGCGGCAGATTGAAGCCGGACGCGCTTGTCGTGTACCACTCTCCTGGATCGCGGCTGATATGAGCCGCTGCTTCCTTTTGGTCGAGGCCGATGACGTCACGCTGCTGCAGCGCTGGGTCATCGAATGGTCTGACCTGGTGGAGTTCGAGATCATTCCCGTGGCGACGAACAAGGACATGACAGCAGCGCTGGCTGCGCATCTCTGACGCTGCTGACCATCATAGGAGCACCGGCGAACCCACCGACCGCCGGCATTCCTCAATCAGCCAATTGCGAAACGCCGCCACCAGGTCGCGCCTTGCACTGCGTTCCGGGATCGTCAGGCAATATGGCTGACGCAGCGCGATCGATAGGGCATTAGCCCGGACCAAACGGCCCTCTTCCAGCGCCCCGGCGCAATAAATGCCTTGCGCCAGCGCCACGCCCAGCCCCGAAATGGCAAGGTCGAGCGCTGCCCGCGACGAGTTCGCCGACAGGCCGCGCTGCACTGTGCGGCCGGGCTCTATGCCCGCCGCCTCGAACCATGTGCGCCAAGACGGAAACGACGCGCCGGTCGGTCCCCAGTCGGTGTGAATCAGTGGCAGGCCGGCGAGGCTGTCGGTTTTGGCGGTGAGTTCTGGCGCGCAGACGGGGTAGACGGCGTCCCTGACGATCTCCTCGCTCGGGTGTTCACGATAGTGCGGGCCGAAGGACAGCCGGATGTCGATCAGTTCGCGGTCGAACGGCACCGGATCGTCATCGCCGCGCAGGGATATGTCGACGGCGCCGTGGCTGGCGACAAAGCCGGCGAGGCGTTCGGAAAGCCAGCCCATCGCCATGGACGGCGGCACCGATACGACAAGCCGCGGGCGGAAGGCATCGCTGCCACGCGCGATGCTGCCGATCTCCCGAAAAGCCAGGGTCAGCCGGGGCAGCATCTCGACGCCGGCTTCCGTCAGCACCACGCGGCGGTTGACGCGATGGAACAGTTTTCGACCCATCTGCTCCTCGACGGTGCGAATGAGCTGGCTGACCGCAGCCGCCGAGATCGAGAGCTCATCCGCCGCTGCGGCGAAACTCCCCGAGCGCGCCGCCGCCTCGAAGGCTTGAAGTCCTCTCAGGGAAGGAAGCGCGGTCATTGGGTGATCCGATAGGTAAGGTCAGCTTATCTGTGTCGCAGAAATCCTCGTCTTTCGAAAGCTTTCTTATTCGAGTAGCTTGGCGCCATGACCGTATCGGCCCAGTTTGAACCCAGAGACCATCTCGACGTCATCGCGTTCCTGACCAATGAGCAGCGCAGCCGCCTGACCGGCAAGTCGGACGGGCCGGGTCTGGTCCAACTCGCCTTCCATCTCGGCGCGATTGTGGCTATCGGCGGGCTGATTGCGGCCAAGGTGTCGTACTGGCCGCTGTTGATGTTGCCGCAAGGCATTCTTATCGTCTTCCTGTTCACGCTGCTGCATGAGACGGTGCACAGGACGGCGTTCGAGACGCAGTGGCTCAACGATGCCGCCGCAAGGGTCTGCAGCCTGGCGATCGCGCTGCCCGCCGACTGGTTTCGCTATTTCCACTTCGCCCATCACCGTTTCACCCAGGATCCAGAGACCGATCCGGAACTCGCCTTCCCGAAACCGGAGACGATGCGGCAATACATCGTCCACGTCTCGGGCCTGCCGGTGTGGTGGGGGCATTTGCAGACACTCTACACCAACGCGATTGGCGGCTGCCACGACAGCTACGTGCCGCCGAAAGGCCTGCCCAAGGTGCGCACTGAAGCCCGCGCCATGATCGCTTTCTATGTCGTGGTCGCCGCGCTAGCCCTGTGGTTCGAGGCAAGTGTACTGCTCTATGTCTGGATCGTGCCGGCGCTGCTCGGCCAGCCCTTCCTCAGGCTCTATCTGCTGGCCGAGCATGGCCGCTGCCCGCTTGTCGCCAACATGCTGGAAAACACCCGCACCACGCTGACCAACTGGCTGGTGCGCAAAGTCGCCTGGAACATGCCGTATCACGCCGAGCACCACGCCTATCCCGGCGTGCCCTTCCATCAGCTGCCGGCCTTCCACCAGCTGATCGAGCGCCATCTCAAAGTCGTCGAACCCGGCTATGTCAGCTTCCACGAGAAATACGTCGAGACCTTGCGCTGAGGCGTCAGCGTAGCGTCTGCTCAACGAGCGTGACGAAATAGCGGAGCACGGTGGGGACGATGGCGTCGTTGAAGACATAGCGATCGCCGTGCAGCCCTTCGCCCGGTCTGACAGCTCCTGCGCCGACCCAGGCATAGCAGCCGCCGGCTTCGCGGACCATGTAGGCAAAATCCTCGCAGCCGAGGCTCGGGTTGAATGCGGTCTCGACCTGCTCGCGGCCGACAACCGCGGTTGCCGCCTGGACGGCCCGGTCAGTGGCAGCCGACGTGTTGACCAGCGGCGGGTAGCCTTTCTTGTAGGCGAGCTTGGCGGTGAGTGCATGCGCCGAGGCAATGCCTTGCGCGATGTCGCCGATCAGCCTTTCGCAATGGCCCGACAAAGTGGGCTCGAAGAAGCGGCAGGTTCCCTGCAGCCAGACCTTGCCCGGCACGATGTTGCCGACATTGCCGCCATGGATCTGGGTGATCGAAACGACCAGCGCCATTTGCGGGTCGACCGAACGGCTGACGATGCGCTGCACGGCTTGAACGAAGGCGCCGGCCGCGAGCACGGGATCGTCGCCTAGCTGCGGCATGGCGGCATGCGCGCCGGTCCCCTCAAAGTTCAGTTCGAAAGTGTCGACGGCCGCCATCATCGACCCGGCACGGGCCGCGATCTTTCCGAGCGGCAGCCCCGGCCAGTTGTGGACGGCGTAGATGGCTTCCACGGGGAAGCGCTCGAACAGTCCGTCCTCTATCATCCGCATGGCGCCGCCTTCATTTTCTTCCGCCGGCTGGAAGATGAAACAGACGGTGCCGTCGAAGGCTCTGTTGTCGGCGAGCAGCTTGGCGGCGCCGAGCAGCATCGCGATGTGCCCGTCGTGGCCGCAGGCATGCATCACGCCGTCTTTCTTCGACGCATATGGCAATCCTGTCTTCTCCAGCACGGGCAAGGCATCGAGTTCGGCGCGAAGCCCGATGGCGCGCACGCCTGGTCGTCCTCTGAGGACGCCAACCACGCCGGTGCCGCCTTTGCCTTCATGAACCTCGTCGAGCCCGAAGGTGCGCAGCTTGTCGGCGACGAAGCGCGCGGTCTCATACTCTTGGAAACCGAGTTCGGGGTTGGCGTGGATGTGATGCCGCCATTCCACCACCTGCGGGGTGAGGGCGGCGATGGGGTCGTTGTGCAGCATTGCGCTCTCCTTGCCGGCTATCGTAAATTCGGCCTTGTCGATGCCAGCACGTAAAGGATTTGCGCCGGCAGCGTCTTGAACAGGATTGACCGTGTCTGGAATTCAACAGCCTCAGGAGACGACGCAGTTCTGGCGTCATCCGCGCTTTCGCGATCTTGGCATGCTCAAGGCGCGCTTCACGCGGCATCGCTACCAGCTGCACACGCACCCGACCTATGTCGTCGCCCTGATCACGCAAGGGTGCGAGCGGGTCCGCATCGGCAACGAGACTGTCCTCGCGCCGTCGGGCACGGTTCTGCTCGTCAATCCGGAGATATGGCATGACGGCGAGGCGGGTGCCGACCAGGGTTGGGCTTACCGCACCTTCTATCCGTCGGCCTGGCTCATGGGTGCGATCGCGGACGAACTCGGGCAGGATCGCCCGCCGTTGTTTTCGCAAGCGATCGTCGATGATGCCGATCTCGTCCAGGCAGTAGGCGTCGCGCACTTGGCTTCGACATCGGGTGATGCCACGAGCGCCGAAACATCCATGCTGATCGCCTTGCGCAAGCTCATCCTGCGCCATGGCGATTGGGGCGGCCGGCGGCGCGAGGCGGTCGAAAGCTTCGGATCGAAAAGCCGGCTCCGGGTCTATGAACAGGTCATCGAAGACCATCTGAACTCGGACCTCGATTTGCAGCGGCTCGCTGAAGCCGCAGGCGTGACGCGCTTTCAAGTTATCCGCGATTTCAGGAAAGTGCTGGGTCTCACCCCTGCTGCCTTCATCCGTGACCGCAGGCTGCGCCGTGCCGATCTGCTGATCCGGCAAGGTTCAGATCTCGCCGGTGCCGCCTTTGCGGCCGGCTTCTCCGACCAAAGCCATCTCTCGCGCACCTTCCGCGCCGCGCATGGAATGACGCCGGGGATGTTCAGGCGCGCCGGGACGCTGCCCTCGTCTTGAGAAGTCGAGCCATGTCGGCGGCCTTTGACGGCATGCCGATCAGAAAGCCCTGCGCCTCGACGCAGCCAGCCTTGCGCAATATGTCGAGCTGCGCTTCGGTCTCGACGCCTTCGGCGGTGACGGTGATGCCAAGTTCGGCACCAAGCCCGATGATCGTGCGCACGATCGCCGCCGTGTCCTTGTTGTCGATATCGTGGATGAAGGAGCGGTCGATCTTGATCTTGTCGACGGGAAAACGCCTGAGATAGCCGAGCGACGAATAGCCGGTGCCGAAATCGTCGAGCGCGATGCGGATACCGAGTTCGCGCAGCTGCCTCAGCGTCTTCAGCACCGTCTCGCTCTCATCCATCAGCACGGTCTCGGTGATTTCCAGTTCGAGCCGGCTGGCCGGCACACCGGAAACGGCCAGCGCCGAAATCACGCTGCGGGCAAAGTCGGCGCTTCTGATCTGCACTGCCGAGACATTGACGGCGATGCGCATTCCAGGCGGCCAGCCGGCGGCCACGCTGCAGGCCTGTTTCAGCGCCCATTCGCCCAGCGGAACGATCAGCCCGCTGTCTTCGGCGGCTGCGATGAAATCGTCGGGCGCCACCAGGCCGCGCGTCGGTGAATTCCACCGCATCAACGCTTCGGCGCCGACGATCTTGCCCGACGCGATGTTGGTGATCGGCTGGAACTCCAGCACGAACTCCCGCCGTTTCAGTGCCGTCTCGAGATCGGTTTCGAGCGCCAGGCGCGCCCGCACCAAGGCATCCATGCCGGGCTCGAAAAAGCGGTAGACGTTGCGGCCTTCGCTCTTGCCGCTGTAAAGCGCCATGTCGGCGTTCTTCAAAAGCGTGTCGGCGTCCTTGCCGTCACCGGGATACAGCGCGATGCCAAGGCTGATGCCGACATGCATGTCGCGGCCCTTGTCGCGAAACGGCTGGCTGACGACAGCGACGATGCGTTTTGCCAGTTGTTCCGCATCGGTGGCGCCTTTGGGATTGAACTGCAGGATGGCGAACTCGTCGCCACCGAGGCGGGCGACCACATCGGTGTCGCTGCGCAGGCTGTGCCGCAACCGCTCCGCCACGCATTTCAGCAGCCAGTCACCGGCCGGGTGTCCCCAGGTGTCGTTGACGGCCTTGAAGCGATCGAGGTCGAGCGAGAAGATCGCCAACGGTGTATCGCCGGCCATCGCCTGGTCGAGCCGTTCGCGAAACATCGATCGGTTGGGCAGGTCGGTCAGCGTGTCGTAATGGGCAAGGTGGCTCATGCGCTCTTCGGCGCGCCGGCGCTCGGTGATGTCTTCGAAGGTCGCCACCCAGCCGCCACCGGCAAGCGGCCGGCGCGCAACCAGCAGCGTTCGGCCATCGGCAAGGCTGCGGTCTGTCGAACGCTCCTCACCGGCCTGCAGGCTGGCTCTGGTGTTGGCGATCTCGCCGTCGATGTCCATCGACGGATAGATGCGCAGTCGCACCATCTGTTCGAGCAGGGCGCGCTGGCTCATGCCGAGCGGGAAGTCGTCAGGCGTGACCTTGTAGAGGTCGAGGAAGCGCTGGTTGCGCACGATCAGCGTGCCTTCGGCGTCGTACATCAACAGGCCTTGCGACATGTTGGCGAGCGCCGCATCGAAGCGGCGGTGCTGCTCCTTCAGTTCCTGCTCGGCCCGCCTTTGCTCCGTAATGTCCTCATAGATCGACACCCAGCCGCCTGAGGCCAGCGGCCGGTGCGTGATGGAAACGATGCGTCCGTCCGACAGTATTTCCTCGTAGGTCGAGGCTTGCGCGCGCTCGATATAGGGCTTGCGGATGGCATACAGGTCTTCGGCGCTCTGTGAGGCGACACCGATGTCGACGCTGTGCTTTAGAATGTCCAGGAACGCGATGCCGGGCCGCACGATCTTCGCGTCGAGGGAGAAGATGCTGATATAGTTGCCGTTGCAGATGATCATCCGCTCGTCGGCGTCGAACATGCACAGCCCGTGCGACATATTCTCGACGGCCGCCGAAAAGCGCTCGTTCTGGTGGCGCAGTTCGTCGGCGATCTGCCGTGGCGCGGCGACGCCTCCGGCTCCCCGTCTGCGGACGGGCGAACCACCCTTGACGTGCGCAACGGACATGAGGCGTGCCTGCTGACCGTGATCGAAACCCGGTACTGTGGTTACCGCTGGTTAATTTAGCGTATGTTCACTGCGCCGAATGCACGGCAACCGTTGCCTGGCGTTGCTTTTCAAGCGTTGCGTAGCGTTTGAGGAAGGCAGCTTGCGCCGAGGTCACCGAGTGCGGCTTAAAGTCGAAGCGGTCGGCATTGAACCCGCGCGGCCGGCCGAAGAACTCGGTTGCTTCTGCGGTCGAGAAACCGGCAAGCAGCGTCGCCTCGTAATAGGCGGCGATCTGGTCGGCGCGCTTGATCTCCTTGCGCAAGCCGACGCCGAGTTCGGGCGGCAGCGAAAAGCGCTGATGGATGGCGCGCTGGAGACGCAGCTCACACTCCTTGTAGGAGCCGCCCATTACCGATTTGAACGGCGAGATCATGTCGCCGATGACATATTCCGGCGCGTCATGCAGCAGTGCTGCCAACTGAGCGTTGGCCGAGGCGTCCGGCTGCAACTCGCTGAACAGCGCCTCGACCAGCAGCGAATGCTGGGCAACCGAAAAGGCGTGATCGCCGCGGGTCTGGCCGTTCCAGCGGGCGACGCGGGCAAGCCCGTGGGCGATGTCGGAGATTTCGATGTCGAGCGGCGAGGGGTCGAGCAGGTCGAGCCGCCGTCCCGACAGCATGCGCTGCCACGCGCGGGGTGGCGCTCCGACGCGATCGGCAGCCATCAGGCATCCTCCGCGCCGATGGCTTCCCTGGGAAAGCTGAACTGCGCCCAGGCCGGGATGGCGAGCGAGACGGTGACATCACCGGCCAGTACCGGCTGGCCAGCGTCGAGCGCCGCCTTGACCCGGTCGATGCGGGCAATGGCGAGGCCGGCCATGCCCGCGGTCGAGCCGAGCGTGCCGACCGGCCGCCCCGCAACCGTCAGCTCCGAGCCCGGCGCGGGCAAGGCGCGGTCGGCCGAAACGATCAGCACGCGGCGCCTGGCGGTGCCGCGATGCTGCATGCGCGAGACCACTTCCTGGCCGACATAGCAGCCTTTCTTGAAGCCGACGCCGCCGGTCTCGTCGAGCAGCACGTCGTGAGGGAAGGCTTCGCCGAGCTGATAATCGGAACCGCTTTCGGCAATGCCGTTGGCGATGCGGAGCGCCTGCCACGCAGCCGGGTCGCCACCTACGAATGCGCCGCCATAGGAGCGGCTCACAGCCACCTCGCGGAAGCGGGCATCGGCAAGTACCGTTGAATCAGACTGTGAAGCGCTTGAATCATCGCCCCACGCAACCGTCACAAGCACTTGATCCTGCCTGGCAATCTCGGCCTTGGCGCGCAGCTTGTAAAGCATCAGCCGGCGCAGGAAATCGTCTGCGATGTCGGCACGGCAATCCAGCCGGAATGCGTTCTCGCCGCTACGCGAGATCAGGAAATCGAACAGGATCTTGCCTTGCGGCGAAAGCAGCGCACCTGGCTTTGCCGCATCGACGGCCAGCGTGTCGAGGTCGGTGGTGAGGATATTCTGCAAAAAATGCTCGGCATCCGGGCCTGACACGGAAATGAGGGCGCGGTCTTTGAACAGGGCAAAAGGCATGGGCGGCAAAGAACCTGATCTTGCAAAACAGTCGGCCTTTACGTAAGCCGACGATACTCCCCCCGCAAGAGACCGAACGCCCATGGCCACCACCTACGACCTCATCCTGACAGGCGGCACTGTGGTCAACCATGATGGCGAGGGCGCGCGCGATGTCGGCGTCAAGGGTGGTCGTATCGTCGCAGTAGGCGATCTTCGCCAAGCTTCGGCCGGCGAAGCGATCGACTGTCGCGGGCTGCACGTCCTGCCAGGCGTCGTCGACAGTCAGGTGCATTTTCGCGAGCCGGGGCTGGAGCACAAGGAAGATCTGGAGACGGGCTCGCGCGCGGCTGTGCTGGGCGGGGTCACCGCCGTCTTCGAAATGCCCAACACCAATCCGCTGACCACCAGCGAGGCGGCGCTTGCCGACAAGGTGCGCCGCGCCACCAGCCGGATGCATTGCGACTTCGCCTTCTGGGTTGGCGGCACGCGCGAGAATGCCGATGATGTCGGTGAGCTCGAGCGGCTGCCGGGTGCTGCCGGGATAAAGGTGTTCATGGGCTCGTCCACCGGCGACCTGCTAGTCGAGGACGACGAGGGTGTCGCATCGATCCTGCGCAACACCCGCCGCCGAGCCGCCTTTCACTCGGAGGACGAGTTCCGGCTGCGCGAGCGCCTCGGCCTGCGCGTCGAGGGCGACCCGTCCTCACACCCCGTCTGGCGCGACGAGATCGCGGCCTTGCGCTGCACCGAGCGGCTGGTGCGCATCGCGCGCAGCACCCGCGCCCGCATCCATGTCCTGCACATCTCCACTGCCGAAGAGATCGTGTTCCTCGAACAGCACAAGGATGTCGCCACCTGCGAGGCGACGCCGCACCATTTGACGCTCGCCGCCGACGACTATGCGCGGCTGAGCACGCTGATCCAGATGAACCCGCCGGTGCGGGCGGCACGCCATCGCGACGGCGTCTGGCACGGCATTGCGCAAGGCATCGTTGACGTGCTGGGCTCCGACCACGCCCCGCACACGCTGGCCGAGAAGGCAAAGCCCTATCCGGCCTCGCCGTCTGGCATGACCGGGGTGCAGACGCTGGTGCCGATCATGCTCGACCACGTCAATTCAGGCCGGCTGACCCTGCAGCGCTTCGTCGACCTCTCCAGCCACGGCCCGCAGCGCATCTTCGGCATGGCCAGGAAAGGCCGCATCGCCGCCGGCTACGACGCCGACTTCACAATTGTCGATATGAAGCGCCGCGAAACCATCACCAATGCGCAGGCCGGCTCCAGGGCCGGCTGGACGCCCTATGGCGGCAAGGAAGTCACCGGCTGGCCGGTCGGCACGATCGTGCGCGGTCGTCGCGTGATGTGGGACGGCGAGATCGTCACGCCAGGACAGGGCAGGCCGGTGGAGTTTTCCGAGGCGCTGCCGGCTTAGCGGTTTCTTGCTGCGTTGGATTTTTTAAGCGCTATCCACTACGTTAAGGGCATTATGAACGCAGATATCGCGCCCATGATTGTCCCTGCGGAGTTTCCGGAGCTCCAGGCGCTCGCCTGGAACCGCGATGCGGCACGCCCGATTCCGGCTGAAGAGGCATTTGCGCTGTATGAGCGTAATTGGCGGTTTGTCGATCAAAAGCGTCTTACTGTGCGTGAGAAGATGCTTATCCAAAGTTTGGCAGACAAATTCGGTCACGGCGTGCTCTTGACCGCCGGCTGATTTCCCTCACCTGATCGTTCCTCGCAGCCGGAATATCAACAGGACACACCGCGAGCGTCATGATGGAATTCAAGAGGCCCGAGCACCAGATCATTGCCGAAGCGCTCGGATTGATGGATCGCCATTTCCTGACCGCAAACCAGTGCTGGTTCGGCGGTGGCACTGCGATCGTCATGAAATTCGGGGAATATCGCCGCTCACTGGATGTGGACTTCCTGTGTGCCGACAGTGATGGCTATCGCGAATTGCGGACCTCCGCAGCCGAACGTGGCGTCAGAGCATTCTTTCCTGAGCCGGTCGAGGCTGTTCGGGACTTCCAGATCGATCAATATGGCTTGCGGACGATCGTGCGGTTGAAAGGCCAAACGATCAAGTTCGAAGTCATCCGCGAAGGCCGCATAAAACTGCGAGGCCATTTCGACGACGATCTGAATGTATCCGCCCTGGTCCCGGCGGATATGTTTGCCGAGAAGTTGCTGGCGAACGCGGATCGATGTCAGGACCGTGCAATTGCATATCGCGATGCCATCGATCTTGGAGTGCTGGTTGGCATCTATAAGGAAATCCCGAGCGACGCTGTTGGCAAGGCGAAGGCGGCCTATGGCGTGGATATCGAGCGCAAGGTGGCTTGGGTGGTAAACAGGCTGCGGGACAAGGAAGAATTGCGGCATGCCGCCGAGGTGCTGCAAATGGATCCCAACGCGGCGGTCGAAGCGATTTCGGCCCTTCGAAATGAAGGTATCCGCATATGGCCTGACACAGGCCTCGAGCTTTCTAGCCCTAGCCAGTAGCCATCCCAGGGGGAATCGCCGTTCAATCCCCGGCGACGAAGAATGTCCACTGCCCGGCCGGCGTGATGCCGACGCGGTAGAAGATGTAGGCGCCGAACTGCTTCATGTCGTCATAGTCGCCGGCGGTGACGATCTTGAACAATTCGACCCGCTGCCTGGCGTTGAGCTTGTCCAGCGGCAGGGCGAAGAAATATGGCCAGACATAGAGTTCCTGCGGTGTGCCGACGTCTACATGGACATAGCCGGCATTGAGCACCTCTTCCAGGATAGCGAGGATTTCCTGACCTTCCTTGTCGCCCGATAGCCCTTTCAGGAAGGCGATCGGGTCGCCCTCGATTTCGCCCAGCGACAATTGGGTCATGGTGTCGCCCTTGCCGATCAGCGGCCGCAGCTTCTCGATGTCGCCGCTGACGCAGACCTCGACCATCAGATCGCGCATGCGCCTGACGGGCTCGGGCAATTTGGAAAGGTCATAGACGACTTCGGGCACCGGCGCTTCTGGATCGGCACGCGGGTTGGCCACGCCTCCATCGTTGGCGGGGGCTTCCGGTTGGCTTTGTTCGGGCTCCGTGGGCGATTTCGGCTGGCTGGCGGCCGGTGGCGCCGTGCCGGGCAGATCGGGCATTGGCACTGAATTTTCAGACGGCGCCGTCTCACCATTGGCTGGTGGCCCGGCAGGAACTGGAAGCTCCTCGCGCTTGATCTCGCTCAACGCGTAGGCAGGGTTGCTGGTCAGGACAAACGCCAGCGGACCCGCGGCGCAGGAAGCGGCAAGCCAGATGCTGAGGGCCACGCCGCGAGGCCGGCCTGACATCGAAAAATTCACCGCTTGCCTCTCCTTGGGCCTAGGCTCTTCAGGCATGATGCCCAAACGGCGCGCCGTCGTCAAAGAACCGGTAAGCTGGCGATGCACCCTCTGAGACGCGCGCCGCCTAGTGCCGAAACCGCTCCGGCTCGAAGGCGCCGGCGATCACCTTTTCACGCATGCGGTCGAGCAGGGCAAGGGCCGAGGTCTCGCCATTGGCTCGCAGCATCTCGCCGAACGCGGTTTCAAGCGCTGCCTCGGCGATGATTTCAGGTTCTATGCCGGCCGACAGACCTTCCGCCCAGGCCTCGCTATGGCTTTCCACCGCGGTCAGGCGCTTTTCTTCCCTGACCAGCGCGTCGATGTCGTTGACGCCATGTTCCATTTGCGATGTCCACCTTTTCAAGCGGCGGTCCGACGGGTCGGATCCGGCTTGGGCTGCCCCTATCTCACGCAGGCTAAGTAAGTATCTGTAAATACGACATTTTTTTGATCGTCTTTACAAACTTCGTCGCCTGCGTTCGGTCCGATTCAAACTTAGCCGATTAGACCGGTGAGCGGGATGAAAACCTTCAGTTTGAGTTAATTCCGCATTCGCGCGCTAACGTTTCGTTAATACTGTTGCGCAAGTGCAACACCAAGATTGCATCAACGTGCCGTGGATACAAGGCGGGTGCTCGAAAAGGCGTTGGCTAAACGCCGTCTGGCGCTCGTCAGTTGCCGTAACGCGAGGCGATGTCGCGCGACAGCGTCTCGCCTTCCTTCATGTAGCGGCTGATGGCTTCGGTCGCTGACGGCGTGCATTGGGTATAGGTGCCGCCGAAGGAACGGTAACCGCGGTTGAAGCTGGCGATGAAGCGGGCACGCCGCTCCGGATCGGGATTTTCCGAATCGATCAGCTTTTCCATCTCGGTGCGCCACTGGTCGCCCTTTTCGCCGCACAGATTGCGCAGGAAATGCAGCGATCCCAGCACCTCGGCCAGTCGCATCAGCCCGGGCTCGAACGGCGACTCGGCGGCCAGCGCCGGCTGCACGCCAACAGCCGTGGCGGCGGCGAGGCATGCGGCAAGGAACAGCGAGGTGCGGGTCATAAGTCTATCTGGCGAAACATTTTGTCGCCTGCAAGGCGATTCTCGGAGGGGCGGATACCGGTTTGCTTCAGGCCAAAAGCTCTTCAGCCACCTCCACGACGTCACTCGCGAGCGGCAGCGTCGCCATTTCATCAAGACTATAGAAGGCGGCGGTCTCGGCATCGTCGCTGGCCGTAGCTTCGCCGCCGGCATAAACGGCGCCGAACACGGTCAGCAGATAGTCGACCGGGTGATTCTCGCCGCTGCCGTCGATGTGGATGTCGCGAAGCGGACGATAGTCCTGCGCCCGCAGCCCGGTTTCCTCCAGCAACTCGCGCACTGCTGCTTCTTGCAGCGTCTCGCCGGGCTCGACCTTGCCGCCGGGAAAGGCATAAAGCCCCTGCGACGGCGGCCGCGCCCGCTTGACCAGCAGCACCGTCCTGCCGCGCACGACGGCGACCGAGACTGCGGGAAGTGTCTTGCGCTGCTCGTTCATCGATCTCGTTTTCGCCTATTTGAGGCCGACCCTTGTGGACCGGCCGGCGGCATTGAGCTTTAGCGGTTGCGCAACGCCGGTTCCATCGCCACTTTCGCGATCGGATCATTTCATCGAGCTTTCCCATGTGCGGACGCTTTGCCCTGACGGCCACGCCGGACCAGACTGCCGCCTTGCTCGGCCTGGCGGAGCTGGAGGATTTTCCGGCCCGCTACAACATCGCGCCGACGCAGCCGGTGCTGATGGCGCTGTCGGGGCCGCCGCGCATGCCGGGCTCGAATTTCCCGGATCGCCAGGCGATGCTGGTGCGCTGGGGACTGATCCCCACCTGGGTCAAGGACACCAGGGAATTTCCGCTGCTCATCAACGCGCGTTCGGAAGGCGCTATTGAAAAAGCCTCGTTCAGAGCCGCCATGCGCCATCGCCGTGCCTTGGTGCCGGCCTCCGGCTTCTATGAGTGGCAGCAATCCGGGAGCGGCAAGAAGGGCCAGCCCTACTGGATACGGCCGAGGCATGGCGGGTTGATCGCCTTTGCCGGGCTGATCGAAACCTATGCCGAGCCGGGCGGTTCGGAAATGGACACCGGCGCTATTCTTACCGTCAACGCCAATGCCGGCACCGCCCATATCCATGACCGGATGCCGGTGGTGATCGCGCCTGAAGATTTTGCCCGCTGGCTGGACTGCCGCACGCTCGAACCGCGCGATGTGGCCGACCTGCTCAAGCCCGCGCTGCCCGATTTCTTCGAGGCAATTCCGGTCTCCGACCTCGTCAACAAGGTCGCCAACATCGGGCCCGAGATACAGGACATGGGCATCGTCGAGCCCGGCAAGGTCAGGCGCCAGAAGCCCGGCGCGGACGACAGTCAGATGACGCTGTTTTAGAGCGCGCTCCCAAGAAGCCATGTCCGGTCTTCGGGAAGAACCTGCTCAATAGGAAGAGCTGTTGTTTTCAGGCGCGCTATGGGGCCTCAGCCTTCCGTTCCGGCGCACGCCTTGTCGGCGGCGGCACGATGCCTGTTCAGGCAGCGCGGGGCGAAGTGATTTTCGGCGCCGGCTTTTTATTCTTCGCGGTGTGGAGAAGGGCGGCGACGATCGCGGCCGGGCCGATCGCACGGTAGTGGTTGGCGAGCGCCGGTTGCTTGGCGCGGCTCGATTCCTGCTTGGTTCGTGACATCGATCTCTTCCCTGTAACATTTCCGTGTCTGCGTTTGCCGGCCGAATCTGACCGAATCGTGACCTATGGTGAACTAGCCGGCGAATGTTTCATGACTGTGCCGACATGTTTAATAAAATGTTTCAGCGGCTCCTGACCTATGAACCAGCGATGCTTTTGCCGGAAGTTGCGACTTGACGGCAACACCGGCCAAGGCGATAAAGCCGCCGATGAAAACGTTTTTCGCCATTTGTGGCATTTGCATTATTGGCTAGCTTCGCGCTGGTCAGGACGTTTTCGCCTCATCTTTCCCCAGAGTGGACAAACGCCCCGGCCAGCAGGCTGGAGCCCGATTTGTGCCTTGGCACAGGTAAGGCTCTCTCCAGAACTTAACGGACCGGAAGGGCACGCATGTCTGACGCATCGAAGGGTCTCAGCCTCTACAACACGCTAACGCGGACGAAGGACGTGTTCCTCCCGATCGACCCGTCGAATGTGCGCATGTATGTCTGCGGCCCAACCGTCTACGACTTTGCCCATATCGGCAATGCGCGTCCGGCGATCGTCTTCGACGTGCTGTTCCGTTTGCTGCGTCACCTCTATGGCGAGGCTGGTGTCACGTATGTGCGCAACATCACAGATGTCGACGACAAGATAAACGCCCGCGCGCTGCGCGATTTCGGCGCCGAGATCGCGTCGGGAAGCCTGACGCTCAACGAGGCGATCCGCCGCGTCACCGAAAAAACCGCCGACCAGTATCACAAGGATGTCGCCGCACTCGGCTGCTTGCCGCCGACGGTCGAGCCACGCGCCACCGAGTTCGTCGCGCGCCGCGCCGACGGCAAGGTTGACATGATCACCTTGATCGAACGTTTGATCGAACGCGGCCACGCCTATGTCGCCGCCGGCGAAGTGCTGTTCGACACCGCCTCGATGCCGGATTATGGCGAGCTGTCGAAGCGCAATCTCGACGAACAGCAGGCCGGTGCGCGAATTGCCGTCGACGCTCACAAGAAGAACCCGGGCGATTTCGTGCTGTGGAAATTGTCGTCACCGGAAGAGCCCGGCTGGGACAGCCCATGGGGCAGGGGCCGGCCGGGCTGGCACATCGAATGCTCGGCCATGTCGGCCGCCTATCTCGGCGATGTCTTCGACATCCATGGCGGCGGCCTCGATTTGATCTTCCCGCACCATGAGAACGAGATCGCCCAGTCGCGTTGCGCCCACGGCACCGACGTCATGGCCAATATCTGGATGCACAATGGCTTCCTGCAGGTCGAGGGCCAGAAAATGTCGAAGAGCGTCGGCAATTTCTACGCGATCGCCGAACTGCTGGAGACCGAAACTTTCGGCGGCCGCAAATGGCCGGGCGAGGTGCTGCGTCTGGCGATGCTGATGACGCATTACCGCGAGCCGATCGATTTCTCCGTGCGCAAGCTGGAGGAAGCCGAGAACACGCTGCGCAAATGGAAACGCGCGGCTGACCTGGCGCCGTCGGCAGGGCAAGTCCCGGCGGAGATTGTGGCGGCGCTGTCTGACGACCTCGCCACCTATGCCGCCTTCCAGCAGCTCACGCAGCTTGCCGGTGAGGCCGCGGAGGGCAACGAAGCGGCCGCATCGCTGAAGGCATCGCTGTTGTTCCTCGGCTTCGATATCGGCGCGGCCAAGGTCGACGAGGCAGCGATCGCCAAGGCGATCGCCAAGCGCTTGGAACTGATCGCAGCGAAAAACTGGGCCGAGGCCGACCGCATCCGCGACGAGCTTCTGGAGCAAGGCGTGCAGCTGAAGGACGGCAAGGATCCTGTCACCAACGAACGCGTGACGACGTGGGAGGTGAAGCGGTGAGGGTGGCGCGAGACACCGTTGTAAGATTGGCGAAGGCGGCAGCGACAGCCAATCTCCCCCCTTGCGGGGGAGATGTCCGGCAGGACAGAGGGGGGTTCGAAGGAACGCCAGCGTTCATCGGGGCCGGCTTGGCCGGCGCCGACGTGCCGGCGCCAGCAAGGGAGGAGCTTGTTTCATGATCGACCATCTCGGCATCAATGTCGCCGACTTCGACGCGTCGAAAGCCTTTTATGACCAGGCGATAGCGCCGCTTGGCGCCTCGCTGATCTACATGGTGCCACTGGAATATACCGGCGGCGCGAAGGTCGGTGGCTATGGCCGCGACCGGCCGGTGTTCTGGCTGCAGGCCAGCGATGACAAGCCGAGGACCCATCAGCACGTCGCCTTCACCGCGCGCAGCCGCGCCGAGGTCAACGCCTTCCATGCCGCGGCGCTCGCCGCCGGCGGCAAGGACAATGGCGGGCCGGGGCTGCGCCCGCATTATCACCCGGACTATTACGGCGCCTTCGTCTTGGATCCCGACGGCAACAATGTCGAGGCCGTCTGCCATGCGCCCGAATGACTATGAAACGGAGTGAGACGCCATGAGCCTCGACAACCGGCCGATCTACACCGGTGGCTGCCAGTGCGGCGCGGTGCGCTTTCGCGTCGAGGGTGCGCTGGGTGACGCCTCGATCTGCCATTGCCGCATGTGCCAGAAGGCGTTCGGCTCATTTTACGCGCCCCTGGTCTCGGTGCGTGGCGCCAAACTCGACTGGACGCGCGGCGAACCGAAATATTTCGCCTCGTCCAGCCATGTCGATCGTGGCTTTTGCGCCAATTGCGGCACGCCGCTGACCTTTACCGCGCCCGACGGCATCGGCCTCGCCATCGGCGCCTTCGACAATCCGGCTGATATCGTGCCGCTGATCCAGTGGGGCACGGAGGCAAAACTTCCCTATGTCGATACCATCCCGCAATTGCCGGGCGAGGACACCATGGCCGACATGTCGTCGGCGCCTTATCTCGCCGAGCTCGTCTCCTACCAGCATCCCGACCATGACACCGAACAATGGGACACCGAACACCGGCCGCCAGAGGGAAAATCATGACCGATGAAGTTCGAACCGGCGGCTGCCAGTGCGGTGCCGTGCGTTTCCGCATCAAGGGCAAGCTCGGCCGGGCGTCCATCTGCCATTGCCGCATGTGCCAGAAACAGTTCGGTTCGTTTTTCGGCGCGCTGGTGACAGTGCCCAAGGATGGCGTCGAATGGACGCGCGAAGAGCCCACCTATTTCCAGTCGTCGGTCAACATCGATCGCGGCTTCTGTGCCCGCTGCGGTACACCGCTGACCTATCGCCAACCTGGCGCACTGGAGATCGCCATCGGCGCCTTCGACGACCGCTCCGATCTGGCGCCGCAGATCCAGGTCAACTACGCGGTCCGATTGCCTTGGGTGGAAACGATCTTTGACCAGCCCATGCATCAGGATCCGGATTTCTACTCCCGCCAGGAGCAGATCATCTCCTTCCAGCATCCCGACCACGAAACCACGGACTGGCCCGCGCACGGCCTGAAAATATGAGCAATGAAATGAACAGTGAACTTCGTACTCTTTATCCAGAGATCGAGGCGTTCGAGTCCGGCATGCTCGATGTCGGCGACGGCCATCATATCTACTGGGAGCGCTCCGGAACCAGGGGCGCCAAGCCGGCCGTTTTCCTGCATGGCGGTCCCGGCGGCGGCTTCTCGCCAAAACATCGGCAATTGTTCGACCCGAAGCTTTACGACGTCATCCTGTTCGACCAGCGCGGCTGCGGGAAATCGACACCCAACGCCTCGCTCGAGGCCAACACCACCTGGCACCTGGTTGCCGACATCGAGCGGCTGCGTGAGATGTGCGGCTTCGAAAAATGGCTGGTGTTCGGCGGCTCGTGGGGCTCGACGCTGGCGCTGGGCTATGCCGAGACGCATCCTAATCGCGTCAGCGAGCTTGTCGTGCGCGGCATCTACACGCTGACCCGCGCCGAACTCGAATGGTACTATCAGTTCGGCGTCTCCGAGATGTTCCCCGACAAATGGGAGCGTTTCCTGGCGCCAATTCCTGAAGCCGAGCGCGGCGACATGATGGCCGCTTACCGCAGGCGGTTGGTCGGCGCCGATGGCAAGGCGGAGCTGGAAGCCGCCCTTGCCTGGAGCCTGTGGGAAGGTGAGACGATCACGCTGCTACCGGAGCCGGAGACCAGCGACAAGTTCGGCGAGGACGACTTCGCCATCGCCTTTGCCCGCATCGAGAACCACTATTTCGTCCACGCCGGCTGGCTGGAGGAGGGGCAGCTTCTGCGCGATGCCCATAAGCTCGCGGATATTCCCGGCACAATCGTCCACGGCCGCTACGACATGCCGTGCCCGGCGCGCTATGCCTGGGCCCTGCACAAGGCCTGGCCGAAGGCGGATTTCCACCTCATCGAAGGCGCCGGCCATTCCTATTCGGAGCCGGGGATTCTGGATCGGCTGATACGCGCGACGGATGGGTTTGCGGGGAAATGACAGCGCGTGGCACCCCCCTCTGTCCTGCCGGACATCTCCCCCTCAAGGGGGGAGATTGGCTGTCATCGGCGCTTTCGCAAATCTCCGTCGCTGCAGGAAACGATCCGACGCTAAAGCTGCCGATCTTCCCCCTTGAGGGGGAGATGGCCGGCAGGCCAGAGGGGGGTGCTCGCGCGCCAACAGAACAATGACCAAACAACGCCTCTATCTCTTCGACACAACCCTCCGCGATGGCCAGCAGACGCCGGGCATCGACTTTTCCGTCGAGGACAAGATCGCGATTGCCAAGCTGCTCGATGAGTTCGGCATGGACTATGTCGAAGGCGGCTATCCCGGCGCCAATCCGACCGACACCGCCTTCTTCCAGCAGAAGCGCACGGCGAAGGCAAAGTTCGTCGCCTTCGGCATGACCAAGCGGGCAGGCGTGTCGGCATCCAACGACCCGGGCCTGGCAGCGCTCGTGCAGTCCAAGTCCGACGCCATCTGCTTCGTCGCCAAGAGCTGGGACTATCATGTCCGCGTCGCGCTCGGCTGCACCAATGAGGAAAACCTCGACTCGATCAACGCGTCGGTCGAAGCAGCTGTTGCCGCCGGCAAGGAAGCGATGGTCGATTGCGAGCATTTCTTCGACGGCTTCAAGGCCAATCCGGACTACGCACTGGCCTGCGCCAGGACCGCCTATGATGCCGGCGCGCGCTGGGTGGTGTTGTGCGACACCAATGGTGGCACGCAGCCCTCGGAAGTGCGCGCCATCGTCGACAAGGTCATTGTTTCAGGTATTCCGGGCGGCCATCTCGGCATCCATGCCCATGACGACACCGGCCAAGCGGTGGCCAATTCGCTCGCCGCCGTCGAGGCCGGCGTGCGCCAGATCCAAGGCACGCTGAACGGCATCGGCGAGCGCTGCGGCAACGCCAATCTGGTCTCGATCGTACCGACGCTGGCGCTGAAGCCGGCCTTCGCCGATCGGTTTGAAACCGGCATCTCGGCCGAGGCGCTGACCGGGATATCCCGGCTTTCCCGCGCCTTCGACGAATTGCTGAACCGCGCTCCGGAAGCGCAGGCGCCCTATGTCGGCGCCTCAGCCTTCGCCACCAAGGCCGGCATCCATGCCTCCGCACTGGCCAAGGAGCCGGCGACCTATGAACATGTGCCGCCCGAGGCGGTAGGCAACCGCCGCCGCGTTATGGTTTCGGACCAGGGTGGCAAGGCCAATTTCCTCGCCGAGCTGAAGCGGCGCGGCATCGATGTGCCCAGAGACGACCATCGTCTCGATGAGCTGATCTCGGTGGTCAAGGAGCGCGAGGCCGAGGGCTACGCCTATGAGGGGGCCGATGCCTCCTTCGAGCTGTTGGCGCGCAAAATGCTGCACGGCCTGCCGGAGTTCTTCAACGTCACTTCGTTCCGCTGCATGGTCGAGCGCCGCTTCGATGCCAACGGCCAGTTGAAGACGGTCTCCGAAGCCATCGTCAAGGTGATGGTCGAGGGCGAGGAGAAAATGTCGGTGGCCGAAGGCCACGGCCCGGTCAACGCGCTCGACATCGCGTTGCGCAAGGACCTCGGCAAGTTCCAGAGCGAGATCGCCGACATGGAGCTCGCCGATTTCAAGGTGCGTATCCTCAATGGCGGCACCGAGGCGATCACTCGCGTCCTGATCGAATCGCATGACGGCACCGGCGCACGCTGGTGGACGGTCGGCGTCTCGGAAAACATCATCGACGCCTCCTTCCAGGCGCTGATGGATTCGATTGTCTACAAGCTGATGAAGAACCGCGACATGGCGGGATTGGTGGCGGCGGAGTAGGGTTGCAAGACGTGGGTTTCTCGCCCCCCGAAGTGGGGCGAGGAACTGGCGCCGCCCCTTGAACCATCAGCGGAAGTCCATTGATCCATCATAATTTTGCGATGGTTTTGGATGGCCCACTGGGCCATAGCGTTTGCCATGGCCAGCGACACGATCCAGCCCGACGCCGACTCCAAAGCCCGCAACGGCTTTCTCCTCGCGCTCGGCGCTTATCTGCTATGGGGGCTGTTGCCCTTCTACATGAAGGCGGTTGCGCATCTGCCGCTGATCGAGGTGATCGCCCACCGCATCGTTTGGTCGGTGCCGATTGCTGCTGCAGTGCTGGTCTGGGCCGGTCGGACCGCCGATTTCAAGGGGGCAATCCGCTCACCACGCAGCATCGCCATGGCGGCGTTGACGGCGACCCTGATCTCCGTCAATTGGGCCATCTATGTCTGGGCGATCTCGGTTGACCGCACCGTCGAGACCGCGCTCGGATACTACATCAACCCATTAGTTAGCATCGTCGTCGGCGCGTTGTTGCTCGGCGAGAAGCTCGACCGGCTGCAGATCGCGGCCGTGTTGCTGGCGGCGGTCGCAGTTGCCGTTCTGACCGTCGATGCCGGCAAATTGCCTTGGGTATCGTTGGCGCTGGCGTTTTCCTTCGCTGCATATGGGTTCTTCCGCAAGACGCTGCCGATCGGCCCGAGCCAGGGCTTTCTGCTCGAAGTGCTTTTGCTGTCGGTGCCGGCGCTTGCCTACATCGTCTTCCTAGTCGTCAACGGCCAGGACCATTTCATCTCCAGCAACGGCACCGATATGGCTTTGCTCATCGGCTGCGGGCCAGTCACCTCGGTGCCGCTGCTTCTGTTCGCCTTCGGCGCCAAGCTTCTGCGCCTCTCCACCATCGGCATCATGCAGTACATCGCACCGACCATGGTGTTCCTGATCGCCGTGCTGATTTTCGACGAGCCGTTCGGCACCACGCAAGCAATTGCCTTTGCGCTGATCTGGGCGGCATTGGCGATGTATTCCTGGTCGATGTTTCGTGGCCGTGAAATCCGCCCGGTGGCGTTGGCCCCGAAGTAGGGAGCCTTTCGATGTACGTGCTGCATATCGCCAACAAGAACTATTCGTCATGGTCGCTGCGGCCATGGGTGCTGATGTGCACCCTCGACATTCCGTTCGAGGAGCAATTGACGCCGTTTCCGACCGGGCCCAGTTTCGATCTCTACCGGGCGTTCTCGCCCAGCGGGCGCGTGCCTTGCCTGGTGGATGACGGCTGGGCTGTCTGGGATTCGCTGGCTATTGCCGAGTATCTCGCCGAGCGCCACCATGGCGTGTGGCCTGCCGAGGCCAAGGCGCGAGCCTGGGCGCGCTCGGCCGCCGCCGAAATGCATTCTGGTTTCACGGCCTTGCGCGGCGCATGCCCGATGAATTGCGGCTTGCGGGTAAAACCGTTGCCGATGTCGGACGCGCTTAAGCAGGATCTGTTCCGTTTGGGCGATCTCTGGAACGATGGCCTTGCCCGGTTCGGCGGGCCGTTCCTTGCCGGCGGCCATTTCACCGCAGTCGATGCCTTCTTCGCCCCGGTGGCGTTCCGCGTCCAGTCCTATGGATTGTCTTTCGAAGGTGCTGCTGCCGCCTATCCCGCGCAATTGCTCGGCCTGCCGGCGATGCAGGACTGGTATGCGGCGGGTCTCGCCGAGACCTGGCGGGAGCCGGACCATGAAGCGGAGGTCGCTGCCTCCGGCACTATCGTCGAGGATCTTCGCGCTACGGCGTGATGGGCAGCGGGGCCTCTCTCACTATTCACTATCACATCTTATCAATCACCGACTGCACGCCTTCCGTCGGGGCATCGACCGACGACCCCGCCACCATGATGGCGGCGACGATTGCCTCGGGGTCTTCGACCACCAGCGGCCTGACCCGCTGTGCGGTGTGGATGAAGCCTTCGCTGGCCATATGGTCGAGCAGCGCCAGCATCGGATCCCAGAACCCTTGAACGTTGGCGAAGACGATCGGCTTGCGGTGATGGCCGAGCTGGCCCCAGGTCATGATCTCGACGATTTCCTCGACCGTGCCGATGCCGCCGGGCAGCGCCACAAAGGCGTCGGATTTCTCGAACATCTTGTGCTTGCGCTCGTGCATGTTGTCGGTGATCAGCAACTCGTCGAGCCGGTCAAGCGCGGTTTCGGTCGCCTCCTTGTTGATGAGGAAGCGCGGAATGATGCCCGTTACCTTGCCGCCGGCCTTGAGCGCGCCTTCGGCGACTGCGCCCATAATGCCTTTGGTGCCGCCGCCATAGACCAGCCGCAGGCCGGCTTTGGCGAGCGAGCGGCCAAGCAGGTGCCCGGCCTTGGCATAGATTTCATCGCGGCCCGGAGACGAGCCGCAATAGACGCAGACGGATCGAATCGTGTTCATTCGTGATTGGTGATTGGGTCTGAATGCGGGGTCAAGCCCCAAGGGCTGACAAGCCCGGGCTTTTTCTTGTCGGTGCCGGCAAAACACGCTAGACCGGCTTCAGGTGGCTAAGGGGTAGGGGAAATATGGCTGTTAATCCATTGAAGGCGTTTCTGTTCGCGGCCGGTGGGACCGTCGCGGTCGTCGGAACCGCCTATGTATCGGGCGCACTCGACCCGTATCTGAATCCCACGCCGCCTGCGGCGATTGCATCGCTGACGCCGCCGGCTGAAAAGCCGGCCGATCCGGGGACCGAGGGAAGGCTGCCGCCGGCGCCCGCCGCGCCCACCGATGCCAAGGCTCCCGCAGCACCCGCGCCTGCCGACGCAACGGCTCCCGCGACCGAAGCTGCGGCTCCGGCGGCACCTGCCGCGCCCGCTGCTGCCCCAACAACCCCAGCGCCGGCCGCGGCCGGCCCGGTTGCGCCGAGCTTCGACGTCGTGCGCGTCGAAAGCAACGGCTCGATCGTCGTTGCCGGCAATGCTGCGCCCAATTCGAAGATCGAGATCCTCAACGGCTCCTCGGTGCTTGGCTCGACTGTCGCCGGTCCGGACGGCGCCTTCGTCATCGTTCTCGACGATCCGCTGAAGCCCGGCGACTATACGATTGCGTTGCGCGCGACGGCCGACGATGTGGTTACCCCTTCCGTGCAGACCGCCGTCGTTTCGGTTCCCAAGGACGCCGCCGGCCAGGTGCTGGCGATGGTCGAGGAACCCGGCAAGCCGGCCGAGCTGCTTAGCGTCCCGGCGCCTGAGACCAAGCCCGCGGCACCGGCCGCCGGCGATCAGGCTGCTGCCCCGGCCGCCGATGCACCTGCCGCGACCGCACCCGCCGCTCCCGCTGAAACCGCGCCTGCAGCTCCGGCTGTGGAAGCCGCCGCCGCTCCGGCAACACCGGTGCCGGCACCGGCGACGCCGCCGGCTGCCGCCGTGGCTGAACCCAAGATCGTCGTCGAAGCGGTCGAGATCGACGGCGACAAAATTTTCGTTGCCGGTCTGGCTGACGCCGGCCGCAAGGTGCGCGCCTATGCCAACGATATCCTGCTTGGTGATGCGGTGACCTCGCCCGACGGTCATTTCCTGGTCGAGGCGACGCGCGATATCCCGGTCGGCAACTACACCATCCATGTCGACGGTCTCGATGCGGACGGCGTGAAGGTGGTAGCGCGTGCCGCCGTGCCGTTCGAGCGCGAACCCGGCGAGGCGATCGCCGCCGTGGCGCCCGCGGAGGCCAAGCCCGCCGAGACCAAGCCCGCCGAAGCAAAGCTTGCTGAGCCGGCCGCACCGGCTGCTGCCGAAGCACCAGCCGCTCCGGAGCCTGCGCCAGCCAATGTCGCGGCTGCCCCTGCAAAGCCCGCACCGGCTGCTGCCGCATCCGCACCAGCCGCACCGGCGGCTGAAGCCCCGGCTCCGGCTGCCCCGGCGGTTGCCGAGGCACCTGCGTCACCGGCAGCGCCCGCCGCTGAGGCTCCAGCCGTCGTCGCGGCGGCAACGCCCGACGTGCCCGAGACGGTGGCGCCAAAGCTCGAACATGCCGACGGCGCGGTCATCATCCGCAGGCACGACACGCTGTGGCGGATCTCGCGGCGCGTCTACGGTCACGGCGTGCGCTTCTCGACCATTTATCTCGCCAACCAGGACCAGATCAGCGATCCCGACCGCATCTGGCCGGGGCAGGTGTTCAAGGTTCCGGAAAAGTCCAAGGAAGGCGAAGCCGCCGACCTCAAGGCGATGGGCGAGCAAGCGACGACGGCGCAGACGAAGACGCAGTAGTTTGGCGATTGGCTAATCTCCCCCCGAGTGGAGGAGATTGCCGGCAGGCCAGAGGGGGTCGCCGCGCATAGAACGCCGACCTTCTCTTTGCTGCAAACGACGTTGCGTCAGGACGTACCGACCCCCTCTGTCGCCTTCGGCGACATCTCCCTCTCGAGGGGGGGAGATTAGGTCGCTCTACCCATCGGGTTAGCTTGCCACGCACCCGTTCATCGTCTATCGCCGATGAACGATGGCAGACTCGCTCGCTGAACCAGACCACGCAAACTGCGCACCGCCCCAAAGCCGCGCCGTTGCCGCCCGCTTCGCGGCACTCTCGCATCCGGCGCGCATCGAGATCCTTAGACATCTCTCGGCCAGCAATTCCTGCTGCTGCCGCGAGGTGGTCGATCATCTCGATCTGGCGCAGTCCACCGTGTCCCAGCATCTGAAGATCCTGGTCGAAGCCGGGCTGGTCCGCTTCCAATCCGACCGTCAGCGCTCGCGCTACGAAGTCGACCGCGCCGCGCTCGCCGACGTTTCCGCATCGCTGACCGCACTCGTCAATTCCTGCTGCTCCGGCCGCTGATTTCTCACCCAAAAGGCAAGACAAGTGGCAGAAAAAACCGTTTCCGATAGCTCGACCTTCAGCACCTTGCGCAATCTGTGGCCCTATATGTGGCCGGCCGACCGCGCCGATCTCAGGGCACGCGTCACCTGGGCAACGCTGCTTCTGGTCGTTGCCAAGCTGACACTGGTTGCCGGGCCGTACTTCTTCAAATGGGCGACCGATTCTCTGGCCGGTGACGCCAAATCGCCGCCGCCGCTGCCGTCCTTCCTGCTGGCGCCGGTGATGCTGGTCGTCGCCTACAATGTCGTGCGGCTGGTGCAACTCGGCTTCAACCAGCTGCGCGATGCGCTGTTTGCCCGCGTTGGCCAGTATGCGGTGCGCCAGCTTGCGTTCCGCACCTTCGTTCACATGCACCAGCTGTCGCTGCGCTTTCACCTCGAGCGCCGCACCGGCGGCCTGTCGCGCATCATCGAGCGCGGCACCAAGGGCATCGAGACGATCGTGCGCTTCATCATGCTGAACACGGCGCCGACCATCCTCGAATTCGCGCTGACCACCGGCATCTTCGCCTACACCTATGGCTGGAAATATGTGGTCGTGGTGGCGGCCACGGTGTGGCTCTACGTCTGGTTCACGGTGCGCGCCAGCGACTGGCGCATCTCGATCCGCCGCGACATGAACGACAGCGACACCGACGCCAACACCAAGGCGATCGACTCGCTGCTCAACTACGAGACCGTCAAATACTTCAACAACGAGGGTATGGAGGCTGAGCGCTTCGACCGTTCGATGGCGCGCTATGAAATGGCGGCGACCAGGATATGGACCTCGCTCGGTTGGCTGAATTTCGGCCAGGGCATCATCTTCGGTCTCGGCACCGTCATCGTCATGTGCATGTCGGCGCTGGAGGTGCAGGCCGGCACGCAGACGGTCGGCGACTTCGTCTTCATCAACGCCATGCTGATGCAGCTTTCGGTGCCGCTCAATTTCATCGGCTTCATCTACCGCGAAATCCGCCAGGGGCTGACCGACATCGAGCAGATGTTCGACCTGCTCGATGTGCCGCAGGAAATCACCGACAAGCCGGATGCCAAGCCGCTCGCTGTTACAGCCGGCAAGGTCGAGTTCCGCGACGTGCACTTCGCCTACGACCCCAGCCGCAAGATTCTGAAGGGCGTCTCCTTTGAGGTTCCGGCCGGCAAGACGGTGGCCATCGTGGGCCCGTCCGGCGCCGGCAAGTCGACGATTTCGCGGCTCTTGTTCCGCTTCTACGACGTCCAGGGCGGTCAGGTGCTGATCGACGGCCAAGATGTCCGTGATGTGACGCAGGCGAGCCTGCGCGGCGCCATCGGCATGGTGCCGCAGGACACCGTGCTGTTCAACGACACCATCGCCTACAACATCCGTTACGGTCGCATCGGTGCCAGCGAAGAGGATATGCAGAAAGCCGCCGAGCTTGCCCAGATCGGCCCGTTTATCGAACGGCTGCCGGAAGGTTATCGCTCGATGGTCGGTGAGCGCGGGCTAAAGCTGTCGGGCGGCGAAAAGCAGCGCGTGGCGATTGCCCGCACGATTTTGAAGGCGCCGCCGATCCTGATGCTCGACGAGGCGACCTCGGCGCTGGACAGCCACACCGAACAGGAGATCCAAGCCGCCCTCGACCTAGTCAGCAAGGGCCGCACCACCATCGTCATTGCCCACCGCCTGTCGACGGTGATCACCGCCGACGAGATCATCGTACTCAAGGACGGCGAGATCGCCGAGCGCGGCACCCATGCCGAGCTGATGCGCCAACATGGCCTCTACGCCTCGATGTGGGATCGCCAGCGCGAGGCGACGGAAGCCGAAGAGAGGCTTCGGATTGCCAGGGAGAGCGATGAGTTGGGTGTGGTTGTGCGCAGAAGGACTTCGGAGGTGAGCTAGGCGGCGGAGCGCCGATCTCCCCCCTTGAGGGGGAGATGTCGCCGAAGGCGACAGAGGGGCTCACCGCGCGTGGAGCGCTAACCTTCATCGGTCGCAAGGGGGGCGCATCCAGTCGAACCGACCCCCTCTGGCCTGCCGGCCATCTCCCCCTCAAGGGGGGAGATACGCAGCGTCGTCGCCATCATCACCACCGAAAATTTCCCCTTGACCTCAACCTAAGTTGAGATCGCAAACCCTTTCCTGAGCCACCGAACCCAAGTCGTTCAAGAACGGAGACAGATTCAAATGGATAAACTTGCCGAGGCAGCCGTGTTCAGGGTCGACAAATTCGTCGTTCCTGCCGAGGCCCGTGAAGAAATCCTTCGCAAGGTCAGGGCGACTCATGAATTGCTGCGTCTGCAGCAAGGCTTCGTCCAGGATTTCGTGCTCGAGCAATTTTCGGGTCCGGGTGAGTTCAACCTGGTCACCATTGTCGAATGGGAAAACCAGGCGGCCGTCGACAATGTCGTGCCGATCGTCAAGGCGGCCCACGAGCGGGCGGGCTTCAACCCGCAGGAGACCATTGCCCGGTTGGGTGTGAAGGCCGATATCGCCAACTATCAGCGTCTGCCTGAGATGTAGGAGGGCCAGCCCGTGCCAGGTGCTGGCGCCTCGACGCTCAGCACCTGGCCGGTGCGGGCATCGCTGATCATGTTCTCGAAACCACGCCATTCGGCGGCGACGATGAACAGTGTCGTGCCATCCGGCCCGCCCAGCATGCAGGCAAAGCAGCCGCGATCGGCATCGACTGTCTGCAACACCTCGCCACCTTCGCGCACCCGCACGCAGCGCTTGTTGGGAACATCCGCGTACCAGGCAGCCCCTTCGGCATCGAGGCAGATGCCGTCGGGAAAGCCATCGAGATCGGCCCAGACCCGGCGGTTGGAAAGCCCGCCATCCTCCGCGATATCGAAGGCGGTCAGCCGGTTGGCATGCGACTCCGCCACGATCAGTGTCCTGTTGTCCGGCGTCACCGCCATGCCGTTGGCGAAAGCGATGTTCTCGGCCACTTGTCGAACCGAGCCGTCCGGCGTGATCAGCACGATGGTGCCGGGCCCGAAATGCTCGCCCGGTGCAGGCGCCGACCCGCCGCCATTGACATAGGTGTTGCCGCGCCCGTCGACGACGATCTCGTTCCACGGGCTCTTTGACAGTTCTCTCAAATCGGCATGGGTGGCGAGCGTCCCGTCCGCCTCCTGCCGCAGCAGCAGCCCTTCACGCCCCGAGATGACCAGCAGCCGCCCGTCCGGCAGCCAGTCGATGGAATAGGGCAGGGTGGCTGGTATCTTGAGCAGGATCTCGCTGTCGCCGTCTGCATCGACGGCGACGATCTCGCCGGTGCCCCAATTGCAGAGCCACAGCCGTCCGTCATGCCAGCGCGGCGACTCCCCGAACGCGAGGCCGGCGGCAACGAGACGCGTCTGGTTCAGCATTTTGAGGTAACTCCTTGTTGGGTGCGCAATCATGGCAAGGAACCATGATCGCCGTCTCACCAAGGACGGGTGAGGGGTGGTTTTGCCGACAGCAGGTTTACTGTTTTTCGCTCAGGAGGAACGTTCCATCGGCATGGCCGTGGCGCCGCATGACGGTGGCTCCGATCTGCCATCCTTGCCGGCGTCGCTCTGCTCGACGACAAGCGCATCGCCGTCGCGTCGGAAGGTAAAGACAAAACCGGTTGGGTTGTCGTTGTCGACGGCACGGTCGACCAGCCGCAGAGTGTTGCGCTCCTCGACCGTGCCGTCGATCTCGCATGACCCACTTCCCGAGACTGGATTGGAAACGACATCTTCCGAGATTTCGACCTTGCCTCCGCCAACAGCCTTGATGTCGACGCTGCCGCGCACGCTGCTCCATGTGCCGATCAAACCTGCATCGGGGGGCTTGCGTATGCCGGACAGGAAGGTTGCGCGGTCGCGCAGGAATTCGCCGAGATCGAAAGTCTGTTGGTTCTTGGGCGAACTTTCGTTGAAGCCGGCGATCTGGTCGCGATAGGCGATGAAATCGCTTTGGTCGTCCCGCAGCGCCTTGCCGGCATGAGCATCGAGCCTCTTCAGCAGCGCGGTATAATTCTTCGCGACGTCGGCATCGGCTTGCGCCAGGACCGGATCGGCGCAAATGGCCTTTCCCGCCACGCTGGCGGCCTTGGCGCAGTCGAAGGATGGCTTGCCTTGCGCAACTGCGTGGTCGCTCGCTGCCACAAGTACGGTCAAACGGCACCCACGGCTGACGATCGTATGGCAACAAGATACGTTTTGCCTGAATTCGGCGCCATGCCAGTCGGCCTTTTCGCCGCGCGTTCAGCCGGCGTTGGCCCGAATTCTGGCGGCAAAGCAGCCGACAGGCAGGCACGTCACCGTTTCTGCCGGCTGCGGACGATGCGGCCTTGCCCAATGTTGCGTTGCGGCAGCGGAGCCTTTCCGGTATTGAGGCCGGACCTGAAACAGGGACCGCCCCCATCCCATGAGCCCCAGCCGATGAGCCTTGTCCATTCGATCAAGAATGCCTTCGTTCCGATCCATCGCGAGGGCTATCCGTTCATTGCCGCCTTTGGTGCGGGCACGCTGTTCCTCGGCTATTTCTCCTCGGTGCTGTTCTGGATCGGCCTGATCCTGACCGCCTGGTGCGTCTATTTCTTCCGTGACCCCGAGCGTGTCACCCCCGTCGATGACAGGCTGGTGGTCAGTCCCGCCGACGGCGTCATCTCGGCGGTCGGCCCGGCCGTGCCGCCGCGCGAGCTTGGCCTCGGCAACACCGAGATGACCCGCATCTCGGTGTTCATGAACGTCTTTTCCTGCCATGTGAACCGCGCTCCGGTGCGCGGCCGCATCACCAAAATCGAGCACCGGCCGGGCAAGTTCCTCAATGCCGAACTCGACAAGGCAAGCTCGGAGAACGAGCGCAACGGGCTGGTCATAGACAGTCCCAACGGCATCGTTGTCGCCGTGCAGATTGCCGGCCTGGTGGCGCGCCGCATCGTCTGCTGGGCCGAGACCGGCGGCTCCATTGCAGTCGGCGAACGCTTTGGCCTGATCCGCTTCGGCTCGCGCGTCGATGTCTTCCTGCCGTCGACCGCGGTGCCGCGCGTCGCCGTCGGCCAGACGGCGGTCGGCGGCGAAACCGTGCTCGCCGAATTCGGCGGCGTCGCCGCAACCCCGCTCGTCAGGATTTCGTAAGCGGTGGGCGCGCCGTTCAAAAAGTTCGAGGCCCATGGCAGCGGCGGCCCGCGCATCCGCGAAATTCCGATGCGCATGGTGCTGCCCAATCTGGTCACCGTGCTTGCCATCTGCGCCGGCCTGTCTGGCATCCGCTTCGGCTTCGAGGGCCGTTTCGAGCCGGCCGTGGTGATGGTGCTGCTCGCCGCCTTCCTGGACGGCATAGACGGGCGCCTGGCGCGCATGTTGAAGGCGACATCCAAATTCGGCGCGCAGATGGATTCGCTGGCCGACATCGTCAATTTCGGCGTCGCGCCGGCACTGGTGCTCTACGCCTTCCTGCTCGACCGCGCCGGCTCCTTCGGCTGGATCGCAGCCCTTCTGTTCACCATCGCCTGTGGCCTGCGGCTGGCGCGCTTCAACGTGCTCGACGAAGACCATGACCGGCCGATCTGGCAGAGCGAATACTTCGTCGGCGTGCCGGCGCCGGCCGGCGCCGTGCTGGTTATGCTGCCGCTCTATCTGTCCTTCCTGCGGCTCGGTCTCGAGCCGGACCGCCTGACGGCATTCGTCGCCACCGGCTTCACTGTGCTGGTCGCTTTCCTGCTGGTCAGCCGGCTGCCGGTCTATTCCGGCAAAAGCCTGAAAGTGCCGGGCGACAAGGTGCTGCCGATCATCCTGGCGGTCGTTCTCTACGTCCTGCTGTTGATGACCTATCCCTGGTACACGCTGACCGCCTCTGTCGCAGGCTATCTCATCTTCCTGCCTTTCAGCGTGCGGGCGTATTCGAAGCGCGCCAAGCGCGAGGGCGAAAAAGTGCCGCCGTCGGATATTGGGTAGTTGTTATCTCCCCCCTTGAGGGGGAGATGTCGCCGAAGGCGACAGAGGGGGTCGGTACGCCCCGGACGCGACCTCGTTTGAGCGAAGAGGACGTCGGCGCTTCACGCGAGGCGACCCCCTCTGGCCTGCCGGCCATCTCCCCCTCAAGGAGGGAGATACGCTAAGCCGCCAGGCCCAGCCCCAGCTTCTCGATCGCCAGGTTCCGCGTCGAGACATAATCCGTCTTGCCGGAACCCAGCACCGGGATCTCCTCGACCTTGACGATGTCGTTGGGCACCATCAGTTCGGCCGCACCTGCCTTCTTGCCGAAGGCGCGCAGTTCTTCCGGATCGGCGTCGTCGGCGGTGGTGACCAGCACGATGCGCTCGCCGCGCCTCTTGTCCGGCACCGCCACCGCGGCGTGGCGCTCTTCCGGCCACAGCGACTGCACCAGCATCTCGACGGCGCCCAACGACACCATCTCGCCAGCGATCTTGGCGAAGCGTTTTGCCCGGCCGCGAATGGTGATGAAGCCTTCGCGGTCTACCGAGACGATGTCGCCGGTGTCGTGCCAGCCGTCCAGCGGCTGCAATTCGCCGGGCCGGTCAGCGGTCATGTAGCCCATCATCAAATTCGGCCCGTCGAGCCACAGGCGGCCGGCACCCTCGATACCCTCGACCGGTTCGAGCTTCATGCGCATCGCCGGCAACAGCCGTCCGACCGTACCGTCGCGGCCATGGATGGCGGTGTTGACGGCAACGACTGGGGCGGCCTCGGTCAGCCCGAACCCCTCGATGATCGAGGCATCGAAGCGCTCGCGATAAACGCGCCGCGTCTCCGGCTTCACCGCTTCCGCGCCGGCGACGACGAAGCGCAGGCTGGAGAAATCGCCATCCTTCGCGGTGCGGGCATAGTTGGCAAGGAACGTGTCGGTGCCGAACATGATGGTCGGCTTCACCTTGCGAGCGATCTCCGGGATGATCTTGTAGTGCAGCGGTGACGGGTAGAGGAACAGTTTCACCCCGGTCACCAGCGGCAGGATGGTGCCGCCGGTCAGGCCGAAAGAGTGAAAAACCGGCAGCACGTTGAGCAGGATGTCGGACGGCGAAATGGTAATGCGCGCCTCGGCCTGCATGGCGTTGGCGTGGAGATTGCGGTGCGACAGCACCACGGCCTTGGGCGTGCCTTCCGAGCCTGAGGTGAACAGGATTGCGGCGGGCTTGGCCGCATCCTGCCGCTGCAGCGGGAACCGCCAGAGCACCGCTGCTGCGAGCCTTTCCAGTGTGGTGACGCTTGCGCGCACATCCTCCAGCCACAGCATCTTGGCGCCGCCGGCCTCGACCGCGGCGATGATGTCGGCAAGCGCCGCCTTCTCGACGAACGCGCGCGAGGAAACCACCGTTCGGATGACTGCCGTGCGCACCGCGGCGGTTACGCTGGCCGGCCCTGCCGTGTAGTTGATCATCGCCGCCACCCGGCCGGCCGAGAGCAGGCCGACGAAGGAAAGCACCACGCCATTGGCGTTGGGCAGCAAAACCCCGACCGCTTCGCCGGGCGCCGCCACCGCCTCGAAACGGCGGCCGAGCACGCGCGCGCCGATGAACATTTTTCGATAGCTGAGCGAGCCGCTGATCACATCCTCGATGATCGGGTGCGAGGCGCCGGTGCGATCCGCGGCATCGCGCATGGCCAGGAACAGGCCGCGATCGAGGTTGCTGCCATAAAGCCGCGCCTCGGCGATGCGGTCGAACAACGCATTGGTGTTGGAAGCCTGGTCGGGGTTGCGCGCCACCAGTTCGGCAATCGTCATTGGCTCCAGCACGCTGATCGAGAGTTTTGGGAACCAGTGGCGCGGCGCCCGGTTCTTTGGCGTCAAGGAAACCGGCAGGTCGCGCGAGCCGGTGACGAAGATCGGCACGATGCGGGCGTCGGCCTGCATGGCGATGCGGGTGACGGCGCGGAACAGGCGAAACGTCTTCACATCGGGCTCGACGTCATCGGGCAGATAGACGGCAAGCCGGCCTTTACCCTTCAGCACCCTGACCAGCCGCCGGCTGACGAAGAGATGCTCGGCGTTGAAGGCGATGGTGCGGCCAAGCTCGCGCCAAGGCTCCATCCAGGGCGAGCGCGCCGAGGCCTCGTCGAGAATGTGCAGCGTGTCGTCGGGCAGCAGCGACAGCATCAGCGCCGGCTCGAAGCGTGACTGGTGCGAGACCACATAGATCACCGGCGTCGGCGCGTTGCGGGCAATGCGGATGCGCCGGTCATCGATCCGGTAGGCGAGCTTGAACGGCACATAGAGCAGCGCCTGGGTAAAGCGCAGGTCGAGACGAAACGTCTCGATCGCGCCAATCAGCAGCCAGGCCAGCACGAGGCCTGCAAGCAGCGCCAGTGTCAGGATCATACCGCGTCTCTCCCAACGTTCCGATATCGCGGCTCTTCGTCCGCTTCGGGGAGAGCGTAGCGCAATGGGGGGCGAGGTCAATGCGGAAGGGACAAGCTCCCCTTCTCCCCTTGGGGAGAAGGTGGATCGGCGCGCAGCGTCGAGACGGTTGAGGGGTGTTCCAGCGGAGTGAGACGTTGAAAAATCAAGACCTATCAAGCGCTTAGTTCTTGAAGATTGCCATCCTACCAACACCCCTCATCCGACCCCGCTTCGCGAGGCCACCTTCTCCCAGAAGGCCAGGCTGCCGCGCGCTCAAGCCGCCTTGATCCGCCCGCTGATGAACCGGAACTCCTGCGACTTGCCGCCATAACCGTACGCCGCGGCCGGGACTTCATGCACGAAGGCATAGCTCTCCTCATGCACGCCACCGAGCAGCTTACCAAAGGTGTCGAAGATCGCCTTCAGATAGGCTTCCAGTTCCAGCTTGGTGTTGGTGCCGTCGACCACCTTGATGTCGAGCCAGAAGGTGTTGGCGCCATGCTCCGCCAGCGATTTGCCGCCGGCGAACCAATGCTGCGGGTCGACATAGGTGACGGCGACGGCGGTGATCGTCGGGTCCTTGCGCAGATGGGCTGCGGTCAGGCCGGTGATTTCCTTGGCGATTGTGGCGGACAGCTTGGCGTCGGGCTTGCCGGTGACGCTGATGTTGATGATGGGCATATTTTCTCTCCTTCGTTTGAGCGGCGTCTGTTTGCCGTTGGAGAGACAATGCCATCATCTTTGAATCAAAAAAATCGAATTGTTTCGAACAGAAGGTTCTGTATTATCGAAGTATGCAAGCGCTGGATCCCGATCTGCTCAAAACCTTCCTTGCCTTTGTCGATGGCGGCTCGCTGGCTCAGGCTGCGTCTGTTGTCGGCCGCTCGCCCTCGGCGGTGACCGCGCAGATGCAGCGCCTGGAGGAGATCGTCGGCGAACCGCTGCTGGTGGCGCAGGGGCGCGGGCGCGGGCTGACGCCGGCCGGCGAGGATCTTGTTGGTCATGCCCGCCGCATTCTTGCCGTGCACAGCGAGGCCTGGTTGGCGCTCAAGGGCGCGCGTGCCGCTGGTCGCGTCGCCATCGGCACGACACAGGATTTCGCTGATAGCGGCCTGCCGGAGTTGCTGCGCGCCTTCGCGACCAGCCATCCGCGCGTCAGGGTCGAACTGCGCGTCGGCCGTTCGGCCGAGCTTGGCGAGGCGCTGCAGGCCGGGCAGCTCGATCTGGCCGTTGTCATGCGCAAGACGCCGGCCAATGACGAAGTAGGGCTGTTCAGTGAACCGATGCTGTGGCTGTGTTCGCAAAAGGGCCTTGCCGTGCGGGAAGAGGAACTGCCGCTGGCGCTGCTCGATCCCTATTGCGGCTTTCGCGAAGCGGCACTTGCGGCCCTCGATGCTGCCGGCCGCCGCTACCGCATCGCCGCCGGCAGCGCCAGCCTTGCCGGCTTGCGTACGGCGGTCAATGCCGGCATCGCGCTGACCTTGCGCACCGCCCGCTTTGCCCATTCAGGCATTGCCGAAGCACCGCGCGAATTCGCCCTGCCGCCGGTGCCGACAGCGCAATTCGCGATAAAACTCGGCCAGGGCGCTGAGCGGCCGGCGCGCGATCTTGCCATCCTGCTCAGCGACAACCTCGCCTAGCCCGGCTTTGCCGGCTGATGTCCAAAGAAAAAGCCGACCTTTACGGTCGGCTTTGAGGAGGACGGGTCGAGGGGTTTGGGGGGACTTGGGGGGTGACCCGTCGCACCTAAAACTGCCTGATCCGCATGATGGTTCCATGACTTGGAAAATAATTATTGGGTTGCCGCCACTTTTTCTCGCGGTCAGCCAGTCGCGCCCCGCATGGGCGAAAACCGCGCACAGTACTATGCCGCCGCCGATCAGGCTGGCGGCCGGCGCGATCTCGCCGAGGAACAGGAAGGCGAACAGGATCGCAAACGGCACTTCGGCGGCACCGAGAAGGCCGGACTCAGGCGCAGGGATCAGCCGCGAGCCTTCGGTCCACAGGATCGACGCCGCTGCGAACGATCCTCCGAAGGCGACGAGCAGCACGGCGTCGCGAGCAGAAATCGCCAAGGGGTCGGTGACGAACCAGCCGAGCACGAACAGCAGAAGCGCTGAGACTGCGCCCGCCCACACCACCGGCGTGTCGCGGAAGGCGCGCACCATGATCATGTAGAGCGCGCTGCCGGCGGTCATCAGCAGCGCGAGCCCATCGCCAAACAGATGACCGCTGCCGAAGCCGGAGCCGACCACGATCGCTACGCCGCACAGCGAAACGGCGGCGGCGGCAAGCGTCTGCGCCCGGAACGGCTCGCGCACCAGCACGAAGGCGAGCAGCGCGGTGATGAAAGACGCGGTGGCGTAGATGACCGCGACATTGGCGACATAGGTGAATTTGAACGCCGAGATGAAGGCGATGCTGGCCGCGGCGCCCCCGAGGGCCAGCAGCCAGCCGCGCCAGCCAAGCCGCAAGCTTTCCCGCCCGCCGGAGCGGCGCCGGCGCCACAGCACATAGAAGGTGATCAGGATCGCGCCGACAAAGCCGCGCCAGCAAGTGATGGTCAGCGGGTCGGCGTGGATCGATTTGGTCAGCACGCCGGTGAGGGCGAAGAAAGCCGCCGAGGCCGCCACCAGCATGATGCCGAGCGTACGCTCGGCAGCGGTATCTGTGGTGCCTGGGCCGTCGAGCGCTTCCGTCATCTCAGCAGCCATCCGTCTTCTCCTGCCACCATGCTGTCAGCACGGGGTACTCATAGCCGCTTGCGGAAATGCTCGTTGCCGATGATCAGCAGGCCGGCGCCGACGATCAACGCCGCCCCCAGAAACACCTCGCGACGCGGCACGTCGCCCCAGATCGCAAAGCCGAGCCCGAAGGCCCAGACCAATGAGGTGTATTCGAACGGCGCCACGATCGACACCGGCGCCCGCTTCATGCCTTCGAACAGCATAAATTGCGCCACGCCGCCGAGCGCGCCGACGCTGATCAAAAGCAGCAACTGGCGCCAGTCCGGCATCTGCCAGACCAACAGCGCCGGCACCGTGGAAAACACCAGGAAGTAGAAATTGTTGAGCACAAGCTGGATCAGCGTGCGCTCGGCCAGCGCCGTCTTGCGCAACAGCACCACGGCAATGCCCCACAGCACTGCCGCAGCCAGTACCAAGAGCATCGGCACGGACAAGCCGAGACGAGTGGGATCACAGGCGATGAAGACGCCGACGAAGCCGATGAACACCGCCAGCCAGCGCAACAGAGGCACCTTTTCGCCAAGCATCACCACCGACAGCACGGTGACGATGATCGGGGCGGCGTAATAGATGGTGGTGAGTTCGGCCAGCTGCAGGGAGCGGGCCGCGTTGTAGTAGCAGAGCCAGGCGCCGAGCGTGAAGGCGCTGCGCACCAGCATCGGCCGCACGATGGGCGAGCGCATTGTGTCGGCAAAGATGGGCGGTCCGCCGATTGCAGCACAGCCGATAAGCACAGCGATCGAGCGGAAGAACATGATCTGCCAGACGCTGATGCCGACGACCAGAAGCTTGATCGCGGCGTCCTGCGTCGAAAACAGGAAATAGGCGCAGCCGGTGAACAGGATGCCGGCAAGCACCCTTTCGCGGGTTTCCAGAATGGCAATATCGGCCATGCGGCGTGTCCGGCGCTGTCAAGAGGACGAAGAAGAAGCCTGCCCCAATCAGGCTCCCATTGCAGGCTATACGGGCGAAAGCCTGCGGGGCGCTACGCCACTGGCAAGCTTGCGTTGGCGCAGCCTGGCCGACAGCGTGGGCACGCCGTCACTGTGTTGCCTGGTAGAGCTCCGAAGCGGCCTCCTTCAGGGCGCGCCGGCCGCCCGGCCTGAGATACATCATGTGGCCGCCTTCGACGACGTCGAGACGGATGGGTTTTGCCCCGCCCAGCGTCGGGATTTGGCTCACCAGATAGCGTGAGGCCAGATAGGGAGTGACCAGATCGGTGTCGCCGTTGACGATCACCACGCCGAGCCCCGGGTTGAGCGAGCGCGCCCGCTGCAGATCGTCCATCACCCCGGCATAGCCTTGCCGCGAGCCGCCATAGTCCCAGGCGTGGGTCACATCGCCATTGAGCAACCTGTAGCTGACATCGGTGCGAAAATTCAGCTCGTCGCGCGCATAACCGACAAAGGCCGAGGTCAGCGCCGGCACGCTGCGGTCGAGCACCGGATCCGGGCCGGCGCTGCGGGCGCTCTCCGGGGCGATGTCGCTGGTGGCGATGGTGCCGTCATACGGGCTGAGCACTTTGCCACTGGCGCGCTGGAATTCGCGCGCGAACAGGCCGGTCGGGATGCGGGCGAAATTGCGCTGCACGAGGTCGAGCGGCAGGCCGGTGATCTCGGCCACGCGCTGGCTGGCCAGCCGCCCGCCCTGTTCCAGCCCGCCGGTCAGAGCCGTGAGGTAGTCGCCCAGCGCATACTTTTCGACCTCGGCGAGCTTTTCGCGCAGTGCTTCGCCGCTGAGGCCTTCGCTGCGCAGGCGCACCGCCGCCAGCGAGGGCAGTTCCAGCGCCCAATGCAGTGGCTGGAATTCGTCGGGCAGCACCAGCGTGAACTCCAGTGCAGGCGAGATCAGTACGATGCCGTTGGGGCTCAGGCCGACATCTTCCTGCAGGGTCCTGGCGAGAAGTGCCGCGCGGAACCCGCCATAGCTTTCGCCGGCGAGGAAGAGCGGCGATCCGGTGCGGCCGTTCTGGGCGAGATAGAGCCGGATGAAAGCGCCGATCGAACTGGCGTCCTGGCTGACGCCCCAAAAATCTTTCGTGTCCTGGCCGGGGGCCTCGCGGCTGTAGCCGGTGCCGACCGGATCGACGAAGACGAGGTCGGTCATGTCGAGCCAACTGTCGGGATTGTCGATCAGCTTTTGCGGCGGCGGCAGGAATTGGCCATCGGCGCCGGTCGCGACGACACGCGGGCCGAGTGCGCCGAGATGCAGATAGGCGGATGCCGCGCCCGGGCCGCCATTGAAGACGAAGGTGATGGGGCGAGCCTTCTCCGCGCCCGCCAGTGGCGGCAGCGTATAGGCGACATAGAAGATTTCCGCGGTGACCTCGCCCTTGCCGGATAGCAGCGACAGCGTGCCGGCCTTAGCCTGATAGTCCAGCTTGCGCCCGGCAATGGTGATTGAATGGCTGGTCGTCTGCGGTGCCGGCAGCAGCGACAGCACGCCGCCGGCAGGGGCGGGGCGCTCGGGCGTTTCGGGGAGGACTGGCTGCGCGAAGGCTGCAAGCACCAACAGGGTAAGCGAGATCAGTTTCAGCTTGAACGGCATGATGTCTCCGCGGGAATGACTCTGCTTAGGTATGGCTGGGGCGGTCGAAGTCAAAGTAACTCTTCGTGAGGTAGCATTCCTTCAGCCCCCTCTGTCCTGCCGGACATCTCCCCCCACAGGGGTGGAGATTGGATGTCGCGACCGCCTTCGCTAATCGCCGGCGTAGAAAGCGCCATCGGCGAAGCTGCAGATCTCCCCCCTGTGGGGAGGTGGCCGGGCCAGAGGGGGGCGCTGTCTCGCTGGCATATCAGTGCTATCAAAGCGCGACGGACTCGAAAAGGAATGCAACATGGACGCCACCGCACTCAAGGCCATGCAGGCACCGATCAAGGAGGCTTATCGCGACGATTCCTCGCGAGCGCTGATCACGCTTCGCGCCAAAGGCTCCATCGACGACCAGTCGATTGCCTGCAAGGTCGAGACGGGCAGGGCGCTGGCGGTCGCCGGCCTGCATCCGGCGACCGGCGGTTCCGGGCTCGAATTGTGTTCGGGCGACATGCTGCTCGAGGCGCTGGTGGCGTGCGCCGGGGTGACGCTGAAGGCGGTGGCCACCGCACTAGAGTTCAAACTCGGCGCAGCCACCGTCGAGGCCGAAGGCGATCTCGACTTTCGCGGCACGCTGGGCGTGGCCAAGGACGCCCCCGTGGGCTTTCGCGCCATCCGGTTGAATTTCAACCTCGACACGGATGAGCCGCAGGATCGCATCGACGCGCTGATCAAGCTGACGGAACGCTATTGCGTGGTCTTCCAGACCATCAACAGCAAGCCGGAGCTGACGGTGAAGGCGCGCGCCTGATCTCCCCCCTTGAGGGGGAGATGTCGCCGAAGGCGACAGAGGGGGTCGGGCCGACTGGACGCGACGCCCTTTGTGCGGAAGGAGGTTGGCACTCTACGCGAGGCGACCCCCTCTGGCCTGCCGGCCATCTCCCCCTCGAGGGGGGAGATTGCGCTACTGCGCCGCCGGCTCTTCCGCATCACCCTCATCGGTGAAAGGCGAGGCGCTCGGCACGCAGTTGACCGCCCAGCCGGCCGGCGTCGGCTGCTTCTGGTATTCGGTAATCGCGTTTGTGCACTGTTCGCGGGTGTCGAAGGTGCTGGGCAGCACTACCATGCCGCCTTGCGGGCCGGCGATCACCAGGTACCAGACCAATGCTACGCTGGGAGCAGCCATGGGAATTCCTCGCTTTGCTGGGTGTCGGAGTCGGTTGACCCTAGCAACTCCCGGCTGATGGCGAAAGCAGGGCGATGGGGGAGCGGCTCGCCGGACCATCACAGACCCGTGAACAGAACCGCTCCCGAGCCCGCTTAGTTCGCGGCAAAGCAGTAGAACAGGCCGTCGCCGCCGGTGCCTTTCAGCGCCTCCTGGCTGCAGCCGCCGCGCGAGGCATGCGAGGAGTTCCAGGATTTCGCCGCCGCCGACTCGTCAAGGCCGGTGCGGTCGTGGTGGCCCATCATCGCCGCGCCCTCCGCCCCGCTCAAGGTCCAGTCGCCGCAGGTCTGGTCGGCGAGCTTGGTGCCGTCGGGCTTCGAGCCGGTCAATATGTCGTGCCGGTTCGGCTTGTCGCCGCGGCCGTTGACCACCTCGCCCTTTTCGTTGAGCGCCGTCTGCTTGGTGATGGCGTTGGCGTCGCTGTGCAGCGAGGCGACGTCATCGGCAATCTTCTCGCCCTTGGCGTTGACCCAGGGACCCTTGCCGATACGGTCGCGCGCATCGACATTGGCGCTCGAGAGATAGGCGTGCCATTCCTTGCCGGTAACCCCAGCCGCTTCCGCCAGCGAGGCGCAATGCGCGTCGGCACCCTTGAGACCGCCGAGATCGGCGCCTTTGCCGGAACCGACGCTGGTGACGAAGAAACTTATCTTGGCGTCTTGCGCCAGCGCCACGCCAGCTGTGGCGGCAATCGCGGCGGCGGCAACGAGAAGAAGTCTACGCATGTCGGTCCTCCGGTTTCGAATGTCCTACATTCGAAGAAACGTAACTGGAGGCCTGTTTAATCCCGCTACAACCCGGTTTATTCCGGCTGCCGGTAGGCGACGAAGCGGTTGTTCTTGACCTGGAAGATCAGCCCCGTCTCTTTCAGCTCGGGGCTCGCCAGCGGCACGATGCGTTTTGCCACCTCTGAGGGGTGCGGCAGCGTTTCCGGATCCTCGCCGGGCGCGGCCTGTGCACGCATGGCGGTGCGGGTGGCGCCGGGGTCGACGGCATTGATGCGGAGCGCCAGGCTCTGCGTCTCATGCGCCCAGGAACGCGTCATGGCTTCCACAGCCGCCTTCGACGCCGCATAGGGCGCCCAGAAGGCGCGCGCCGAATGCGCGGCCCCGGACGAGATGAGAATGGCGCGGCCGGCGTCGGACAGCCTGAGCAGCGGGTCGACCGAGCGGATCAGCCGCCAGGTCGAGGTGACATTGATGGTCATAACCTTCTCGAAGGTTTTGGCCTCGACATGGCCGATCGGCGAGATGACGCCGAGCACACCGGCATTGGCCACCAGAATGTCGAGCTTGCCCCAGCGCTCGTGAATGGCGCCGCCCAGCCGGTCGATGCCGGCCATGTCTGAGAGGTCGAGAGGCACCAACGTCGCTTCGCCCTTGCCGGTTTTCGCGCGCTCGGCCTTGATCTGGTCGTCGAGTTCTTCCAGCCCGCCGACGGTCCGGGCTACCGCAATGACATGCGCGCCGGCGGCGGCAAGTTCCTTGGCGATGAAGTAGCCGATGCCGCGCGAGGCGCCGGTAACGACCGCGACGCGGCCGGAGAGGTCGAGGGTCATGCGAGCGCTTTCAAGGATAGCAGTTGGGCTTTACGCCCCGTTGTTCGCCAGCAGCGACAGCGTGCGCACATTGTCGTGGCCTTCGAAGTCGAGCAGGCGGGTCGGGTACTGGCCGGTGAAACAGGCGTCGCAGAATTGCGGCTGCTCATTGTCGCGGCTGGCTTCGCCGACGGCGCGGTAGAGCCCGTCAATGGTGAGGAAGCCGAGCGAATCGACACGGATGAACTCGGCCATTTCCTCGATCGACATGCGCGATGCCAAAAGCTTCGACTTCTCCGGCGTGTCGACGCCGTAGAAGCACGACGCGCTGGTCGGCGGCGAGGCGATGCGCATATGCACTTCCTTGGCGCCGGCGTCGCGCACCATCTGCACGATCTTCTGGCTGGTGGTGCCGCGCACGATCGAATCGTCGACCAACACCACGCGCTTGCCCTCGATCATCCGGCGGTTGGCGTTGTGCTTGAGCTTGACGCCCATATGGCGGATCGAATCGCCGGGCTGGATGAAGGTTCGGCCGACATAGTGGTTGCGGATGATACCGAGTTCGAAGGGGATGCCTGCCGCCTGGGAGAAGCCGATTGCCGCCGGCGTGCCGGAATCCGGCACCGGCACGACGATATCGGCCTCGACCGGGCTTTCCTGCGCCAATTCGGCGCCGATACGCTTGCGCACTTCGTAGACATTGCGGCCTTCGACCGAGGAGTCCGGGCGGGCGAAATAGACATATTCGAAGATGCAGAAGCGGGTCTTCTGCGGCTCGAAGGGGAACAGGCTCTCGATGCCCTTCGAGGTCACCACGACCATTTCGCCGGGCTTCAGGTCGCGCACGAAGCGGGCGCCGATAATGTCGAGCGCGCAGGTTTCGGAGGCCAGGATCCAGGCGCCGTCGAGGTCGCCGAGCACCAGCGGGCGGATGCCGAGCGGATCGCGGCAGCCGATCATCTTCTTGGAGGTCATCGCGACCAGCGAGAAAGCGCCTTCGACCTGACGCACGGCGTCGATGAAGCGCGAATTCAAATCGCGTTCCTTACTGGTGGCAACGAGATGCAGCAGCGTCTCGGTGTCGGAGGTCGACGAGAAGATCGCGCCCTGCTTCTGCAGCGCGCGCTGCACGGTCATGGCGTTGGTGAGATTGCCGTTATGGGCGACGGCAAAGCCGCCATCGGCGAGTTCGGCGAAGAAGGGCTGGATGTTGCGCATGCCGGCGCCGCCGGTCGTGGCATAGCGCGTGTGGCCGATGGCACGGTTGCCTTGCAGGCTGTCGATGACGTGCTGCTTGGTGAAGGTGTCGCCGATCAGGCCGACATGGCGTTCGACATGGAACTGCGTGCCGTCATAGGAGACGATGCCGGCCGCTTCCTGGCCGCGATGCTGCAGCGCATGCAGGCCTAGCGTTACGATGGCCGCAGCGTCCTGCCGGCCGAAAATGCCGAACACCCCGCATTCGTCGTGGAAATGATCGTCTGCTTCGGCGGAAAGCACGTCGTCCGCGTCTGCCTTCGAAACTGCCATGGGGCTCAAGCTCCGCTAAAATGGCCATATAGTGCGATAGCACCGCGAAAGCAACGCACGTCGTGCGCCGTTCACACCATAGTCAGGCCGGAACTGCCGGGATGGCGCCTGTCAGGCACCATCCGTCCGTATCAGTTTGCCGGCGCGGCTGGGGCCGGAGCCGGAGCAGCGGGTGCGTTATCGGCCGGAGCGTCGGTCTCGTCGTCGGGCGCCGGCGTATCGTCACCGGTTGCCGGAGCATCTGCCGCCGGTGCACCGGCCGCCAGAGGCGTCTCGGCTGCCGGCTGATTCGGATTGAGCTTCTTCAGGATGGCGTTTTCCGGATCTTCGGGCAGCAGGCTTTCCAGCTTGGCGCCGATGGTCTCGAGCAGCGGCTTCGACTTGGCGTTGGCGATCCAGGCAGGCGCCTTGGCGCCGGCCAGCCAGTTGAAGAACAGCAGCGCCACGGCGACGACGAGGACGCCGCGCGCGGCTCCATAGAGGAAGCCCAGCGTACGGTCGAGCGCGCCGATCCTGGAATCGATGATCCAGTCGGCTAGCTTCATGGTGATGACGGAAACGACGATCAGCGCGATGAGGAAGACGATGCCGGCGGATGCCGCCATGGCGATCTTGTCGCTTTCGACATAGGGCTGAACGTAAGGCAGCACCGGCTTGTAGAAGAAGAATGCCGCCGCGGCGGCAGCCGCCCAGGACACGACGGACAGGATTTCGCGTGACAGGCCGCGAACCATGGCGAGCATCGCCGAGACCAGGGTGAAGCCGACGAGAATTCCGTCCAGCAGCGTAATCGGCATGTCTTTCGCCCCACTCAGATTGTCTTTTCACGGCTCGGGCGAGCCGCGTCAATCTTCCACGTCGACACGGCTGCGCCGTGAGCCGGCTATCCGCGCGACGAGATCGGCAAGTTCGGTCGGCTGGAAAGCGCCGGCCCCGATCCCCCCGACAACCTCCTCGCTGCCCAAGGGCAGAACCGCACTTCCAAAACCCAGCTTTTCGGCCTCTTTAAGGCGCTGCTGCGCATGCGCAACCGGCCTCACTGCGCCCGACAGGCTGATTTCGCCGAAATAGACGCAATCGGCGGGAAGGGCAAGACCGGTGAGCGACGAAACCAGTGCAGCGGCAACCGCCAGATCGGCCGCCGGCTCGGAAATCCGGTAGCCGCCGGCGACGTTGAGGTAGACATCGTGGGTGCCGAAGCGCACGCCGCAATGGGCTTCGAGCACGGCAAGGATCATCGACAGCCGTGCGCCGTCCCAGCCGACGACGGCACGGCGCGGCGTGCCCAATGTGGACGGCGCCACCAGCGCCTGGATCTCGACCAGCACCGGACGTGTGCCTTCCATGCCGGCAAATACCGCGGCACCCGGCGATTTTGCGTGGCGTTCGCCGAGGAACAGCTCCGACGGATTGGCGACCTCGCGCAAGCCCTTGTCCGACATCTCGAAGACGCCGATCTCGTCGGTCGGCCCAAAACGGTTCTTCACCGTGCGCAGGATGCGGTAGTGATGGCCGCCTTCGCCTTCGAAATAGAGAACGGCGTCGACCATGTGCTCGACGACGCGCGGACCGGCGATCTGGCCTTCCTTGGTGACATGGCCGACCAGCACGATGGCAGCACCGGTGGATTTGGCGTAGCGGATCATCGCTTGCGCCGAGGCGCGCACCTGGGTGACGGTGCCGGGCGCCGAGTCGGCCATGTCGGTCCACAGCGTCTGGATGGAATCGAGGATGACGAGGTCCGGCCTTCTGCCATCGGCTATTGTTGCCAGGATATCCTCGACATTGGTCTCGGCGGCAAGTTCGACCGGCGTGTCGGCGACGCCAAGCCGCTGCGCCCGCAGCCGGATCTGCGCGACAGCCTCTTCGCCCGAGACATAGACGATGCGGTGGCCTTTTGACGCCAATGCTGCTGCGGCCTGGGTAAGCAGCGTCGACTTGCCGATGCCGGGATCGCCGCCGACCAGCAGCGCCGAGCCGCGCACGAAACCGCCGCCGGTGGCGCGGTCGAGTTCGCCAATGCCGGAGATGATCCGCGGCGCATCCTCGATGTCACCGGACAGGCTGGTCAGCACCACGGCGCGGCCCTTGCGCGCATTTCGCGTGTTGGCCGGTCCCGAGCCGATGCCGCCGGACGTGCCTTCCTCGACGAGTGTGTTCCACTCGCCGCAGGCATCGCATTTACCGGCCCAGCGCTGATGCACCGACCCGCAATTCTGGCAGATGAACTGGACGCGCGATTTAGCCATGGAGTGATGCTGCCTGCAAATGACCGAAGGAGGGTGATCCTGCACACCCCTCTCTGTCCTGCCGGACATCTCCCCCGCAAGGGGGGAGATTGGCTATCGTCGCTGCTTTCGCCAATCGCCAACGTCGCAAGATGAGCGCCATCCGCAAAGCTGCTGATCTCCCCCCTTGCGGGGGAGATGGCCGGCAGGCCAGAGGGGGGTGTGACGGAGCGCTGCGGTAGGCCAAAAAGCTACTCGAACCTCTCCGCAATATGATGCTCTTCGGCGAGGTCGGAAAACCGTGTGAACTCGCCATGGAAGGCGAGGCTCACCGAACCTGTCGGGCCGTGGCGCTGCTTGGCGACGATGACTTCGGCCTTGCCGCGCATCTCGTTCATCTCGTGTTCCCACTTGATGTATTCGTCGGTGCCGGGCTTCGGTTCGCGGTTCTTCAGATAATATTCCTCGCGGTAGACGAACATCACCACGTCGGCGTCCTGCTCGATCGAGCCGGATTCGCGAAGATCGGACAGCTGGGGGCGTTTGTCTTCGCGGCTTTCGACCTGACGCGACAGCTGCGACAGCGCGATGATCGGAACGGAGAGTTCCTTGGCCAGCGCCTTGAGGCCGGTGGTGATCTCGGTGATTTCCTGCACCCGGTTCTGCGACGATTTCGCGCTCGACCCCTGCATCAGCTGGATATAGTCGATGACGATGAGGTCGAGGCCGCGCTGACGCTTCAGCCGCCGCGCCCGCGCCGACAGCTGCGCGATCGAGATACCGCCGGTCTGGTCGATGAACAGCGGGATCTTCTGCATGGTCTGCGAGCAGGCGACCAGCTTTTCGAAATCCATCTCTGAAATCTCGCCGCGGCGGATTTTTGACGACGAAATTTCCGTCTGTTCGGAAATGATGCGGGTGGCGAGCTGCTCGGACGACATTTCCAGTGAGAAGAAGCCGACGACGCCGCCATTGGCTGCCTTGAACGAGCCGTCGGCCTGTTGCGCCGGCTCATACATCTCGGCGATGTTGAAGGCGATGTTGGTGGCTAGCGATGTCTTGCCCATGCCCGGACGGCCGGCAATGATGATCAGATCCGACGCCTGCAGGCCACCCATGCGGCGGTCGAGATCGCGCATGCCGGTGGCGAGGCCCGACAAATGGCCGTCGCGCATATAGGCGGCGTTGGCCATGTCGACGGCGGTCTTGACCGCGTCGGTGAAGCTCTCGAAGCCGCCGTCGTAGCGGCCGGTTTCGGCCAGTTCGAACAGCCGCCGCTCGGCATCCTCGATCTGTTCGGACGGCGCCATGTCGACCGGCGCGTCATAGGCGATGTTGACCATGTCCTCGCCGACGGTGATCAGTGCCCGGCGCGTGGCCAGATCGTAGATGGCGCGGCCATAGTCTGTGGCGTTGACGACGGTGACGGCTTCGACCGCCAGACGAACCACATATTGCGCCACCGTCATGTCGCCGACCTTCTCGTCGGCCGGCAGGAAGGTTTTCAGCGTGATCGGCGTCGCCACCTTGCCCATGCGGATGAGCTCGGCCGCGACCTCGAAGATTTTCCGGTGCAGCGGCTCGTAGAAATGGCCGGCCTTGAGGAAGTCGGAGACGCGGTAGAAGGCATCGTTGTTGACGAGGATGGCGCCGAGCAGCGCCTGTTCGGCCTCGATGTTGTTCGGCGCTTCACGATAAAGCGGTTGCTGCTCCGCCACGCCGAATTTTCGCGCTGCCTCTGCCATGATGTCCCCGATTTTGATCCCGGCTTCTCGATATCAGAACGAGATAAATCGGTGCTGACCTTTCTGCATCACCGCACGACCAATCAACCTTGATGCCCCGTTTGTTCACAGGGGCGGCAAACCGTCCACAGAAGAGTGTTTCCGCGCCCCGATTCCGGTTGACTCAGAAAGGCGCTGACTTTTATCCGAGTCGTTGGAACAGAGCAAGAACAATCTCGGTGATTATCCGCTTCTTCCGTCCAATGTATCGCCCCAGTCCAGCCGCCGCGCTGCCTTGAACAACTCGCCCTCGCGCTTGGTGAAAAGTGTCTCGCCGGCGCCGCCATCCGGCTGGCACAGTTTGAGCAGCACCTTGCCGGAGCCCGATTTCGGCGGCGCAATCACGCGCGGCTGACGTGCAGGCGCGGGTTGCCGCGAAGCCGCGACGTAGATGAATTTCTCGTCCTCCCACGGCACGTCGGCGTCCTTGGCCAGGCGATGCAGGCGCGAGCGGGCGACGCGGCGCGAAAAATGACACCAGTCGGGGGGCTCAAGCGGGCAGGGCGCCTCATGCGGACAAGGCGCCAGCACATGCGCCCCGGCCTCCAGCAATTGCCTGCGCACTGCCAGGATGCGCTGCCAGCCGGCCGGTGTGCCGGGCTCGACGATCAGCAGTGTGTCGCCGGTCAACTGCCAGAGCCGGCCGACAAGCTTCGGCAGCGATGCCGGCGCGATCTCGTCCAGCACATAGGCGCAGGTGACCAGATCGGCAGGCTTGAGATCGGCAAGGTCGATGGTCACGTCGCCGGCGCGCCAGTCCATCCTGGTGGCGATGGTATCAAGGGCGAGCGACTGGCCAACCTTGCGCACCGCGGCGCTTGCTTCAACCAGAACCGCCTCTTCGAGGTCGGGCCACAGGTCTGTAGTGGCCCAAAGCACCGTGCCAGGACCGGCGCCGACATCGAGCAGGCTCGTTGGCTGGAAATCGGGCCGCGCATAGGCGAGTTCGTCGAGACCGGCCCGTACCGCCGCGTAGGTCGCCGGCAGCCGCGTCGCCAGATAGGCTTTTACCGCCATCTCTTCGGCCATGTGCAGGCGGCCGTCGCGCAATTCGGCGCGGTAGCGGTCAGACAGCGTCTTCGCCGCCTGGCGCAGCACCGCCAGCGGTATCGTTTCGAGCAGGCGCTCGACGCCTTGTCGCAGCGAGGCGGGGAGTTCCACGCTCAGGCTCCGCGTGCCGCGAGCACCGAGGCGCGGGCGAACTCGACAAGGGTGGTGGCGATGGTGGGCAGGCAGGTCATTAAAAAAGGTCTCGCGAGAACGAGACCTTTTTCAGTGTCAGAGCCGTCAATGGCAAGCGGCAATCGCAATCGAGGCGTTATTCGCGATCCGCCACCTTGCGACGGCGCGCTGGCTTGGCCGCAACGGACCTGACAGCAACGGACCTGGCAGGCACAGACCTGGCGACAGCAGGCTCGGCGGCCGCCGCCTCCTGACGATGCCCCATTTCGCGCATTTCGAGCGCCTTTTCACATTTTGCCATGTAGTCGCGCGTCATTGGCAGCGTGTCGTTCTTCTTGGCGATCTGGATCTGGAAGATCACCAGATCCTGCCAGCGGAAGGCGGCTTCCGAAGCCGCCAGATAGAACTCCCACATCCTGCAGAAGCGCTCGTCATAGATGGCCTTGGCCTTGTCGCGGTTGGCGGCAAAGCGCTGGCCCCAATGCTTCAGCGTATCGGCATAGTGCAGCCGCAGAATCTCGATGTCGGTGACCACAAGCCCCGACTTCTCGATCGCCGGCATCACCTCCGACAGCGAGGGAATGTAGCCGCCCGGAAAAATGTACTTGCGGATGAAGGCGCTGGTCGCCCACGGCACGCCGGAGCGGCCGATCGTGTGCAAGAGCATGACGCCGTCGGGCTTCAACAGCGTCGCCGACTTGTCGAAGAAGGTGCGGAAGTGGTTGACGCCGACATGCTCGAACATCCCGACCGAGACGATGCGGTCGAAGCGTTCGTTGAGCTCGCGGTAGTCCTTGAGGTCGAAATGCACGCGGTCCTGCAAGCCTTGCGCATGCGCCCGGTCGGTGGCGACGCCGTGCTGCTCGGTCGACAGCGTCACGCCTTGCACGTCGACATCGAAAGCCTTGGCGAGATAGAGGCCGAGTCCACCCCAGCCGGAGCCGATATCGAGCACGGTCTGCCCGGCCTTCAGCCTGAGCTTGGCGGCGATATGGCGTTTCTTGGCCATCTGCGCCTCGTCGAGCGTCATGTCCGGCTGTTCGAAATAGGCGCAGGAATACTGCATGTCCTCGTCGAGGAAGAGCCGGTAGATGTCACCCGACAAATCATAGTGGCGCTGCACGTTGCGGCGCGCCCGCGATGCGGTGTTGATCTGCTGCAGGCGGCGAAAGGCGTGGCGCAGGCCCTCGATAGCCTTCGACCAGGTGGCGTCGATACCGCCGCTGCCCATGTTCTGGAAGGCGATGCGCATCATACCCAGTACGCCGCCCTCGATGATGTCGAGTTCGCCGTCCATATAGGCTTCCGGCACCGCCAGCATCGGATCGAAGGTAATGGCGCGCTCGGCATGCGCGGTCTTGATGTGCATATGCACCGGCTCGCCGCTGCCGTCGCCGAAAACCACTGTCGAGCCCTTCGGGCCGGTGACTTTCAGATTGCCCGTACGCACCAGGCGGTCGAGAACGCGTTTCAACAGAATATTCATCACCAAATGTCCCCTCACGGTCAGACTGGCGGACCAATTCTGCAACAATATATAGGGGTTCGAAAAGTTCCATTTGGCACAAAAATGCCCGGGCGAGAGGCCCGGGCATTGGTCCAGAAAGGCTGGATGACGAGGAAGTGATTGGAGCGCTGCTCCCTCGCTTCCCGATCAGGCCCAGTGCGGGATCAGGCGTTGTCTTCTTCGCCGCCTTCGAACTCGGTGTTCGGGTCGAAGAAGTTCTCCGGCCGTGCGTTGTCGTTGATGTCATCGCCATAGATGGCTTCGGCGGTGGTCAGCGTCTCGCCCTTGGCCTGGCGCTGGGCTTCGTCGGCCGTGCGGGCGATGTTGAGGCTGATGGTGACCTCGACTTCCGGATGCAGCGCAATCGCCACATTGGTGACGCCGATGGTCTTGATCGGCTGGTTGAGCTGGATCTGGTTGCGGTTGACCGAGAACCCTTCGGCGGTCAGCAGGTCGGCGATGTCGCGGGTCGACACCGAACCGTAGAGCTGGCCTGTCTCGCCGGCCGAACGCACGGCGATGAAGCTCTTGCCGTCGAGCTTTTCGGCAACCTGGCTGGCTTCCGACTTGCGCTCGAGGTTGCGCGCTTCGAGCTGCGCGCGCTGCCCTTCGAACTTCTTCTTGTTGGCTTCGTTGGCGCGCAGCGCCTTGCCCTGCGGCAAGAGGAAGTTGCGGGCAAAGCCGTCCTTGACCTTGACGGTATCGCCCATCTGGCCGAGGCGGGAAACGCGTTCGAGAAGAATCACTTGCATGGTTTTGTTCCTTCGTCTGGGCACCGACCGCGGGATCGGCGCCGAATTGAATGGAACAGGTCAGGAAGCTCTGAGCGCCTTGGCGCCGGTGTCGCTGTCCTGCCTGTCGCGGCAGTTAGAGGCTTTTCACCTCAACTCGGGATTTCAATGCATGTCGCCAAGAGTGGTCCCGGTTTTGGGACAACGACATGCATCATCAAATTACCCCTGCGGCGCCCGTCGCCGTGGGAGAAGGAAGCAGGCGGCGAACCGCCCGCTCGAAAGTCTTAGCGAACCACGTAGGGCAGCAGGCCGAGGAAGCGGGCGCGCTTGATCGCCTTGGCGAGTTCGCGCTGCTTCTTCTGGCTGACGGCGGTGATGCGCGACGGCACGATCTTGCCGCGCTCGGAAATGTAGCGCTGCAGAAGACGCACGTCCTTGTAGTCGATCTTGGGCGCGTTGGCGCCGGAGAACGGGCAGGTCTTGCGGCGGCGATGGAACGGGCGCCGGGTCGGGATCTGATTGATGTCGACCATTATTCTGCACCTCCTTCAACGCCTTCGCGCGGACGGCGCGGACCACGATCACCACCGGCGTCGCCAAATGAGCGCGGCGGACGATCGCCACGGTCGCCGCGATCACGGTCGCCGAACGAGCGCGGACCACGATCACCACGGTCGCGGTCGCCGAAGCCGCCGCGTTCCGAGCGCTCTTCGCGCTTCTGCATCATGGCCGACGGGCCTTCCTCATGCGCCTCGACCTTGACGGTCAGGAAACGCAGCACGTCCTCGGACAGGCCCATCTGGCGCTCCATCTCGTTGAGCGCTGCCGGCGGGCAGTTGAGGTCCATAAGCGTGTAGTAAGCCTTCCGGTTCTTGTTGACCCGGTAGGTGAGGGACTTCAGTCCCCAGTTCTCGACCCGGCCGACGGACCCGCCATTTGCGGAGATGACGCCCTTGTACTGTTCGACAAGCGCATCGACCTGCTGCTGCGAGAGGTCCTGCCGGGCAAGGAACACATGTTCGTATAGAGCCATAGTGGTTCAGTGCCTTTCTTCGTTTCTCTCCCGGATCCTCGCGGCAAAAGCCTCTGCAACTTCTCTGACCCGCTGGTCCCGAGGGGGCGAGGAAGAAAGGAGCATTTCGAGACGGTCGAGAGCGGAGACACGGGAGGCGGAAGCGCTTCTGGCTTCACACGAAGGTTTTGGGTAAAACCTCCGGCCCTCCGTTCAGCCCCCAGCAAGGACCGGCAGATTGCGGGCGTCTATATTAGCAATTTGGCTGGAAGGCAAGGGTAACGCATGCTCCGGACAGCGTCCTGGCGTCGCAGGGTTGGAAAAGACCAGGCATCAACTCGTATGCGGGGTACGACCGTTGATCGTTTCGGGGAAGAAGTCCGGAGCCGCCTTACGCTTGCCGAACATCATATCGTATTGCAGCAGGCGGAAATCGTTGATCGCCGGATCGATGTCCTTCTGCCGCGCCCAGTCCGCCGTGGCCTCACCTGACGGTGTCAGAAGCAGATTGCGATCCACGACGCGATAGCGTTCGCGCAGCGCGCCTAAGAAGCCGGTATAGTAGGGGTGCGTGATCCCGGCCGTGGTAAGGATATGGTAGGGCAGGAAGGCCGGGCTCACCGCGCCCATATCCTGCGCCGGACCGGTGCGGTTAGACCAGATGACCAGCGGCGTCTGATGATGCTCCAGTGCCGCCTCCGGCGTCGGTTCCTTGCGCGGCGCGACATTGTCCTTCAGGTAACCGGTTTCGACATAGACGGGGCCGAGCGGCGGCAGATGGTCGCCGAAGAAGGCGATGACCGTCGGCCGCTCGCGCTTCTTCGCCCATTCGATCAATCGTTCGAGGCCACGGTCGGCATCGGCGGAGCCTTCGGCATAGCTGAGCAGCGATTCCCGCGCCCATGTGCTGATCGGCGCCGCGACCTTGTGGGTCGGATTGTAATAGCGGTACGGCTCGTAGGGACCGTGGTTCTGCAGGCTGACGGCGAAGAAGAACACCGGCCGCTCGCTGGCGTCGGCCTCTGCGATGATCTCGTCGGTCATCGACGCATCGGAAGCCAGCGGCCCGCGCTTTTCCAGTGGCGGCAGCGTCTCTTCCGAGCGGAAATCGTTGAAACCGAAATCGGCATAGACGGCGCCTCTGTTCCAGAACCAGTTGGTGCCCGGATGGATGGCGCGCGCCCGGTAGCCCTCGCTTTTCAGGAAGGTCGCCAGCGACGGCGTCGGCGTGCGCACATATTGCTGGTAGGGGATCGAGCCTGCCGGCAGGAAGGCATTGGAAAAGCCGGTCAGCGCCTCGAATTCGATGTTGGCGGTCATGCCGCCGAATTCCGGCGAAAACATATAGCCGGAACGCAGCGCCCGCACATTGGGGATCGGGTCAGGCGTGATTGTGACGCCGGGCAGCTTGGTCGGATCCCAGAAAGATTCGCTCATCACCACGATGATGTCGGGTTTCTCATCCGGTACCGAGGCCGCCACAGCAGGCCTGTCGATCGCGTCGATCGCCTTGTCGGAATAGCCCGCCGGCGCCGAGACATGCGCCATCGGCACGTTGAGCGCGAAGGCCAGCGCAAACCCGTTGGAGGCGTAGTTCTCCTTCTGGTCCCACATGATCGGGATGATCTGCAGCCGGTCGCGGGTCCATGAGAAGGTGGCGTAGTCCATGATCGAGACGAAGAAGGCGAGCAGCGGCACTGCCAGCGTCAGCCGCGCCAGCCGCCCTTTGCGGCTGAGGATCGGAACCTTGCGGCGCCACAACCGCCAGCCATAGATCAGCAGCGACAGGCCGGCGACGATGCCGACCGCCATGGCGAGCGCCGTCCAAGGCCGCTCGCGCACCAGGAGCGGCATCAGTGCCATGATCTGGCGCGAATAAAGAAAATCGGTTGGGTAGAGCGGATCGCCGAGATAATGCGACTTCTGATGCCCGACAAAGGCCAGCGCCAGCGTCAGCGGCGCCACGATCATCAGGCTCTGGTGACTGCGGCCAAGCACGGCGTCCAGTCCCATCAGCACCAATGCAAAGACAATGATGGTGGTCCAGCCCGGCTTGAATGGCTGCAGGAAGAAGTCGACTGTGCCGAAGAAGTCGCCGCGCACGATCCATTCGATGGCGAACACCAGGATGGCGGAGGCAAGCAGCGTGACCAGACCGTAGCGGATGACCGGCCATCTGCGCCCCGGCAGGTAGCCGGTGGACGGATCGTCTTCCAAGAACTGTGGCGCGGATACGGCCGCGCCCTTCCTGATCCTAGCCACGTCTCTTCCCCCGGCCCAAGCAACGCGAATTTCCACTCGCGCCACCGTTCTGTCATAGAACTGTCATGCAAAAGCTAGCGCCTGTGGCGAAAATAAGAAGAGCCAGCAAACGATTCGTGAGCGGTTTTCATCAGGTGTGATCGGCGAAAAGCCTTTGGGAACAGGGACTCGAGGTCAGCTCCGGTTCAAGCGAGAGCGGAAATGCCGCCTCCGGGCTTGACTTGACGGTCCGCCTTGCGTCACAGGCAGGAAAAATCAGCCGCTGGAGAGCGCCCAAATGGCCGTCGCATTCACCTTTCCGGGACAGGGCAGCCAGGCTGTCGGCATGGGCAAGGACCTCGCCGACGCCTTCCCCGAGGCACGCAGGGTGTTCGAGGAAGTCGATGATGCGTTGGGCGAAAAGCTGTCGAAACTGATCTGGGAAGGCCCGGAAGAGGCGCTGACCCTGACTGCCAATGCCCAGCCGGCGCTGATGGCGGTCTCGCTGGCGGGAATCCGCTCGCTGGAAGCGCGCGGCTTTTCGCTGAAGGACAAGGTTGCCTACGTTGCCGGTCATTCGCTCGGCGAATATTCCGCCCTTGCCGCGGCCGGTTTCGTTTCGGTCGCCGATGCCGCCCGGCTGCTGCGCATCCGCGGCAACGCCATGCAGGCGGCGGTGCCGGCCGGCGAGGGCGCCATGGCGGCGATCATCGGACTGGAACAGCCCGACGTTGAAGCCGCTTGCACCGAGGCCGCAACGGGATCCGGCAAAGTCTGCCAGATCGCCAACGACAATGGCGGCGGCCAACTGGTGATCTCCGGCGCCAGGGCGGCGGTGGAACTCGCCGCGAAACTGTGCACCGAAAAGGGCGCCAAGCGGGCGCTGATGCTGCAGGTCTCGGCCCCCTTCCATTCGGCGCTGATGGCGCCGGCGGCCGATGTCATGCGCGAGGCGCTGGCCGGGGTGACCAAGAATGCACCGGTGGTGCCCGTCGTCTCCAACGTCACTGTAGTCCCGACCAGCGACCCCGACGAGATCGCGCGCCGCCTGGTCGAGCAGATCACCGGCCGCGTGCGCTGGCGCGAAACGGTGGAGTGGTTCGGCGCCAATGGCGTCGCCACGCTGTTTGAGATCGGCGCCGGCAAGGTGCTTTCCGGCCTGGCGCGGCGGATCAGCCGCGACATCGCCACATCGGCCGTCGGCACGCCGGCCGATGTCGAGGCGGCGCTGGCCGCTCTTGCATAATCCACTGGCGATTCAACCCCTCCCGTGGGAAGGGTGTTCTCTTAAGATCAGGAGACGAAAATGTTCGAACTGACCGGCCGCAAGGCGCTCGTCACCGGCGCATCGGGCGGCATTGGCGAGGCGATTGCCCGGGTGCTGCATGCGCAAGGCGCCATTGTCGGCCTGCACGGCACCCGCATCGAGAAACTGGAGACCCTGGCCGGCGAACTCGGCGACCGGGTAAAGCTGTTCCCGGCCAATCTTGCCGACCGTGACGAGGTCAAGGCGCTTGGTCAGAAGGCCGAAGCCGAACTCGAAGGCGTCGACATACTGGTCAACAATGCCGGCATCACCAAGGACGGCCTGTTCGTGCGCATGGCGGACGCGGATTGGGACAGCGTGCTGGAGGTGAACCTCACCGCCGTGTTCCGGCTGACCCGCGAGCTGACCCATCCGATGATGCGCCGCCGCCATGGCCGCATCATCAACATCACCTCGGTGGTCGGCGTCACCGGCAATCCTGGCCAGACCAATTATTGCGCCTCCAAGGCCGGCATGATCGGCTTTTCCAAGTCGCTGGCGCAGGAGATCGCCACCCGCAACATCACCGTCAACTGCGTCGCCCCGGGCTTTATCGAATCGGCCATGACCGACAAGCTCAACGACAAGCAGAAAGACGCGATAATGGCCGCGATCCCGACGCGCCGTATGGGCACGAGTGTTGAAGTGGCGTCGGCCGTCGCCTATCTCGCCTCCAACGAGGCAGCCTACGTCACCGGCCAGACCATCCATGTCAACGGCGGCATGGCCATGATCTGACGGGATATTGCCTGTTGATAAGAAGACATGGCCGGCTTGTGAAAAGAGACCATTTCGCCTTGGACCTCAGCCATTTTTCGTGTAATGCGGCCCGCAACCCGGCGGTTCGGGCAAAAACCGGTCCGGCATCGTTGCGTTTCCGGCAGGACCATCTTTCAGCTTGATTAGCGGCATTCTGCCCGCTAACGAAGACAGACAAACAAAAGACGAGGATGCCCCAAATGAGTGACACCGCAGAGCGCGTCAAGAAGATCGTCATCGAACATCTTGGCGTCGATGCCGACAAGGTGACGGAGCAGGCGAGCTTCATCGATGATCTGGGCGCGGACAGCCTCGACACGGTCGAACTCGTCATGGCCTTCGAAGAAGAGTTCGGCGTCGAGATTCCGGACGATGCGGCCGAGACCATCCTGACCGTCGGCGATGCCGTGAAGTACATCGACAAGGCTTCGGCCTGACACTATCCGCAGTCATCACCGGGGAGGACCTGCGATGAGGCGTGTCGTCGTCACGGGCCTTGGCCTGGTTTCGCCGTTCGGCATGGGCTTCGAGCACAGCTGGAAGGAACTTCTGACCGGCCGCAGCGCCGCCAAGCGCGTCACCGAGTTCGAAGTGGAAGATCTTGCCTGCAAGATAGCCCACGTCATTCCGCGCGGTGACGGCACCAACGGCACGCTCAATCCCGAAGCCGTGCTCGAGCCCAAGGAACTGCGCAAGATCGGCGACTTCATCCTTTACGGGATTGCGGCCGCCGACGAAGCGCTGAAGGATTCCGGCTGGGAGCCCAGCACCGAAGCCGAGCGCTGCGCCACCGGCGTCATGATCGGCTCCGGCATTGGCGGCCTCGAGGGCATCGCCGAGAACGCTATCATCCTGAAAGAGCGCGGACCGCGCCGTATCAGTCCATTCTTCATTCCCGGCAACATTATCAACCTGGTATCTGGCCAGGTATCGATCCGGCATGGGCTGAAAGGCCCCAACCACGCCGTCGTCACCGCCTGCTCGACCGGCGCGCACGCCATTGGCGATGCCGCCCGCCTGATCATCTTCGGCGATGCCGACGTGATGCTGGCCGGCGGCGCGGAATCGCCGGTGACCAGACTATCGCTTGCCGGCTTCGCTGCTTGCCGGGCACTGTCCACCGACCGCAACGACACGCCTGAGAAGGCCTCGCGTCCCTATGACCGCGACCGTGACGGCTTCGTCATGGGCGAGGGCGCCGGGGTCGTCGTGCTGGAAGAACTCGAACACGCCAAGGCGCGCGGCGCCAAGATCTATGCCGAGGTCACCGGCTACGGCCTGACCGGCGATGCCTATCACATCACTGCACCGGCCGAAGACGGCGACGGCGCCTTCCGCTGCATGACGGCGGCGCTGAACCGGGCCAAGCTGACGCCCGCCGACGTCGACTACATCAACGCGCACGGCACCTCGACCATGGCCGACACGATCGAACTCGGCGCCGTCGAGCGGCTGGTCGGCAACGCCGCCTCGAAAATCTCGATGTCATCGACCAAGTCGTCGATCGGCCATCTCCTGGGTGCCGCGGGCGCCGCCGAGGCGATCTTTTCGATCCTCGCTATCAGAGACAACATCGCGCCAGCCACCATCAATCTTGACAACCCGGAACGCGAAACCGCGATCGATCTTGTTCCGAACACGCCACGGCATCGCCAGGTCGACGTGGCGCTGTCCAACTCCTTCGGCTTCGGCGGCACCAACGCTTCGCTGGTATTCCAGCGTTATACAGGCTGATTGCGGTATCGACCGGCGCGCCAGCGGTCTGTCGTCAATTTTGCCATATTCAAGCCTACTCTGCCGCTGGGGATTCGTCGCATCGGCCTGAAACCGAAGGCGCTTTTTTTAAAAGCACGATGCGTAGGCTTGAAATGTTAGGGCACGCTGTGCGTCCAATCGGGCGCATGGTCGCTCTAAGAGATCAGATGGTAGGGCGCTAATGAACACCAATCCGGGCGGCAGCGGACAATTCGGACAAAACCAGCAGACCGGCCCGATCGTGCCGAAGACCGCGGCCGAAGCTTTGCGCCCGGAAGCCGGCACACCACCACCAAAGCGCTCGCGCGCCTCGCGCAGCCAAGTCGTCGTGTTCATGAACTTCGTCATCTCCGCGGTGATGTTGATGATCCTCGCCGCCGGCGTTTCGCTCTATTTCGGCAAGCAGGCATTCAACGAACCGGGCCCGTCGGTGGCCGGCGACACCTTCCTGGTCAAGCCGAGCACCGGCGTCCAGGATATTGCCGACCAGCTCGAACGGCGTGGGCTGATCAGCGATGCCCGCATCTTCCGCATCGCCGTGCGGGTCTATGGCAATGATTCAGCGCTGAAGGCAGGCGAATACGAGATAAAGCCGCGCGCCTCCATGCGCGACATCATGGAGCTTCTGAAGAGCGGCAAGTCGGTGATGTATTCGCTGACCATTCCCGAGGGCCTGACGGTCGAGCAGGCGCTGCAGCGCATCGCCGAGCAGGATGCGCTGACCGGCGACATGCCGGCCGCCAAGCCGGCTGAGGGCAGCCTCGCCACCGACACGCTGCGCTTTACCCGCGGCGCCACGCGCCAACAGATGGTCGACAAGCTGCTCGCGGACCAGAAGAAGCTGGTCGACGAGGTCTGGCAGCGGCGCGCGCCCGACCTGCCTCTGGCCAATGTCGACGACTTCGTCACCTTGGCCTCGATCGTCGAAAAGGAAACCGGCCGGGGCGACGAGCGCTCGCGCGTTGCCGCCGTCTTCCTCAACCGTCTGGCCAAGGGCATGCGGCTGCAATCCGATCCGACCATCATTTACGGCCTGTTCGGCGGCAAGGGCAAACCCGCCGACCGGCCGATTTATCAATCTGACATCCAGAAACAGACGCCTTACAACACCTATCTGATCAACGGCCTGCCGCCGACGCCGATCGCCAATCCCGGCCGCGCCGCGCTCGAAGCCGTCGCCAACCCGTCGAAGACCGATGATCTCTATTTCGTCGCCGACGGCACCGGCGGCCACGTCTTTGCCACCACGCTTGCCGAGCACAATGAGAACGTTGCCCGCTACCGGGCACTGCAGAAGAAGCAGGCTGAAGACGCCGCCAAGGGCGCCAAGACTCCGGGCCAGACCGATGCGCCGGCGGATGGCGACGACAACGGTGACGCAAGTGGCGATGCCGCCGGTGACAGCGGTGATGCCGGCGGCGATACGGGTGCCGCCCAGTAGCAGGTCGGCGCTTTCAGACGGATCGACCTTAAGCAACGCGGACAGAGGCGGACGCGCTGCTGCTTTGAACGAGTAGCGGGGTTCGAAGCGTTTTCGGTCTTGCTCGGGTGCCTCTGCTTCTCGATTTCAGCCCTGCGAGATCGAAACGACAGCGGAAATCAACATCTTGCCGGTATTGCGATTCTGACATTCGCGCCGCCCGTGATATCGAACGCATGCGCAATTTATAGAATCGGACCATCAGGGAGACACGAGCCGCATCATGAATTTGCAGAGCATGACCGGATTTGCACGCACTGTTGCCGAACATGACGGCGCCTCGATCGCCTGGGAGGTCAAGTCGGTCAACGGCAAGAGCGTCGAGGTCAGGTTGCGGTTGCCGCAAGGTTTCGAGCGGCTCGAACCGACTGTGCGGCAGACGCTGCAGAAGCGCTTTTCGCGTGGCAATTTCCAAGCGACGCTGACCGTCGGCCGCGCCGCCGGCCAGCAGGCGCAGCCGGTGGTCAACGAAGCCTTCCTCAGGGATCTGGCGGGCTTGGCCAAGCGGCTGCAGGACCAGTTCGGTGTTGGTCCGGCAACTGCCGACGGTCTGCTTTCCCTGCGCGGCGTGCTCGATATCCCTGAAACCAGCGAAACCGAGGAGGTGCGGGCAGCACTCGACGCGTCAATCCTGTCCGCGCTGGAAACGGCGCTTACAGGTCTCGAGCAGGCACGCCAGAACGAGGGCGAAGCGCTGCGTTCGCTGCTTTCTGGCCATATCGACGCCATTGAGGCGCTGACGCTTCAAGCCGAGGCCGACCCGTCGCGCGAACCCGCGGCGATCCGCGAGCGGATCGCCGAACACGTGCGGCTGCTGATGGATGCGTCGGCCAATCTCGATGCCGGCCGGCTGCACATGGAAGCGGCGTTCCTGGCCACCAAGGCCGATATCCGTGAAGAGATCGACCGGCTGAAGACGCATGTGGCGTCGGGCAGAGCGCTGCTGGCAAATGGCGGCGCCATCGGCCGCAAGCTCGATTTTCTGGCGCAGGAATTCAACCGCGAATCGAATACGCTGTGTTCCAAGTCGAACGCCGCCACTGTCACCGCCATCGGGCTGGAACTGAAGGCGGTGGTCGACCAGTTTCGCGAACAGGTCCAGAATCTGGAGTAAACCCGAATGGGTGGCAAGGAGCCGATGGTTGCCAGGGATCTCGGATCCCGCATTCGCCGCCGCGGGCTGATGCTGGTCCTGTCGTCGCCGTCGGGCGCCGGCAAGTCGACGATCGCGCGCAACCTGCTGGAAAGCGACGGCAGCCTGGAATTATCGGTCTCGGTCACCACCAGGCCACGCCGCGGCTCGGAGATCGAGGGCGTCCACTATCACTTCCGCACCACGCGCGAGTTCGAGCGGCTGCGCGATTCCGACGCGTTGCTCGAATGGGCCGAGGTGCACGGCAATTGCTACGCGACGCCGCGCGAGCCGGCCGAACTGGCGCTGGCGCAGGGCCGTGACATGCTCTTCGACATCGACTGGCAAGGCGCCCAGCAGCTCAAGGAGAAGATGCGCGCCGACATCGTCTCGATCTTCATCCTGCCGCCGTCGATGAAGGAACTGAAGTCGCGCCTCAAGCGCCGCGCCGAGGACCAGGAGCACGTGATCGAGACCAGGCTGAAGAACGCCCGCAACGAGATCGAGCACTGGAAGGAATATGACTTTGTCATCGTCAACGACGATCTCGACCGCGCCTTCGCCGAAGTGCGTGGCATCGTGACGGCGGAAAGGCTGCGGCGCGACCGCCGGCCCGGGCTGTTCGATTTCGTCTCGGGGTTGCTGGACGAGAAGACGGAATAGGCAGCTGTCGTTCCCCGATGGCCGGCTGTCCCCATGAAGGCGTCTTTGGCAAACGATCTGGCAATATGGACGCTGTGGGCATCTGTTACTGGCTGGCGATATCTTTTATGAGTTCTGCCAATGGGGTTTCCTCGCCGGCAAAGCTCTCAATCATCGCATTCAGGACGTTTTCGCGACCAAGCATATCGGCATTGAATGGGAATCCCGCATTCTCCATCAGCATTGCCAGAAAGGTAAGCTGCGTGCGGCCGTTGCCTTCGCGAAACGGGTGGACGGCATTGATTTCGGCCAAAACATGCGCGGCCCGAACGGCGAAGGCGTCGAGGTCGAGTTCGCAGAGATAATCACCGTCGGCGAGTTCGCCGAAAATTCTATGCATTTCCTGGTTGATATACTCAGGATAGCAGAACCAGTTGCCCCCCTTGCCGATGCGGATGGCGCGAACCTCTCCCGCCCATTCATAAACGTCCTGGAACAGGTGATGATGGACAGCCTTGTAGTGCTCGAAATCCAGACGGCCTGCGGGGATATGTTCGTCGGCCCTGGTCAGGAAAAGTGCCAACTCGAATTCATCGAGTTGGGCCTGGTCTTTGATATTCAGCCTGTTGCGGAGAACGGTCGTGCCTGGGTAGCACAGCGGATCATGTTCAGCGGCATAGACCACCTGCCGATCCTACTTCTTGCGGGTTACTTGGTCCTTGATAAGCGCCCTGCGCTCATCCCCGCTCAGGCCGCGCTCACGGCTTTCCTTCAGAATGAAGCCCATACGTTGCGATAGCTTCAAGCCTTCAACCGCGCTGATTTTTTCGCCCCTGCCGCTGGTCAGGACAAACTGGCCATTTTGGGTCGGCCGGAGGCTTGAGGTACTCTTTTTCATATGACGACAATATCACGCTCGGCGACTCACCGGCAACTGCATGCCGCTATATGCTGCTTGTCGTCGCTGTCACACAGGATGCGATTTGGGTCCACGGCCGACCAGCGCCGCCGGTCAAACCGCGTTTGTCAGCCGCACGAATTCCTCGACGCTGAGCGTCTCCGCACGCCGGGTCGGATCGATGCCGGCGCGCGTCAGCAGTGCCTCGCCACCCAGGCTCTTCACGCTCTGCCGCAGCATTTTCCGGCGCTGCCCGAAAGCGGCTTCGGTGACGCGACCGAGTTTTTTCACGTCGGTTGACAAAGGGCTGGCGCGCGGCACCAGATGCACCACCGAGGACGTTACCTTGGGTGGCGGCGTGAACGCTTGCGGCGGCACGTCGAAGGCGATCCTCGCCTCGGTCCGCCAGCCCGCCAGCACGCCGAGCCGGCCATAAGCATCGCTGCCGGCACCGGCGACAATGCGCTCGGCCACCTCGCGCTGGAACATCAGCGTCATCGATTGATAGAAGGGTGGCCAGTCCGTCACGGTCAGCCAACGGATCAACAGCTCGGTGCCGATATTGTAGGGCAGGTTGGCGGCAATCCTCACCGGGCCGCCTTGTGACGCGGTCTTGGCAAGAGCGGCAAAATCCGTCTTCAGCGCATCGCCGCTGATCACCTCGAGCCGGCCCGGATAGTGGTTGGAGACCTCGGCCAAGGCCGCAAGGCAGCGTTCGTCGCGCTCGATGGCGACGACGCGGCGGGCACCGGCAGCGAGCAGCGCCCTGGTCAGCCCGCCGGGGCCGGGGCCGACCTCGATTACCGTACTGTCGCTAAGGTCCCCGGCGACGCGCGCGATCTTGCCGGTCAAATTGAGGTCGAGCAGGAAATTCTGGCCAAGCGCCTTCTTTGCCTGCAGTCCATGGCGCTCGATCACCTTGCGCAGCGGCGGCAGCCCGTCAATGCTCATGAATTTTGGGCTCATGATTTGGGCTCATGATTTTTGGCTCATGCAACTGCGGGCTTTGCGCCGGTATCGGCCAGCCGGCGGGCCAGCTTTAGCGCCGCGATCAGGCTGTCGGGACGTGCGATGCCCTTGCCGGCGATGTCGAAGGCTGTGCCGTGATCGGGCGAGGTGCGGATGAACGGCAGGCCAAGCGTGACGTTGACGGCCTGGTCGAAGGCCAGCGCCTTGGCCGGGATCAACGCCTGGTCATGATACATGCAGACCGCCACGTCGTAGCCGGCGCGGGCGCGCGCATGAAACATCGTATCGGCCGGCAGCGGTCCGAAGGCATCGATGCCTTGCGCCCGCAACATGTCGACCGCAGGACGAATGATGCGCTCGTCCTCTGTCCCCATGGCGCCGCTTTCGCCGGCATGCGGATTGAGGCCGGCCAGCGCGAGCCTCGGCCTGGCGATGCCGAAACGGCGTGCAAGATCGCCGGCGGTGATGCGCGCGATGGCAACGATCAGCTCCGTCGTCAGCGTCTTCGGCACCTCGGCCAGCGCTATGTGGATGGTGACCGGAACGGTGCGCAATTCGGGGCCGGCGAGCAGCATCACCGGCGTCACCGTGCCGCCGGTGTGGAGCGAGGCCAGATGCGCCAGATATTCGGTGTGACCGGGAAAGCCGAAGCCGGCATCGTAAAGCGGCTTCTTCGCGATCGGACAGGTGACGACCGCGGCCGCGTGACCGGCAAGGCAGTCGGCGACGGCGCGATCGATGGCCTCGATGATGCCGGCGGCATTGGCCGGGTCGGGCCGGCCGGGATCGTCGGTGAAGTGGGCCGCCAGCGGCACCACGGGCAAGGCGTGTTGAAAGACACCAGCTGCTTGGGCCGGCACCGTCTCGGCGATTGCCACCGCCGCGCCGAGCCGGCGCGCCCGCGCGGCAATCAGCGCCGGATCGGCGAGAAGATAGAAGGGCGCGGCACCGGAACCGCGGGCGCTCTGCCACGCGGCAATGGCGATTTCCGGACCGACGCCGGATGGATCGCCGACGCTCAGCGCCAGCGGAAGCTCTGTCTCACGCACGGCTGGGCCGGTTCAGCGCGTAACGATCTTGGCTTTCGCCTTCAGCTCTTCGACATATTTGGCCGAGAGCTCGTCGGCGTTCTTGTCGCCGCTGCCTTCGCTCTGGAACACCATCTGGGCCGCCTTGTCGTCGGAAACCTCGCGCGACGAGCAGATGCCGATGAATTCAATGCCGCGATCGGTCTCGCGCACGGCCGTGGCGCCGCCCAGCTTGGTGGCCTTGATCTGCTCGGCCCAGTCCGGCGGCAGTTGCGGCGCCAGCAATCGGGGGAGGTCGCGAACGGTGACGTCGATCAGGCCCTTGGCGAATTCACGCGTGGTGTTGCAGCCATTGAAGCGGGCGCGCATGGCTTCGGCCTCGCGCTTGCGTTTGGCGAGTGTGGCACTGCGCTCGGCCTTCGGCACCACGAAGATCACCTGCTGCAGCATGTACTCGGTGGCGCTTGGCTTGGCGCCGCCTTTTTCGAGCATGCGCTTGACCAGATCCTGTTCGCTCACCTGCCCGCCGCCGCCGCTGTAGCGTGCGCTCAGCGCCTGGTTCCACGCCATCTGGGAGCGGATGAATTCCTTGAAATGCTCCTTGGTCACGCCGGACTGCGCCATGACACCGTCGAGCTGCTTGAGCTGCATCTTGTTGCTCGAGGCAAAGCGCTGATAGGCAGCCTCTACCTGGGCGTCGGAGATGCGGATGCCGAGACGCCTGGCCTCCGCCATACGCAGCGTCTGGTCGATCATTTCCTGACCCGCGTCACCCTTCTTGCGCTGCAGTTTCAGGAAGGCAGCCCGGTGCGCGATGTCGCCGGTGGTGATCGGCATGTTGTTGACGACATACTTGATTTCACTGGCGAAGGCCGGCGGTACCATCATGGTGACAGAGACCGAGGTCGCCGCCAACAGGAGCGCGAATCCTGCCGAAAACAGGTATTTCCTCATCGAAAGCATCCCAATTCTAGCCCGGTTTTGGCCGATTCCAGCCCGATATTGGCGAAATCCGTGCCCGCTTTGTGCGGCAAAACGATGTCGTCAGCCGGCTCTACTGGATGGAGTCGATCGAGCTTTGGGACGAGCCGAAATCGCCGAGCGTGCGGAACGACAGGTTGAAGCCGACATTCTGCGACACTTCCTTGGTGTTGATGTCGCGTGATTCCGAGTACGTCATCAGGTAGGTGAAGCAGGAATCATTGTAGGCAAAGCCGACGCCGTCCTTGACCAGCACGCTTTGTTGCAGGTCGTAGGTGCCGGTGCCGAAGACGCGCCAGTTTTCGGCCAGGTGTGTCGAGGCGCCGAGCGTGACTTCGTGGCGGTCGGTGGTGAAACCATAGAGCGGCTGCGCCTGGATGAAGGCGTATTTGGCGCTCAGCGAAACCGGCAGCCCGGAATAGGCGGCCTTCACCTCGGCACGGCGAACTTCGAAGGTCTGCTCGTCGAAGCGGCCGCTGAGCGAACCGGAGAAGCCGCTCGGGCTGCTGAAGCCGACAAGGCCGACATAGTCGGAGGTCGAAGTCTCCAAGCCGGAATCGGCGCCCGCATTGACCAGATCCGGTGAATCGAAGGAGTTGCGCCCGCCCAACTGGTAGGATTGGCCGAAGATCGCGTTGGTGCCCCAGCCATTGTCGTAGGCGCCGGAATAGCGGAACCCGACATTGGCGCGGCTGCCGCCTTCGACGCGGTCGTAGCCGGAGAACTTGTCGCGCTCGAACAGCGTCGTGGCGTCGAAGACGAAGCTCTGTGCATCCTCGTTGGGAACGGCGAGCCCGCCGACATACTGCTCATTCGGGCGCATGAAGACCTGCGCCATCGGCTCGACGATATGGCTGGAGCCGGTCATCGAGAACAGCACCGGCCAGCGCATTTCAAGTCCGGCGGTCGCCATGTACCGGGCGAAGGAAGACCGCATGTCGTCGGCGGCACCGACATTCGTTGCCATCTGGTTTACCGCAGTCAGCGAAGCCGAAGAAGCGTTGAGATAGTCGACGTCGCCCTGCAGAGCCAGAAGGGGCGTCAACTGCAATCCGCCGTCCGTGGTGAAGGTACGCTTCCATTCGGCCTCGGCGGTGAGGCGACCGGATTCGCCCTCGATGCCGCGCACGCGCTGGACGCCTGAGCCCGGCACATAGGGGGTAAAATAGGCCTGATCGAGATCGTCGCGGCGGATGATGCGCGCATTGACGTTGAACGACAGCTGGCCGCCGGCCACCGACATGTCGGGGATGTAGGCATAATCGAGCGACGGCAACACCCAGGGCTGCTTGTCGCTGCGCGATGCGACGTTGCCGTCCGGTGTGTTCTCCTGAACCTGGAAGCGCATGGCGCGCACATCGAAATAATTGCGGTCGTTTAGGCCGGTCAGGTAGACCGACGATTGATGCACGGCGTCGTTGTAGCCTTCGATCGTATAGGTACGCGAAAAATTCTTGTCGGTCTGCAGCAGGATATCCCAGCCGAAGTCCCAGCGCGGATTGATGGCGAACTGGCCCTTGGTGCCCATCATGCCGCGGAACTTGTTCGGATCGCCTGCTGGCCCCGAATTGACATTGTAGCCGCCGGGGAAAGCCGCGAAATCACGGAAAGCGCCAGGGTCCTGCTGGTTGATTCCGGCAAGCTTCAGCGTGTATTGGCCATTGTTGAAGCGCTGGCGCCACTCGGCCTCGCCGAGGAAACCCTGCTTGGTGTAGCCGCTGCCGGTAACGGTGAGGTCGTAGGTCGGCGACAGGGCAAAATAGTAGGGGACTTTGACGCCGACGCCGAGACGGTTGTTGTAGCCGATGCTGGGGATCAGGAAACCGCTTTTGCGCTTGACCGTAGGGTCGGCGATCTCGAACGCCGGCAGATAAGCCAGCGGGAAACCGAAGAATTCGAAATTCGCGTTCTCGAAGCGAACCGTTTTCTTTTCGCCGTTCCAGATGATCTTCCTGGCTTTGATCCGCCAGGTCGGCGCCTTGTCCGGCTTGTCTTCGCAAGGCTCGCAGGCCGTATAGACGCCGTTGTGGAACGTTGTCAGCACGCCGCCCATGCGCTCGGCGCTTTCGGCGGCGAAATAGGCTTTTTCGGGCGTTTCGACGCGCAGCGCATTGACGAAACCGTCAGCGAAATCGTCGGTAATGTCGATATGCTGCGAGTTGATCTTGGTGCCGTCGCTGTTGACGATCTCGACATTGCCGCTGGCAACCAGCCGCTTGGTGTTTCGATCATAGACGACGCGCTGGGCGACGAGCTTGTTGCCGCCATAGTCGATCTGGACGCCGCCGATGGCGGTGACCGTCTGGTTGTCGTTGTTATAGACGAGCGTGTCGGCCGCCAGCAGCATCTGGGAGCCGGAGGGAACCTTCCTTGCCACGTCGGTAACGTCCTGCGCCAGCGCAGGGCCCGTCAGCACGCCGCAGGCGAGCAGGCATGCCAAGGCGCTCGCCGAATAGAGGCGCGCCAAACCGGCCTGCCTATGGCTGCGCAAAGCCGCCTCCCTCACTAGCCGTCTTCCTTGTATAGCAGGAATGTCACCCCAAAGAACATAGCCACGACAACCGGAACCCATGCAGCCACGGCTGTGGGCACGAATCCCGCAACGCCGAATGCCTTGACCAATACCGAAACGACATAAAGCAGAAAGCCGGCGAGGACGCCACCCAGAATCATCGTTGCCGACTGCCCCATCCTCGCAAATCGCATTGAAACTGTTGCCGCAATCAGCGTCATGGCCACAAGCAGGAACGGTAACGCCACCAGCGAATCGAACTGCATGGCGAAGGCATTTGCCTTGAGGCCGAAGGAGCGGGCAACCTCAATCTTGCCGGGAAGGTCGTAAAACGGGATGGTTTCGGGGCGCGCCAGCCGTTCCTGCACGAATTCCGGCTTGAGGTTGGTCGGCAACTGGTCGGTCGTTTCGGAACGGATGTTGCCGTCCTTGAACACCTTGACGTCCTGCAATTCCCAGTAGCCGTCGCGCAGAAAGGCCCGGGCGGCGTCCTTGCGCTCGACGATATTGCCCTGCGGATCGAGGACGAAGAACACGGTGTCGGCCATTTCCAGGCCCTGGTTCAGGATGGCGCGGGCGCCGATGATGGTATCGCCGGAGTTGGTTTTCTGGCGGATCCACGGCGTGGCATCGGCCGCCACCGCGTTCGAATTGCCGGATCGCAGCTGGTTTTCCATCTGCTCCGACCATGAGAAGCCATGCGCGGCGATCGGATTGAGCACGCCGACCGACAATATGCCGAATAACAGCGCACCGATGCAGCAGGGCAACAGAAACTGCCAGGCCGACACTCCGGCCGAGCGCGCAATCACCAGCTCGTATTTTCGGTTGAGCGAGACCAGCGTCGCCATCGCCGAGAACAGGCCGACGAACGGCACCGTCTGCAGCATGATCATCGGCATCCTCAGCGCCGAGATGGCGACCGCCGTGCCGTAGGTGAAGCCCGGCAGGCCGGTGATGCGGCCGGACAGCTCGGTGAAGTCGATCAGGAACACCAGCGCCAGAAGGCCGATGAAGAACCAGATCGTGATCGACACGTAGCGAAAGAAGAAGTAGCGGCCCAGGGTCCAGCCCATCGTCAGGCTCCCTGGCCGGATGTGTAGCGCCGATTGAGGCGCAGCTTGAGCGCCGTCCAGCCATCGCTGACGCGGCCGGCGAAATTCGTCATCCAGTCGGCCCAGCTGCCGGGCAGTTCCATGCTTCGCGAGGTGACGATGAACCAGATGGCGACCGCCGAGGCGATGACCGGCACGCCATAGACCATATAGGCGTATTGCGGGATCTTGTCGGCCTTGCCGGCGGCAAAGAAGCCCAGCCAGCGCACGAACAGCGCAATGGCGATGGCTGTGATCAGCGGGTGGATGCGCGCCTCGCGGTGTGAGCGCGCATCGCCTGCCACGGCCAGCGCGATCAGCGCGAACACCAGCGAATAGGACCATTCGGAAAAGCGCTGGTCGAGCTCGGCCTTGTAGGCACCGGGCCTGCGCTGGAAGATCTTGTCGTTCGGATCCGGGTTGAGCAGGTATTGCGTCGTTCGGTCCTTGGGCAGGAGCATGATATCGTTCGCCGCCGACATGAAGGCGGAAAGGTCGAAGGCGTAGGACGTGAAGCGAATGACCGACAGGTCGCCGGTCAGCGTCTTGCGATGAATGACGCCGTCATTCATCATCAGCACCTTCTCGTCACCCTTTTCGACGACGCTGCCGCTCTTGGCATAATAGATCAGATTGGCGCCTTCCTCGCGCGAATCGGCCACGAAGATGCCGCCGAGCCGGTTGTCCGGCAGCCGCTCGCCTATCTGCAGGAACAGCCCGTCGTCGATCTTGCGGAACGTGCCTTCCTGGATGATCAGCGACAAGAGATCGGCGCGCGAGGATGCTATCAGCTGGCGGTTCTTCTGCCTGGCATAGGGTTCGACGCCATTGTCGACCGCGAAGGAAAAGACGCTGGCCGCCAGCGCGATCAGCAGGACCGGCCGCACAATCGTCCAGCGCGAGGCGCCGGCGGCGTTGATGACGGCCAATTCCGAATCGGAGTTCATGACGCTGAGCGTCTGGGCCACCGCCACCACCAGGGCGAATGGCACCACGATCGGGATGATGGTGGGGATGATGAGGCCCGCGACCTCGAAAAAAGTGAGCGCCGATTGGCCACTGTCGGTGACCAGGTCGATGCGGGCAAGCACCTGCGTCGTCCAGACAATGGCCAGCGTCCAGATCAGCGCAGCGAGAAACACCGCCAGTGCGCGACGCATGATGTAGCGTTCAACGACCTTCATGTAAGGCTTTTCTCGATTTGCCGAACGGCATCATGCCCGCCGACAAGGTAGTCGTCCGGCTGCGGCTGTACAACTGGGTGCGTTTGGCCATTTCTTTCAGGCGGTTCGATCCGATTCTCCGTCCCACATCGCCCGTTCCGCAGGCCGGAGTGTCGGCGGCAATGAATAAGAAAGGGAGAACATCAATGGTTAACAACAGGTTGCGGCAGGAAAGCGGAGCCGTGCCGCGACGAATCGTTATCGATTCCGCTGCGCATATGATCCCTGATTCCGGCAAAGTCTTGCCAAATCAAGGAAAACGACCAAATGTCGCGCATCTTCCCTGAGAATGCATTTTTCCTGAAAATCTGAGCCGTTTCCCGAAAGCAGGACCTGATGACTTTGAGACCATTGATCGCCTTCGCCAAATTTGCCGCACCCAAAAAGGGCAGCATCATCGTGCTGGCGGCCGACGATGGTGGTCTTGGCGAACCGGCAAAGGCCTGCGACCCCTCAGGAACGCTGGCGCGGGCGTTTCCGGTGGCGGAGTTTTCCGGAAAATTCGCCGGTGTCGTCGAAGTGCTGGCGCCGCAGGGAACATCGCTCGACCGACTGGTGGCGGTCGGCGCCGGCAAGGTCGCCGGCCTCGATGACTTTGCCTGGCTGAAGCTTGGCGGCACCATCGCCGCGTCCCTGCGCAAGGCAGCGGAGGTGGCCGTCATCCTCGATGTGCCGGGCGCAAAGATTGGCGGCAGGCAAGCGGCGAACCTTGCCGCCGGCATCATTCTTCGCAGCTACTCCTTCGACAAATACAAGACCAGGAAAGACAAGGACAATGCCGAGCCGAAGAAACCGGTCAAGGTGACCATCCACACCGCCGATCCTGCCGCGGCGAAAAAGGCCTTCGCCGACGAGGTTGCGGTCATCGACGGCGTGCTTCTGGCGCGCGACCTTGTCAACGAACCGGCCAATACGCTCGGCCCGATCGAATTCGCCGCCCGCGCCAAGGAACTGGAAGCGCTCGGCGTCGAGGTCGAGATCCTCACCGAGAAGGAAATGAAGAAGCTCGGCATGGGCTCGCTCCTCGGTGTCGCGCAGGGTTCGCCGCGCGGCGCCCGGATGGCTGTCATGCAATGGAAGGGCGGCAAGGCCAAGGACGCACCGGTCGCCTTCGTCGGCAAGGGCGTCACCTTCGACACCGGCGGCAATTCTATGAAGCCGGCCTCCGGCATGGAAGACATGAAGGGCGACATGGGCGGTGCCGCGGCCGTCATCGGGCTCATCCAGGCGCTGGCCGCGCGAAAGGCCAAGGCCAATGTCGTCGGCATCGTCGGGCTGGTGGAAAATGCCGTCGACGGCCACGCCCAGCGCCCCGGCGACATCGTCACCTCGATGTCGGGTCAGACCATCGAGGTCCTCAACACCGATGCCGAAGGACGCCTCGTTCTGGCCGACGCGCTGTGGTATTGCAACGACCGCTTCCAGCCGAAATTCATGGTCAATCTGGCGACGCTGACCGGCGCCATCATGGTCGCGCTCGGCCAGCATTATGCCGGCCTGTTCTCCAACAATGACGAACTTTCGGACAGGTTGACGGCGGCCGGCCAGGCGAGTCAGGAGCGGCTGTGGCGCATGCCGCTTGGGCCCGAATACGACAAGCTGATCGATTCCAAGAACGCCGACATGAAGAACATCGGCGGCCGCTATGGCGGCGCCATCATCGCCGCGCAGTTCCTGCAGCGCTTCGTCAAGGAAACGCCGTGGGCGCATCTCGACATCGCCGGCACCGCGATGGGCTCTCCGCCGAGCGAGATCAACCAGTCCTGGGGCTCGGGTTTCGGCGTCAGGCTGCTCGACCGGCTGGTGCGCGACAATTACGAGGGATAAGGCAGGGAATGGCCGATGTCCTGTTCTACCACCTGACCGAATCGACGCTGGAGGATGCGCTTCCCGGCCTGCTGGAGCGCAGCGTCGATCGCGGCTGGCGCGCCGTGGTGCAGACCGGGACCGAGGAGCGGCGCGATGCGCTCGACCTGCATCTGTGGACATTCAGGGACGATTCGTTCCTCGCGCACGCGACCGACCGTGAAGCCCATCCGGCCGAACAGCCAATCCTGCTCACCACGAGCGACGCCAACCCCAACCAGGCGCAGATACGCTTCCTCGTCGATGGCGCCGCACCCGCCGATCTCGCCGGCTACGAACGCGCCGTGTTCCTGTTCGACGGCCATGACGCGGCCCAGGTCGAAAGCGCGCGGACGCATTGGAAGGTGTTGAAAGAAGCGGGCCACGCGGTCACCTACTGGCAGCAGACGCCCGACCGGCGCTGGGAACGCAAGGCGTAAGCGCTTTGCCGGCGCGTCTTGAAAACGACGCTGTTATCGCCGAACGATCCGATCTAAGGATTGCGAAAAGCGCAACTCAAGCGGCGGGCTGAGAATGCGGATCAGGATCATCGGAACGGGGCGGGCCGTGCCGGCTCGATGCGTGACGTCGCGCGCCCTCGATGCGCGGCTGGGGTTTGGCGATGGACATTTCGAGGCCGCGACCGGCATCATCGAACGCTATGTCTGCGAGGCCGAATCGCAGGTCGACCTTGCTTGTGCCGCAGCCCGTCTGGCGCTTGCCGATGCCGAACTTGAGGCAGGCAGTGTCGATCTGGTCATCGGCGGTTGCGGCGTGCCTTATCAGCCGTTGCCATCGACGGCTCCGCTGGTCATGCAGCGCCTCGGCCTTGCCGATGGGTCGGCGGCCGCCTTCGACGTCAACAGCACCTGCCTCGGCTTCCTCACAGCCTTCGAGACCGCGTCGCGCCTGATCGAGGCCGGGCAATGCCGGACGGCGCTGGTGTTCTCGTCTGAAATCGCCTCGCGCGCCCTGCCGTGGCAGGACCAGCCGGAAATTGCTGCCCTCTTCGGCGATGGCGCGGCGGCCGCCGTGCTGCAGCAGGCAGCCCCTGCCGAGGGTCGAGTCGCGGCCAACCTGATGCGCACCTACCCTTCCGCCTATGAGGCCTGCAGCATCGGCTCCGGCGGCACCCGGTTCGACTTTCATCGTGAGCCTGAGGAATTTGCCCGCCACAGCCTGTTCCACATGGAGGGTAAGGAACTGTTTCGCGTCACGTCACGCCATTTCAACGGCTTTGTAGCGGAGTTGCTCGATCGCGCCGGCTGGCGGCACGACGATGTTGACCTCGTCGTGCCGCATCAGGCGAGCCCTTTGGCGCTCGCCCACATGGCGCGTCAGACCGGCTTCGCCAGGGAAAAGCTCGTCGACATCGCGGCGCGCTACGGCAATCAGATCGCCGCTTCCATCCCGTTTGCGCTCGACGTCGCGCGCCGCGAACAACGCATTGTGCCGGGCGCCAAGGTGCTGTTCCTCGGCACCTCGGCCGGCGTGTCGTTCGGCGGCATGGCGCTGGAAGCATGACCGTGGGACGCGTCCTCGTCACCGGCGCCAGCGGCTTCCTCGGCGCGCATATCATGGCGCGGCTGGCGGCACTGGGTACACCGGCGCTGGGTCTTGGCAGGGACGCCAAACGCTGCGCGGCGCTCGAAGCCGCTGGTCATCGGGTCGTTCGGCTCGATTTGTCTCAACCATTCGATGCAGCTGCCGCGCGCGCTCTCGACGGCGTCGATGCGATCATCCACTGCGCGGCACTTTCCGCGCCCTTCGGCAGGTTGGCGGATTTCCAGACGGCAAATGTCACAGCTACCCGCAACCTCAGCGATTTCGCGCGCGGGCAAGGCGTGCGCCGCTTCGTCCATATCTCCAGCCCGACGGTCTGTTTCGCCTATCGCGACCAGCTCGGAGTTTCCGAGAATGCGGCCTTGCCCCCTCCGGTCAACCACTATGCCCGCACCAAGCGGCAGGCCGAGGAGATCGTGCTGGCGGCGCCTGAGATCAGCCCGGTGGTGCTGCGGCCGCGCGGCCTCTACGGTCCCGGCGACCGCACGCTGCTGCCGCGTCTGCTGCAGGTGGCGCGGCAGCGCCCGCTGCCGCTGTTTCGCGACGGCAAGGCGCGCATCGATCTCACTTATATTGAGGATGTCGTCGATGCGGTGCTTGCCGCGCTCTCCGCTGGCAGCGCTGCCGAGGGACAGATATTCAACATCTCCGGCGGCGAAGTGGTGCCGGTGCGCCGCATTGCCGAGGCGGCCTGCGCCCGCGCCGGCGTGCAGCCGCGCTGGCGCAGAATGCCGCTCTGGCCCGCCATGCTGGCGGCCGGGATAGCGGAGACGGTAGCGAATATATTGCCCGGCCGCCCGGAACCGCCGGTGACGCGCTACGGTCTTGGCCTGTTCGCCTATGCGCAGAGCCTCGATCTTTCCAAGGCAGGCCGCATCCTCGGCTGGGCGCCGAAAGTGTCGTTCGAGGAAGGGCTCGATCGCACATTCGGCAAGGCGACGGAAAGCAGGGAGGCTGCGTGAAGATCGTCTTCGCCAACAGCGCCTCTGTCGGCGCAGTCGAGCGCCTGATCCTGCGCGGCGGCAGCTGGGCGAAGGTCAGGCTACGTGTCCGCTACGGCCTGATCATGCATCCGCAGGCCGGCCCCGTACTGATCGATACCGGCTACACGCCGCATGTGACACAAGGCAGCGAGCGCAGCACGGCGTTGCGTCTTTACAGTGCGATCCTCCGGCCCCAGCTCAACGAAGCCGAGCAGCCGCTCGCGGTACTGGTGCGCTTCGGCCTCTCGCCGCAGGACGTGCGCACCGTCATTGTCACGCATTTCCATGCCGACCACATGTCGGGCCTGTCGCTGTTTCCCAACGCTCGGCTTATCGCCAATGACACCGCCTGGGCGCGGGCGAAGGCCAAGACTTCCCGGCAGAATCTGCGCCATGGCGTCTTCAAGGAACTGTTCCCGTCTGACTTCGAGGTCCGGCTCGACGGGCTGTCGTCGAAGCGGCGGATCGAACCTCGCGGCGGCGTGCCAGGCGGCGCCGATCTGTTCGGCGACGGCAGCGTCGTCGCAGTCGATCTGCCCGGCCATGCCGATGGCCAGTTCGGCCTTTTGTTCCCCAATCTGGAGCGGCCGCTGCTCTACGCCGTCGATGCCGAATGGCTGATCAGAGCATTGGTGGAAAACCGGACGCCCGGTCTGCCGGCTACTCTGCTGGCCGAGGACGCCACTGCGCTTGAGCCGACCAGCGCAACGCTGCGCCGGTTTATGGCGACCGGGGGCGAGGTCGTGCTTTGCCATGATCCGGCGTTGACGGCGTATGATCTTGCCGGAGAGGGCGCATGAACGGGCCGGCCGAAGCGATCCGCTCGTTTGCGCTGACGCAATGGCTCTCGCGCAAGAGCCGCGAGAATTTCGAACGCTGGCAAGGTCATGCCTTGCGCCGCTTTCTCGGCCGCGACCTGCCGCGTGCGCCGTTCTACGGCAAGGCGCCACGTCTTCTCGGCGACCTGCCGGTGACCGACAAGGCGACGGTGATGGGCAATTTCGACCGCTTCAACATTCATGGCGTCTCGGCGGCCGAGGCCTGGAAGGCGCAGGCAGTCGATGGCCGGATCGGCGAGTTGACTGTCGGCGCCAGCACCGGCACGTCGGGCAATCGCGGTCTGTTCGTCATTTCCGAAGCGGAAAAATACCGCTGGCTGGGCACGATCCTGGCCAAGACCGTGCCCGATCTCGTCTGGCGCCGGCAGCGCGCGGCGGTGATCCTGCCGCAAAACACCGGGCTCTACGACAGCGCGCGCAAATCGCGGCGCATCGACCTCGGCTTCTTCGACCTGATGCGCGGGCCGGAGAGCTGGCGCGCCGCCCTCGAAGGTTTCGCGCCGACGGTGATCATCGCGCCACCGAAGATACTGCGGCACTTCGCGGCCGAGGGCTTTCGACTGAAGCCGCAGCGTGTTTTCAGCGCCGCCGAAACGCTCGACCCGGTTGATCGGCCGGTCATCGAGGCATTCTTTGGTCGTCAGCTCGACCAGATCTACATGGCGACGGAAGGGCTGTTCGCCGTCACCTGCCGCCAGGGCGGGCTGCATCTGGCCGAGGATTCGGTGTTCTTCGAGTTCGAACCGGCCGGCGACGGCCTGGTCATGCCGCTGATCACCGCCTTTCGCCGCCGGACCCAGATCATGGCGCGCTACCGGATGAACGATCTGCTGCGGCTGTCCGAAAAGCCATGCCGCTGCGGCTCGCCGCTGCGCACGCTGGACGAGATCGTCGGCCGCATGGACGACGCTTTCCGGCTCGCCTCGCCGCACGGGCAGCTCCTCGTCACGCCCGACATACTACGCAATGCGGTGCTCAAGGCCGACCGGCGCATCGACGATTTCCGCCTGGTCCAGACCGCTGCCGACGTCATCGAACTTAGCCTTGCGCCCGAGCTCGCCGACGAAGCCGCCACTGCCGCGCATGCAGCCGTGCGAACGCTACTGGCCGCGCGCCAGGCGACGGTGAGAGTCAGCCTCCTGCGCAAGAGCCTGCCGCTGGAGACCAGCCGTAAACTGCGCCGTGTAGAATGCCGACTGGGGAGGAGGACGTGAATCGGCCTGCCGCATTGCCAGTCGCTCAACTGGACCAGGTTGAAAACAACCCGCGTGAGGTCGAAGCCTTCGTTCAGCTATTCAACGAGGTGCCGGTGCGCGACCTCGTGCGAAATCTGACGGTCGCCGTCGAGGCCCTCGAGATCGCTGGCCGCTTCTTTCCACTGACGCTGAACGACAGAAGCGAAGCGCCGAACTGCTATGTCTGCTGCCCGTCCAGCGCCTATATCGACTACGCCATCGACGAGACCCGCAATTTCGTCTCGTCGCCCATGCTGCAAAGAGCGATCCGCATGTTGATTGGCCTGTGCGCGCCGCTGGTCAGGATGAGCGGCCTCGACCATCAGGTTCAGGTCAACAACTGGCTCTATTCGACCAATCCGGTGCCGCTGCTCGATCGCAACGCGGTCGCTGCGATCCGCGACGATCTCACGGCGCGTTTTCCCGATCGCGCTGTTCTCATCCGCTCCCTGAACGAGATCGCCGATCCCTCGACAATCGCAGCGCTGAAGGCGGAGGGTTTTCGAATGCTGGCGGCGCGGCAAATCTACATCTTCGCCGGGCGCGGTTCGGCCATGACCAACGACATGAAGCGCGACCGCAAGCGGCTGCGCACGACGCCGTTCGAGCGGGTCGGCAATGGCGACTTCACCGAGGCCGACTATGCGCGCGCCGAAGCGCTCTACCGGATGCTCTATCTCGACAAATATACGCCACTCAACCCGCACTACACCGCCCGCTATATCGGCGAGACGCACCGTCGCGGCATCCTGCAACTGGCAGGCCTGCGTCGTCCCGGCGGTGAACTGGTCGCCGTCGCCGCTTTGTCTCAGAACGGCAGGACATTGACGCAGCCAATCGTTGGCTACGACACAAGTCTTCCAGTGAGCGAAGGGCTCTACCGCATGATGATGGCGATTGCGCAGGACCATGCGATGGCGCACGGCCTGTTGTTCAACATGAGCGCCGGTGCCGCCGCCTTCAAACGCTTGCGTGGCGCCGTGGCAACGGTGGAGTACAACGCCGTCTATGCCGGCCATCTTCGGCGCCGCCAGCGCGCTGCAGTGCGTATCATGGAATTTGTGCTCGCGAAGATCGGCGTTCCCCTGCTCAGGAGATTTGAACTTTGAGCGAAGCCCGGCAGCAAAAAGACAAAGACTATTGGCAGGCGGTGATGCGGTCTGCCGACATCAAAGCCAAGCCGAAGCGCATCCTATTCGACGGCGCGCCGCTGGTGCTGTTCCGCTCGGCGCAGGGGATTGCAGCCCTCTTCGACCGCTGCGCTCACCGCCTGGTCGAACTCTCGACCGGCAAGGTCATCAGCGGCGAGATCGAATGTCCCTATCATGGCTGGCGCTACAATGGGGAAGGGCGCTGCACCGCCATTCCCGGCCATGTCGGCGACGTCCCGCATTACCGTGTCCGCCGCTACAGCGCGATCGAGCGCGACGGCGTCGTCTTCGTCTCGGCAGGCACGCCTGAGGGCGAGCCCTATCTCCATTGCATGCAAGGCAAGGATGTCGTCGTGAAGCGGGTGCGAAGCTCGGCGCGATCGACGGTGCTCGACGCCGCCGAGAACATTCTCGACGCCACTCACACCCACTTCACCCACAAGGGTGTGCTGCGCGGCCTGACCGCAAAGCGCCATCTCGTGCGCGTCGAGGTGACCGGCGGCAAGGGCTGGGTCGAAAGCTGCTACACCGGCGAGGACCGCCAACAGGGGCTGGTCAGCCGGCTGCTGGAAGGCGAGCGCGCCAAGACCATCGGCCGCTACCGCCATCCCGGCATCGTCGAACTCGAATATTGGGGCAAGGGCGGCTTGGCGCTGGCGACCACTTTCCATTTGCGTCAGGCGGACGAACGGACCGTCGAAGGCGTCGGCTGGCTGATCGGCCCGCGACAGGGCCTGTTCGGCGAACTCAAGGCGCTTGCTTTCCGGCCGCTCTTTGCCTTTGCCCTGCAGCAGGATCGCCGTGTGCTGAAATCGGCCAGCGACAACGCCCGTATATCGCCGCAGGTTCAGCCGGCGATCGGCCCGCTGGATTTCCTGCGCCGCGACATAGCGGCGATCATCGACGGCAAGATGCCACCGGCGGCGGCAGAGCCGAGGGTGTACCAGATCGAGCTGTAGGAAAGCGCTCTATTCAGTCCTGCTCCGGCCCATTCCACTCGATATCGCGCGTCGACGCAGCCTGAAGGCTGATGCGCTGGCGCAGTGCTGTGCCGGCGATCTCGGCCAGCGTGCGCCACTGCGCCCGCTTCGGCGCGGGGTCGCCCGGCCAGTCGAGCAGCTCATCGGCATCGTGCATCGCCTGGCGAAAGCTGCCGAGACCACCGGAGCGCAGTGCCGCCGGCATCCCGTAGATCCACATCGCAAGCCTCACCGTCTGCGGCGCCGTCACGTCGGGCTTCACCTCGGCGCCATCCTCCAGGACCGCGTCGGCGAAGCGCCGCGGATCGCGAAAGAAGTGCAGGCCGCTCACGGCGCGCGGATTGCACTCCAGTGGCAGCACCGTGCCGTTATTCTCGCGCATCAGGTCGAAGGAGATCTGGCCGGTCCAGCCGGCGCCGGCGACGAAGGTTTCGACGAAGCGCCGGGCAGCCGCATCCCCGACTGGCTCGAAACAGATGCCGGCGCCCATGCCGGCGCGATAGAGCGAACTGTAGAGCGCCAGCGCTTTGAGTTCACCCTCGACCGCCACCGCATAGGCGCTGATCTCTTCACCTGCGATGTAGCGCTGCGCCACCCAAGGAGCGGCGGGCGAGGGGCGGACGGCGTCGAGTTCGTCCGGCGATGGCCGCAGCAGTACGTCACGGGCAAAACGTGACCACACAGGTTTGAACACCAATTCGCGCGATTGGCCACGAACGCCGTCGAGATCGGCCTCGCTTTGCAGCAGTATCGTTTCCGGCACGTCGAGCCCAAGGCTCTGCGCCAGCCGGATGAAGGCATGCTTGTCGTGAACGCGGGCGAGCATCGCCATCTCGGGTGCGAAGAGGCGGGCCGGCATGGCGCGGTGCTGCCAGAAACGACCGAGATAAAAGACTTCCTCGCAGGTCGGGATAACGAGTTCGATGCCCTCCGCACGGACAAGCGCTTCCACCGCCTTGGCATAGGCGCCGGCGGCAAAGCGCGGCGGCGGCAGGCGATGGTAGGCGGCGCAGGCCGTGCTCGCTGCGGCGATCGGCCGGGCCGGGCTGTCGGCCAGGATCACCCGGCGCCCGGCGCCATGCAACAGCCGCGCCAGGTGCAGCGCCACCGGCGCGCGGGCACCGGTGATCAGCACGGTGCTATTGGGCATGAGCCACCGGCATCGGTTGGAAAAGACGAGTCGATGCTTCTGCGGAAGGCTTCATTCGCCATAAGTGCCACATGGCTTGCGTGCCGCCAACGGACTCCACAAAGGTGGCTCCGCTGCGTCAGCCATCGCTTTTTGGCCTTCGGGGCGTTATTGGCAATCTGTCGAACACCCGGATCTCCTCAATGCGCTTTCTGTTTGTCCTGATACTGCTTGCCGGCGCCGCCATTGGCTTCGTCTATCCCTGGGCGGTGAGCAATTTTTCCGGCCACGAGATCGGCGCCTGGCGCGTCTACGACCAGGGACGGTTTAGGCCTGTAACGGTGACGCTGAAAGCTGGCGACGCGCCGGTCAGAGTGTTGGTCGACCTGACGGCAAAGGCCGAGCGCATTGTCTCGCAGCAGCGCACTGTGCTGACGCTGACCGCCGCCACAGCCGGCCGCACGGTGCTTGCCTCGACGCTGCAATTCAACCACGCCGACAATCCGCGCCAGGTCAGCCCGCAACTGCCCGACAAGATCTTTCGCGACGAGGCCGGCGTGATAGAAACCGTCAGTCCCGGCGCCTATCTCTTCACCGCCGGCCCGGGCGACGCCGACGATATCCCGATACGCGCGGTGGATCTGATACTGCGCTCCGGCGCCGGTGAGATCGATCAACGCGCACGGCCGGTCGGCTATGGGCTGATGGCAGTCGGCCTGATCGGCTTCCTGCTTGCTCTGGCTTTCGGCGGTCGCCGGCCGGAGAACCCGAACTCGAAGCCGCCACCGCCGCGTTGGGGCAGAGGCTCCTCGACATGAGCGCGTCATGAACTACCGTCACGCCTATCACGCCGGCAATTTCGCCGACGTCGTCAAGCATGTCGTGCTCAGCCTTCTGCTCGACTATCTGAAGCAGAAGGACAAGGCGTTCCGTGTCGTCGACACTCATGCCGGCATTGGCCGCTACGATCTTTCGTCGGCGGAAGCGCAAAAGACCGGCGAATGGCAAGGCGGCATCGGCCGCCTCATCCACGCCCCGATCGAAAAATCGGCGGCTGCGCTGCTTGCCCCCTATCTTGAAGCGGTGCGTTCGCTCAATCCCGATGGCGGGGTGAAGAAATATCCGGGCTCGCCATTGATCGCCAGGTACCTCATGCGAAAGCAGGACCGGTTGTCGGCGATCGAATTGCACGACGCAGATGCTGCCAGGCTGAAGACGCTGTTTGCCGGCGATTTCCAGACAAGGGTGATCGAACTCGACGGCTGGCTGGCGCTTGGCGCGCATCTGCCGCCAAAGGAAAAGCGCGGCCTGGTGCTGATCGATCCGCCGTTCGAAGAAGCCGGCGAATTCGACCGCCTGGTCGACGGAATGCAGAAAGCGCACAGGCGCTGGCCGGGTGGCATCTACGCGCTGTGGTATCCGATCAAGGACCGCAAAGCGATCATCGCCTTCCGCAAGGCGCTCAAGCAATCCGGCGTTCCAAAACTGCTCGACATCGAGTTCGAGATCCGGCCGGCATCGCGTGAACCAAGCCTCGACGGCAGCGGCATGGTGGTGGTCAACCCGCCCTTCACGCTGGAGCGCGAACTGCGCATCGTGCTGCCGGTCCTGCACAGATTGCTGGCGGTCGAAAAGCCGGCGCACTGGTCGCTGGAATGGCTGGCCGGGGAGTAGCGACGCTTCGCAGCGGGCGACGCCCGCGGCAAAGACACAAAGTCGCTAGAAGTTTTGACGATGGCGCCATCCGCGAATGCTCAGCTGTGTTCAACGAACCGAAACCATGGAGATGCACATCTAATCGGCTTGGCGTTGACGCTAATCCCAGAATCAGATAGATAGATGTCTAATTATTAGATTTCGAATCGAAGCCAAGATCGAAAAAAAAGGAACTGGTCAACGCGATAGGCTTCGCGATGTCGCGCTGGCAGGATGCCGTTGAAACGTTCGATGGGACCGTTGCCGAAATCTATGTGCTGAGCGCTGCCGAGCGCCGCTGTCTCGGCGCGATCAGTCACGGCCCGCGGCCGGCAAACGTCGTAGCGAGGGAGACAAATCTCACGCCGGCGGCGGTTACGACGTTGATTGACCGGCTGGAAAAGCGCGGCTTCGTCAGCCGCCAGCCGGACCCCAATGACAGGCGCAAGGTCATGGTCGCGGCGGGCAAGAAGACCGAGGAACTCGTCCGGCGCTGCTACCATCCGATCCCCGAGGCGGGCGACGCATTGCTGGAGAAATACTCGGTGGCCGAGATGCAGGTTTTGCTCGGCTTCATCGAAGAGGTCGAAGCGATGCACAAGGCGCAGACCGAGAGGCTGCGCGGCAAAGCAAAACCGGTGCCTTGAGAGAAGGCATCGGAGGATGGTCCGGCGCAACGCCGGTCCGGTTTCAACTGTGTACTGTCAAGGAGACCCTATGCCCCGTATGATCTTCGTCAACTTGCCCGTCGCCGACCTCGCTGCGTCGATGGCCTTCTACAAAGCTCTCGGTTTCGACAACAACCCGCACTTCACCGACGACACCGCAGCCTGCATTGTGCTGAGCGAAACGATGAACGTCATGCTGCTCACCCATGCCAAATGGCGTCAGTTCACCGATCGCCCCATCCCACCGGCCACCTCGAGCGAGGTCATGCTTGCCGTGTCCTGCGACAGCCGCGCGGCGGTCGATGCGATGAACGAGGCGGCGGCTAAAAATGGCGGCGCCGCCGACATCAACGCCCAGCAGGATTATGGCTTCATGTACAATCGCAGCCTGGCCGATCCTGACGGCCACGTCTGGGAAGCGATGTGGATGGACCCGGCCGCCATACCGCAGGGCGCCGCCAAGCAAGGCTGAACCGGGTTTCGGCGGCCCGCCGGCCATGGGCAGGCCGCTTTTCCTAATGGGCAAGGCGAGCTTTTTCAAAGGTCAGGACGTGGTTTCGCAGCTTCGCACCGGAAAAACCGGTTGCGGAGCGGGAAACCATCGGCAGCGCGACCGCTTGACCGCGCGCCGCCGAATCCGCAAAGTGGGCGCAGTCGACCTTTGAGAGGCTGCCATGACTCGCTTTGCCAAATCCGCTCTTGCTGCCCTGATTTCGCTTTGCACGCCGCTGGCCGCACCCCTCGGCCAGCCAGCACAGGCCGCCGACCTTTCCGTCTATTCCGACGAGGACAGCGGCGTTTGCGGCGAGGCTTGGGTGCTAAGCAAGATCTCCAGCCGCTTCTCCTACCAGGTGCATCACGTGCCGCATCTGCCGGATGTTTCGATCACAGATTTCCAGCGCATCCACCAGCATCGCTATCTCCCGGCCAGCGAAGAATGGCCGATCGGCCGCCGCTATTGCGGCGCCACCGTCAGCCTTTCCGATGGCCGCGCCCGCACCATCTGGTACTTGATCGAGGAAGGCCAGGGTTTTGCCTCGATCGGCGACAATGTCGAATTCTGCGTCTCGGGCTTCGACCGCTGGATGGTCTACAACGGCCGCTGCCGCGTCCTGCGCTAAGGTCGGATAAGAACCGCCGTTGAACCTGCCATCTCCCGCAAGGGGGAGATCTGATGTCGCTCCGGTTTCGCCAATCTCCGAACTGCTGCCGCTGCCTCACACCGCCTTCCCACCAGACACGTAAGCGCAGATCAGTTCGACCAACTGCTTCTGCAGCTCCGGCGCGTCGAGCGTGTCTCGCCGCGCGGCATTGTGGATGACGCCCTCGACCGCCGAGGACAGCACACGGGCCACGGCCTCATTGTCCTTTCTGCGCCTGCGATATTGCGCCACCGCCGTCGTGTAGTGATCGAGATAGCGCGATTGGAACGAGGCATGGGCGGCGCGTGAGCCGCGATCGCCCGGCGCCTCGTCGAGCAGCACCTGATGCAGCGTCGGATGGATGCTGTGCGCATCGATCATGCCGCGCACCAGCTCCTGCGCGAATCGTTTGATCGGCTTGTCGCCTTCTGTTGATTCGGCGATCACCGACAGCACCTGATCGAAATGTCGCCGGCGAATTGCTTCGACCAGCGACAGCTTGTCGGGAAAATATTGATAGAGCGAGCCGATGCTGACGCCGGCCGCATCGGCCACCTTGTTGGTGGTGAAGCCGGCCCAGCCGAGCGCGCTTAGAACATGAGCACCGGCTTCGATGATCGCCTCGACCGTCGCTCTCGAACGCGCCTGGCGCGGCTGCTTGCGCATGCGTGAGCGCGGCTTTGCAATGCGAGTAGACATGTCTGCTCCAGCAGCCAAGAATATAGATAATATACTCACATTTCTTGCAAAGGATACAAACCATGGACGCGCTGGATTTGCTCCGCAGCCTCTTCGTTTATCAAGCCTGGGCGAATGGTGAATTGCTGCAGAAGCTTGCGGGCCTCGACCAGCAGGAGCATGTCGATCAGCGCCACACGGCGACCCGTCTCATCAACCACAACCTTGTCGTATCGAAGATATTCGCCGCGCATCTTTCCGGCACGCGTCATGGCTATGCGTCCGAATTGAGCGCTGGTGTCGCTGCGATGGATCGTTGGTATCTCGACCATATCGAAGCCGTCTCGCCAAAGCTCATGTCAGAGCCTGTGCCTTTCACCTTCACCGACGGCGACAGGGCGATGATGTCACGCCAGGAAATGCTGACACATGTCGTCACGCATGGCGGCTATCACCGCGGCGAGATCGGGCGGATCCTGATGCAGATCGGCATTGCGCCGCCGTGGGATACGTTTGCCGCCCACCTCCACCACGCCGAGCCTTCGCGCCGGCCACAGGTGCGCGAGCGGGTTGGCGCTTAGGGGCCTGCACCCCTTGGCTTCCAAGGGATCGCGGCTTCCTGGGAAGGAGGATTCCCCGATCTTCGTTTCCCATTTCCGTTAGGCATCTCTTGCGCCGAAGCTGGCGATCTCCCTTCTCGTCTGGGAAACGTCCGACACAACAGGCTGTCCCTTCAAGTGCTGTCTTTCCTGGCTTCCATCCAACCACTTTCGATATACGAGTAAAAAGCTCGCGTTTAGTTTAGTGCTGTTCCTGCAACCGTGGGGATGAAGCAAGATCAGCCTCTGCGGTGCGATGATTGTTGCCATCCGATAGGCCGCCGATGACCGCGTGAGATCGACGGCGTTGCAAGAGAATGTGAGCTTGACGAGAAGATCGTGTGAGTCGCGATATCAGAGATTTCTCTCGCAATAGTTCGCTGCGAAGCGGGAAGATTCTTTGCCGATTTCTGTGCCGATCATTGCGACCATGCTCTCAGCGTAACCGAAACTTAATCTGCAAAATTCTATGTAATGCTTCGCTGGCTAGATACGCACGAGTCAGATATGCATTAGCTCGCCGGGTCACTCACGGCCATCGGCACAAACGCAAGGGGCATCGCATGGCAAAGACCACGACGAAGGCGCCGGCGGCGAAAGCGCCGGCAAAGAAAGCGGCACCGAAAGCAGCCGCGAAACCTGCAGCAGTAAAGAAGGCAGCACCGAAGGCAGCGGCAAAGCCGGCTGCCAAGGCAGCGGCAAAGCCGGCAGCTAAGGCAGTAGCAAAACCCGCCGCCAAGGCAGCAGCGAAACCCGCCGCCAAGAAGCCGGCCGCCAAGGCTGTGGCGAAGCCTGCTGCGAAGGCAGCAGCCAAGCCCGCCGCCAAGAAGCCGGCAGCCAAGGCAGCGGCAAAACCCGCCGCCAAGGCTCCGATGAAGGCCGCCGCCGCCAAGTCGACGGCCGCTGTGAAGAAGGCTGCACCGGCCAAAAAGCCAGCCGCCAAGAAGAAGTAACAGCGGTCCATCTCAAAGCTCCCGGGAACTTTGCCGACTGGCAGATTCCCGGGAGCTTTTTTGTTGTGATTTAGGTCTTGTTTGATGCATGTCGTTCTCTCGAAATTGACGCCACTTCTGTGAGACATGCATGGCGATTTCATTGTCGGCGGATTGGCCGCCTGGTTTTGCCCTTCTGGCAGTTGCTCCCTCAGGGAAGATCGGCCAACACTAAGGCGGTCGCATTCGATGGGGTTCAGGCGACACGCTCTAGACCTTTGTTTTACGCGCGTCGTTCTCAAGACCGGAATCGCATTTTTGAGCGACATGCACTGGCCGTCCGAAAACAGGGAACCGATCATGCCGAAGCTGCTCTACGCGTCCTCATCCCCCTACAGTTCCAAGGTGCGCATGGCAGCACTCCATGCCGGCATTGCCGTCGAGCTCGTGCCGGTCAAGACCGAGGACAAGCCTGCTGAACTGATGTCAGCCAATCCTCTCGGCAAGATTCCGGTGCTGGTGCTCGACGACGGCCGCTCGATCCATGACAGCCGCGCGATCACTCAGCATCTCAACCGCGCTTCGAAGAGCCTGTTGTTGCCGCGCAATGCCGACAAGCGCCTCGAGGCCGAAGTGCTGGAGGCGCTGGCCGACGGCATATGCGACTGCGCGCTGTCGATGGTCTATGAGCGGCGCACGCGTCCGGAGGAGATGGTCTATCAACCCTGGCTCGATCGCCAGTGGACCAAGATCACCGCCGCACTCGATTTCCTCAACGCCAATCCGCCGAAGCTGCCGAAGAAGATCACGCTTGGCCAGCTGGCGTTGCGTGCCTGCCTCGGCTACCTCTCTCTGCGCTTCGCCGGCAAATGGGAAAAGGGCCGCGGTCGCCTGACCCGCTGGGCAGCGCGTTTCGATGAGAAGTTTCCGGGGCTGAAGGTGGCTGTGCCGGCTTGACGGGCGAAACAAAAAAAGCCGGGCGCGAGGCCCGGCTTTCTCGTGTCGTGGCTTGAACGACAGTTAGAACTTCATACCGACGCCGAAGGTGACGCGGTTGTCGCTCTCTTTGACCTTGGTGCCGACACTGTCGAAGCTCTTGGAACCGAAGTCGGTGTAGCGGTACTCGACACGGCCGAACACATTGTCGGTGATCTTGATGTCGGTGCCGACGCCGGCCGTCCAGCCGAGCATGGTGTTGCTGTCGCTGTCGCCGGGGACCGAGACCTTCTGGTTCTTCAGGGCGCCGCCGCCGGTGCCGTAGAGCAGGATTTCCGGGGTCACGGCGTAACCCAGACGGGCGCGCAGCGAGCCTTCGAAGCCGCCCTTGGAATTGACGCCGCCGCTGTCACCCTTGACGCCATTGTAGCCGAGATCGGCTTCAGCACCGTACACGAAGTTTTCCTGCTGCCACTGGTAGCCGCCGAAAACGCCGCCGACAAAGCCCTTGGTCTTGATGTCGGGGCCGCCGTCCTGGACTTTGGCATGACCGCTGAAGCCGTAGCCGGCGCTGAGACCGGCATACGGGCCGGCCCAGGAAGCGACGGGGAGCTCGGCGATCGGGGCCGGCGCCGGGGGCTCTTCCGAGACGACATCGGCAGCAAAAGCGGTACCGCTGAGGGCGAAGAGCCCGAGCGCAACCGCGAGCGGCGCGAATTTGAGATTGGTTTGCATTGTTGTTTACTCCTTAAGCCACAAGACACGTAGGCTGGTTTGTCCTGAGCGCCATCAACCCGTCCGGGGGGTGAAACGGATCTGGCACTCAACGGTTCCGAATGTCGTGTCAAAATGCGGCGGCAGCGAACCTGAAAATGGGTCATTCCCCGGCACGAATGAGGCCGAAGCTTGACGTTGCATCTTCGCAACAGCGAAATGTCAGTACGCAGGCGATGCTGCACTGCACTCGGCTTGGTGCAACGGGTTCAGCGTCCTATATTGCGGTCCTGCCGACCCGAATCCGGGGCGGTGCCGGCGGCGAAAAAGCCGTTTCGCCACATTCCTGCCCCAGGTGGAAACGGCATTTAACCCCTGGACGCGTCACAATGTGCCGCTAGCCGAATTGAGGCGCAGATTGAGGATTGACAGATGATCGAAGCCGCCGGAACGGCGCTGGTGACGGGCGGGGGGAAGCGGATCGGCAAGGCGATCGTCGAGGATCTGGCCGCGCACGGTTTTGCCGTCGCCATCCACGCCAACCGCTCGACCGCCGAGGCCGACGCGCTGGCTGCGAGCATCAGGGACGGAGGCGCCCGCGCCGGCGTGGTAGCCGCCGATCTGACCGACATGGATGCGGTTGGCGATCTCGTCGGCCGCGCCGCGGCAGCGCTCGGCCCGGTCACGCTACTTGTCAACAATGCGTCGCTGTTCGTCGACGATAGCGTCGAGGACTTCGACTGGGCGGCATGGGACCTTCACTTCGCCATCCATGTGAAGACGCCGGCGCTGTTGGCGCAAAACTTCGCCCGCGCCTTGCCGCCAGGGCAGGAGGGGCTGATCGTCAACATCATCGACCAGCGCGTCTGGCGGCCGACGCCGCGCTATTTCTCTTATGCGCTGTCGAAGTCGGCCTTGTGGACGCAGACCGAAATGCTGGCACAGGCGCTCGGTCCGCGCATCCGCGTCAACGCCATCGGTCCCGGTCCAACGCTGAAGAATGCGCGCCAGGAAGATGATGATTTCCAGAAGCAGGTCGATGGCCTGATTCTGAAGCGCGGCCCGCAATTGGCCGAATTCGGCGCCACCATTCGCTATCTCTGGGATGCGCGCTCGGTGACCGGCCAGATGATCGCGCTTGACGGCGGCCAGCATCTTGCATGGCAGACGCCGGATGTGACAGGCATGGTGGAATGAGTCCCGCAGACCAGAAACACAAGACGCGCGCCGGCGCCGCCGACGATATGCCGCCCGACATCGACCTTGAGGATGAAGCGGTCGAGGAGATCGTCGAGCCCGAGGCCACCGGGCCCGATGTCGCCTTCACAGCGATAGACTGGGCGCCGCATGCCGGCGACGCCGACGGCATGGTCGGCGCCGAGGTCATCCAGACATTGGTCAAGCGGCTGCCCAATGCGCCCGGCGTCTACCGCATGATGAACGCTGCCGGCGACGTGCTTTATGTCGGCAAGGCGCGCAGCCTGAAGAAGCGGGTGACCAACTACGCGCAAGGCCGGTTCCACACCGCCCGCATCGGCCGCATGGTGCGCGAGACATCGACGATGGAGTTCGTCGTCACCCGCACCGAAATCGAAGCGCTGCTGCTCGAGGCCAATCTCATCAAGCGCTTGCGGCCGCGTTTCAATGTGCTGATGCGGGACGACAAGTCGTTCCCTTACATCCTGTTGACCGGCGATCACGTCTCGCCCGGCATCTACAAGCATCGCGGTGCGCGCTCGCGCAAGGGCGACTATTTCGGACCTTTTGCGTCGGCCGGCGCGGTCGGGCGCACCATCAATTCGCTGCAGCGCGCGTTCCTGCTCAGGAGCTGCACCAACTCCTTTTACGAAAACCGCACCCGGCCGTGCCTGCTCTACCAGATCAAGCGCTGTGCCGGTCCCTGCACCGGCGAAATCTCGCATGGCGACTATGCCGAGCTGGTCAGCGAGGCGAAGGATTTTCTGTCCGGCCGCAGCCAGAAGGTGAAGACCGAAATCTCTGCCGCCATGCAGCAGGCCTCGCAGGAGCTCGATTTCGAGCGCGCCGCCATTTATCGTGATCGGCTGGCAGCGCTGTCCCATGTGCAGAGCCATCAGGGCATCAACCCGGCCACGGTCGATGAGGCCGATGTCTTTGCTATCCATCAGGAGGGCGGCCAGGTCTGTATCCAGGTGTTTTTCTTCCGCACCGGCCAGAACTGGGGCAACCGCGCCTATTTCCCCAAGGCCGATCCGGCACTGGAGGGGGCGGAAGTGCTGGGCTCGTTCCTGGCGCAGTTCTATGACGACAAGCCGACGCCACGGAACATTCTGCTGTCGCGAGGCGTCCAGGATCAGGAACTGCTGGCCGAAGCGCTGTCCACCCGCGCCGGCCGTAAAGTGTCGATCTCGGTGCCGCAGCGCGGCGAGAAGAAGGATTTGACGGACAACGCGCTGCAGAATGCGCGCGAGGCGCTCGGCCGCCGGCTGGCCGAAACCTCCACGCAAGGCCGGCTGCTCGCCGGCTTTGCCGAGACCTTCGGCCTGCCGAAGCCACCGGTGCGCATCGAGGTCTATGACAATTCGCACATTATGGGCACCAACGCCGTTGGCGCCATGGTCGTCGCCGGGCCGGAAGGGTTTGTGAAGAACCAGTACCGCAAATTCAACATCCGCTCGACCGAGATCACGCCCGGTGACGATTTCGGCATGATGCGCGAGGTGATGGAACGGCGCTTTTCGCGGCTGCTGAAGGAACATGGCGATGTCGTTCCCGACGACGCGGCAGCCGGTGGAGCAGGCGACGACATCGAGGAAGACATCTCCGGCAGCTTCCCGGCCTGGCCCGACGTCATCCTGATCGATGGCGGCCAGGGCCAGATGAGCGCAGTGCGCAAGATCCTCGCCGACCTCGGCATCGAGGATCGCGTGGCGGCCATCGGCATCGCCAAGGGCCAGGACCGCGATGCCGGCCGCGAGCGTTTCTTCGTCAGAGGCAGGGACTCGTTTTCGCTGCCCGTCCGCGATCCCGTGCTCTATTTCGTCCAGCGGCTGCGCGACGAGGTCCATCGCTTCGCCATCGGTTCGCACCGCGCGCGACGCAAGAAGGAATTGGTCAAGAGCCCGCTCGACGAGATCGCCGGCATCGGTCCCGGCCGCAAGCGCGCGCTGCTGCTGGCCTTCGGCACTGCCAAGGCGGTCAGCCGCGCGGCAGTCGAGGATCTGGTCAAGGTCGACGGTATTTCCGAGCAGGTCGCCAAGCTCGTCTACAATCATTTCCATGAGAGCTGAGCGCCGGTGACGCCGCTGTCCCGATCAAATGGCAGCAGCCGTTCTTTTCTCGCAGGCCACTCGAATCCCGGCAATCGCGCGCAATTTTCGTCTGGCCAATCGAATCTCGCCTGTTGACCCCCTACATCCGGTTCTGATTTGAGTACGCAGGCAGAAAGAGTCCCTGAGATATGGCCAAGCGCGCGTTCAACCTGCCCAACATGCTTACCTACGCCCGCATCGTCGCGGTGCCGCTGGTGGTGCTGTGCTTTTTTCTCGAGGGGCATCTGAAATCGAGCGACTTCGCCCGCTGGTCGGCGTTGATCATCTTCCTGCTGGCTTCGATCACCGACTATCTCGACGGCTATCTGGCGCGCGCCTGGCAGCAGACGTCCAACATCGGCAAGATGCTGGACCCGATCGCCGACAAACTGCTGGTCGCCACCTGCCTGCTGCTGCTCGCCGCCGACACCGACCGCCATGCCGGCATCGCAGGCTGGTCGCTGTGGGCGGCAATCATCATCCTGTGCCGCGAAATCCTGGTGTCGGGGCTGCGCGAATATCTGGCGGCATTGAAAGTCTCGGTGCCGGTGACGCAGCTCGCCAAATGGAAGACCGCCATCCAGATGGTCGCCATCGCCTTCCTGCTGGCCGGGCCTGCCGGGGACAAGATCTTCCCGCTGACCACGCAGACCGGACTGGTGCTGCTGTGGATTGCAGCTCTCGTCACGCTATACACCGGCTACGACTATTTCCGCGCCGGCCTCAAGCACATCATGGACGAGTGAGATGACCACCCGGCTCATTTATTTTGCCTGGGTGCGCGAACGGATCGGCAAGCCGGAAGAGGATGTCGAATTGCCCGCGGGCATCGAGACGGTCGCCGACCTCCTGCGCTGGCTGAAATCGCGCGGCGAGGAATATGGGCACGCGCTGCAATATCCTGATGTAATCCGCGTCGCCATCAATCAGGAACATGTCGAGCATCGCGAAAAGATAGCCGGCGCGCGCGAGATCGCGCTGTTTCCGCCGATGACCGGGGGCTGACACCATGTCCGGCGCGCCGACGGTGCGCATCCAGCGCGACGATTTCGACGTTGCCGCCGAGATCGCGAAACTGACCGAGGGTCGCGCCGACATCGGCGCCGTGGTGTCCTTCTCAGGACTTTGCCGCGACGAACAGGGCCAGCTGTCGGCCCTGGAACTCGAGCACTATCCCGGCATGGCCGAGGCCGAAATCACCCGCATCGCCCGCGAGGCACTTCAGCGTTGGCCGCTGCAAGGGCTGACGGTCATCCATCGCCACGGCAAGATCGCACCGGGCGAAAACATCGTGCTGGTGGTGGCGGCGTCCTCGCACCGGCAGGCGGCGTTCGAAGCGGCGAATTTCCTGATGGATTTCCTGAAATCGCGTGCACCCTTCTGGAAGAAGGAGCACCGCGTGGACGGCACCGATGGCGGCTGGGTCGAGGCCAAGGACGCCGACGACCAGGCTGCGGCGCGCTGGACACTGTCGCAGGCGGACTGATCTACAGCCGGAATAATGCCATGCAGCCGCCTCCCATTGACCGCAATGCCTTGGCCAAATCGCATCCGGCAAAAGGGAGCAAGGGAATGCTGGACAGGATCGCTGAATTCTTCGTCTTCGGCTTTGTGCCGCTGATTATCGGCGTTCTGGCCGTTCCCGAGTCTTCCGTCGCCGCCGAGAAAACGCTGAAGGGCGAGGTGATGTATCGCGAGCGCATTGCGTTGCCGCCCAACGCCGTGCTGTCGGTTCAACTTGCAGATGTGTCGCTGGCCGATGCGCCGGCCGCCATTGTCGGCGAGCGCAAGGTGGCGCCGGCCGGCCAGGTGCCGATCAAGTTCGAGATCAGCTTCGATCCAACGGTGATCCGGCCCAACATGACCTATGCGCTGCAGGCGCGCATCACCGCCGACGACAAGCTGCTGTTCGTCACGGACTCGCGCTATCAGGTCGATCCGCTCAGCGAGGCGCCGCAGGCCATTGTGCTGAAAATGGTGGCGCCGAGCGACAAGCCGACCTCGGCCTCGCTGTTCGGCCAGAGCTGGCTGGTCGAATATATCGACGGTATCGGCGTGATTTCGGAGCCGCAGGCGACGTTCCGGGTCAGCGAAGCCGGCAAGGCGGGCGGCAGCGGCCCGTGCAACGCCTATTTCGCCACCGCCAAGGTCGATGGCGAGACCATCGTCATCAGCGACATCGGCTCGACCTACAAGGCCTGCGCGCCGGAGATCATGGCCGAGGAAAAGGCGCTGTTCGAGGCGCTCGCCAAGGCGGCGTCATACCGTGTCGATGGCGGCAAGCTGATCATCGCCGACGAAGACGGCCGCGACATTTTGCGATTCAACGCAGCGAGTTGATCACGGGCAGCAACGAAAAAGGCCGGCAATGAGCCGGCCTTTTTGATTCAAAGCTGATGGTCGGCTCAGCCGACGATCTCGGTGTCCGAGAACCAGTACTTGATCTCCTGGGCGGCGGTTTCCGGCGCGTCGGAGCCGTGCACGGAATTCTCGCCGATCGACAGCGCGTGCACCTTGCGGATGGTGCCTTCGGCGGCGTTGGCTGGATTGGTGGCGCCCATCACTTCGCGATTCCTGGCGATGGCGTTCTCGCCTTCCAGAACCTGCACGATGGTCGGCGCCGACGACATGAATTCCACCAGTTCGCCGAAGAACGGACGATCCTTGTGGACGGCGTAAAAGCCTTCGGCCTCGCGGCGGCTCATCCATACCCGACGTGAGGCAATGACGCGCAGGCCGGCCTCTTCCAGCATCCTGGTGATGGCCCCGGTAAGATTGCGCCGGGTCGCGTCCGGCTTGATCATGGAAAAGGTGCGTTCGATCGCCATTGGTCATCCTTGTGATGAAGAGAGGAATTGGGTGATGAAGAGAGGAATTGGGTGATGAAGAGTGGAATTGGGAGTGGCGGGCTCTATACAAGCCGCCCGGCCCATTGCCAAGGGGACGCGCCCCGGCAGCGTTATTCGGCCGCGACCGCCCGCATGGCTGTTCGCAACGCTCTGGTCAAAGGCAAAGGCTTTGCGGGAAAATGGCGATTGCGCAGGCACGCACGGTTTCGAAGGGAAATCAGCGGAACGGAAAGACATCGGACCATGTTTGACGGGACGCGCTGGCCCTACCACCACCTCAGGCCGGGCGACATAAAAGGGAGCCTATTGACTATCGGCATTTTTGCTGCCGTGGGCCTTGTTCTGCTGCTCTTTCTGGGTCGCCGCACAGATACGAACTTCGGCTTCGGCCCCGAATGGCAATGCACGCCGATGCCGAAGGGCGACCCGATCTGCGTCAAGCTGGTCGGCAAAGAAGAGACGAAGTGATGGGCAGCCTTACCGCCTGATCACCACCGGCTGCCGCCGCTGCTCCCAGCCCTCGCGTTCCAGCGTCGGCAGATCATGCTCCTCGCTGGCATAGCCGAGGCAGAAATAGCCGATCAGCGTCCACTCAGGCGGGGTGTCGAGGATTGCGGCCATCTCGGCGGCGTCGAGGATCGACACCCAGCCCATGCCGATGCCTTCCGCCCGCGCCGCCAGCCACAGCGTGTGCACCGCCATGACGGCCGAATAGTCGATGGTCGCCGGCATGGTCATGCGGCCGAGCCCGTGGCCCTGTTGCGTCGTGCGGTCGGCGAAAACCGCGAACTGGCAGGGCGCTTCATTGAGACCGGCGAGCTTCAGCCGGGCATAGAGCGCGGCGCGCTCGCCCGAAAAGCATGCCAGCGCCTCGGCATTGCAGCGCTCGAAACAGTCTCTCACCGCGCCCCGCCGCTCGGCGCTGTCGACCACCACGAAGCGCCACGGCTGGCTGAGACCGACGGACGGCGCGATGCTGGCAAGCTCCAGCAGCCGCTCCAGCGTACCCTCGGGCAAAGCCGTCCGCTCGAAGCGCCGCACATCCCGGCGCCAGCGCAGCAGCGTGACCAGCCCGGCGCGAAAATCATCGGTGAAATCGGGGGGTGGTGGCATGGCGATCAGGAGACTTGTGTGGGGAATAGGCAGTAGGCAGTAGGCAGTAGGCAGTAGGCAGTAGGCAGTAGGCAGTAGGCAGTACAGCGCTCAGACCCTATTGCCTACTGCCTATTCCCTAAGCTGCTGCCGCCGCCTCCTTCCAGGAATGCCGGTTGAACGGGCGGGCCGCGTCGCGTCCGACGAGTTCATAGAACAGAATGGTCATTGGCGGCTGCGTCATCGCGGTCTAATTAGGCGCCTGCGGCTGAAGCGGAACTCGTCGGCGGGAAAAAGATGAAACAGCATTTCATGATGTTCGCGGCCTACAATCAATGGGCCAATGGCCGCATCTACGATGCCGTCGCCGCGCTTGACGAAGAAGAGTTCAACCGTGATGTCGGCGCATTTTTCGGCTCGATGATGGGCACGCTCAACCATCTCCTGGCCACCGACCGCATCTGGATGAAACGCTTCACCGGCGAGGGTGACGCGCCGACGAAGCTCGACGCCATCCTGCACCGGGCGCTGCCTGGCCTCAGGCTGGCGCGCGAGGCCGAGGACAGGCGGATCGCCGACTGGGTGGGCGGCTTGAGCGACAAGGCCTTGTCCGGCCGCTTTTCCTACATGACCGTTTCCGACATGCGCACAGTCTCGCAAAGACTGGCGCCGGCGCTGAGCCACGTCTTCAACCACCAGACCCATCACCGCGGCCAGGCGCACACCATCCTGACCATTCTCGGCCGGCCTTCGGTGCAGCTCGATCTGGCGTTTTTCCAACGCACCGACGAAGGCCGCGCCTACGCCTGATTTCTTGACCGCGCTTTGCGTTTGAAGACGCCGGAGCGGCATTACTTCGGCGCCTTTGTGCCATCCGTCCGCGACCGGCTGTCGATACCAGTGAAACGCCTCTGGACGCGACGGACAGCGCCAAAGCCTCAACCTTCAGCCTGAATCCCAAGCCGGGTTTTTTGAAGCCCGTGGTTGCACGACGCTGCCCGGTGGCTTGTGCCGCCCTTTGGCGCGCCCCTTGCTCGGCCGGCCGCTACAACCTGCTCCATTTTTCAGTAGAGTTTCTATTTAATAAATTCAACAAAGTTTAAATATTGAAGCAAAAACATATTTTTTTCTAGAAACCGAGTACACTGATTGAGAACTACAACGGCCTATGTCGAAAAAAATAAAGAAACTATAAGGAAGACTCGTGCGTAGCTGTGAGTGCATAAGCATATGTCTGCTTTGGTTTGCTGGCATGTTGCAATGCACAAAGCAGAACGGCAACAAGGAGAGTGTCATGGTTAATATCACTCAGAAAATCGCTAGAGCACTGGCGGCGGGTGCAATTATCGTTATTTTTGCCGCTCCCGCGAATGCAGGAGGCGGAATTGGCGTCGGTGTCGGCGCATCTATCGGCGGTGCTGGCGGCATCAATGCAGGTGTTGGCGCTTCGATCGGCGGAAGCGGCGGGGTCAAGGCCGGTGCCGGCGCCTCGGTCGGCGGCAGCGGCGGTATCAAGGCGGGTGCTGGCGCAACGGTCGGCGGCAATAGCGGCGTTACTGCGGGCCTCGGCGCCTCAGTCGGCGGTAGCAGCGGCATCAAGGCCGGCGCTGGCGCGACGGTCGGCGGAGCCGGTGGCATCAAGGCCGGTGTTGGGGCCACGGTCGGCGGCAGCGGAGGTATCAAGGCCGGTGTCGGCGTCAACGTCGGCAGCGGCATCAACGTCGGCGTCGGCGTCGGCATTGGCGGAACGCCGGGCACGCCGGGTACGCCCGGCACTCCAGGAACTCCTGGAACACCAGGCACACCTGGGACACCCGGTGTCGTCGCCAGCATGTCGAACAGCCAGCTGACACGTATGAAGAAGCGCTGCGTCGATGTGCTCGCCAGTGAGGGCACCTACGACAGCGATCTGCGGCAGCTATGCCTTATGATCTCGCGTCGCTGAGACAGGTTTCGCCGGGAGTGTCGAAACAGCCGTGAGGCTTTACGGCACTCTCCTACCGCATGGCCCAGACTTCCCGAGGGACATGCGCTGACGAGAAGCCTCCGGCCAGTCGGAAAGCCCGCCGCGCAAGTGGCGGGCTTTTTGTGACCGCCGCCATCTTCACGGCAATCGGTCACACTTTCGATTAACCGTTAACCACATTAGAATTGAAGGCAAGGGTTTAGGGTTTCATTTGTGTTCCCGCTGCAAAATAGCGAACACAGTGGGAGAAATTGGCATGCGGGTCGATCTGTCGCCCACGAGCTGGGGCAGGGTCATAGCAGTCACGGTTGTCGGCACGGCGATCTGCATCGCGGCGGCCTTCCTTGTCGATTCCTACAATTTTCCGTCGCTGTCGCCCGAAGCATTGCGCTGGGCGCAGCTCACCGACCTGTTGCTGCCGCTCGTGCTGGGTGGGTCGTTCTTCTCTTTCCTTATGTACAAGATGCGCCAGCTGGCGATCGCCCAGAAGAATCTGAGCATTGTCGCGGCGACCGACAGCCTGACCGCGGTGTTCAACCGCGGCGCGTTTTCAATGCTGGTCGAGGCCTATCTCGAACAGGCGCGCAGCCAGGCCGTCGTCGATGCCGGCGCCCTGCTGATCGTCGACGCCGATCATTTCAAGACCATCAACGATCGATTGGGCCACGATTGCGGCGATCAGGCGCTCAAGCTGATCGCGCAGACGATCAAGGCCCAGCTGCGCGGCGCCGACATCGTCGGACGCATCGGCGGCGAGGAGTTCGCCATCTTCCTGCCCGGCGCCGACCCGTCGCAGTCCTGGCTGGTTGCCGAGGGGATCCGGCGGCGCATCCGCGAGGTCGAGTTTGCCCCGGATGGGCGGCCCTGTCCGCTCTCGGTGAGCATCGGTGGCGTCGCCTTCAGCGGACCCACCACCTATGCCGACATGTTCCTGACGGCCGACCGGCACCTCTACAAGGCCAAATCCAACGGCCGCGACCAGGTCAGTTTCGAAACGACCGGGCCGCGCGGCCTGCTGGCCGGTGATCCGGCAACGTTTCATTGAGCTTCTGATTCGGGGCCGGCTTCCGTTCGTTGGGGCACATAAGCCGGCGTTGACATCCATCTGGCGGCACAGCCGCCCTGCAACGCATTCACTCCACCCGGCAGGCCGCCGAACCGAGATTGGACTGGGCTCCTCTGTCAATGGAAAACCCTGCTTCGAGGGGTGCACGCGTTGACCGGCGGGTTGGCTACAAGGCCTTATCAACAGGCCGCGCATCGAACACAGTCCTTCAAGATTGTACGATTGATGTTGTCAAAAAATGATGCAAGGATCAAAACCAGTTCGCCGACAAATTGTCTTCTTTTGAGGGACTGGTGCCAAAAGTCTTCTTGTCAATCCAAGGTCTCCGTGGAATGGCGGCACTATTTGTCGTTTTTCATCACTACAACGGAATTTATATCGAGATCAATAAGAGTGTCGGTGGTGCGACCCCGTGGCTGCTCTCATACGGCCATTTGTCGATTTTTGGCGCGGTTGGGGTCCCTGTTTTCTTCGTAATCTCAGGCTTCGTCATCGGCGTACAGCAATTTCAAACCGGCGCTGCAGGCGTCTATGACTTTATGGCAAAGCGGGCCGCTCGCATCGTCCCCCTCTATTGGTCAACGACGTTGATTTTTGCCTGCTTTGTTGAATGGACGCCGGTCCGCTTGGTTAGATCTCTGCTGCTCGTAGAGGGGCCAGCAAACGGTGATTTCCCAGTGCTGGGTCCGGGCTGGTCCCTAGAATATGAAATGTTTTTCTATATCTGCTTCGCCGTGTTCGTAGTCTCCGGCGTTACAGCGTCGAAGCGAGCGGGCATTACTATTTTGATCGCGCTCTTCACGCTGTTAGCTTCAGCGAAAAAGTTAACCGGTGCGCAAATACTTGATTTTTTCGACCCCATAATCCTAGAATTCTGTGGCGGCCTAATCATTGCATTCATGATTCAGTGTCGGGGCGTGACCCGGCCTTGGCCGATCTATCTAGGCATAGGGACAGGGGCGTTAATCGTCTCAACGACACCCTTGATCACGGAGTATCCAACTATCCGAACGATATGGGGTGTTGGTGCGTTCTTTTTCGTCCTGGGTTTTGTCTCTGGTGAGATTCGGGGCTGGGTTTTTATGCGAGCCCCGCCTTTTCAAAAACTAGGTGCCGCTAGCTATGCAATCTATCTAACCCACATGATTCTGGCCTTTAGTCTGTTCCGATGGCCTATCTGGTATTGGCACTGGTACTCGATGATCGAGCCTCACTTAGGTTTGGTGCTTATGGCGAGCTGCGCCGCTGCTTGCGGACTGATGGTGCATTTCTGCTACGAGATGCCGATAAATGCGCTGCTGAAACGACGGCTGTTGCGCCGCCCGCTTCCTGCTCCGCAGCTCTCGCTTCCGCGACTTCATTAATTGCTCATAGATCGGTGGAACCAATGGCAGCTCTAGAAGTAGATGTGGAACTTCTGAAGAATACACCCACGAGAAACGAAGGATTGATTAAAGGTATCGCGTCGGACTTTTCCGTTAAGTCATCTATCCATCAGGACGATCACATATTCAATTTTCTGATCAATCATGCCGGATTTGATTCCGATGAGTCCAGGATCAGATACTACTTCCGGGATGGCCAGACGTCCGCTATGAAACTTATGGGCATGTTAACGCGGCATCTAGGTGGCGGCCCATTTTCACTTTTTGAATTTGCGTCAGGATATGGTTGCGTGACGCGGCATCTTGTGAAGGAGAAAGACATTAACCTAGTCAGTTGCGATATTCATCCACAAGCCATTTCTTTCCTGGCCCACGAATTAAAAGTTAAAGCCCTTCAATCACGATCGATACCCGAAGAAGTGCATCCTGGCCGGCTCTATGACGCGGTCTTTGCGCTTTCGTTCTTTTCCCACATGCCCATAACGACTTGGTCGCGGTGGCTGGTTCGTCTGTTCAGCTTTGTTCGGCCCGGCGGCATTTTTATTTTTACAACTCACGGCCCGCGATCCCTGCCTTTTCTTGGCATGGAGGCGCCGTCGAGTGAATTTGGCTTTCGGTTCGCGTTGCGGAGCGAGCAAGCTGATCTCCCGCTTGAGGAGTACGGCCTGATGGCAATGGATAAGGAGTTCGTCGTCAAACACATTAATACGCTTGGCAATGCCGAGTTGCTCGACGATGAGGTGGACTCTTGGTGGAATCACCAAGACGTGTTTGTCGTAAGGAGACTCAGTTAGATGCTTGTGCGCGGAGCATCGGATCGCTAAGGGCGATTCAACGCAACAGATTGAGGTTTGTCGGTTGACGCGCTTGCCTAAGCAGTGGGCCAAGATTGGACAACTAGGCACTAGAAGAGAGCGATCGAAATGAGGGGCCGAGAGAACTGCTTTCGGTGATCATGGTTAGCTCGGGGATGTTATTTAGCGAGACGAAAATGAAACACACGTTGCCGTATCTTGCAGAGGCTGAGGCCTCTGCCGCCAGTACGAACGACCCTGGACAGGCATTTGTTGCACTACGCAGGCTAAGCTTGGACGACTTTGGTCTGTTTATGATTTCGCTACCAAATCTCAGCTACCCGGCCCTCTCGAGCATCTTGCCGAAGATGGCAAGCCCCGAGATTCAGACTACGTGGACCGGCGCGAGCGGCGTCGAGTTACTAAAGCAAACTCTTGCGTTCACCCGGATCGTAGATAGCAGCATCCTGCGCTACACGAACCGCACATTGCATGGCGCGTCAATTCTTGATTTTGGCTGCGGTTATGGACGCATCATCCGTATGATGTACTACTACACAGAGCCAGATCACATTTGGGGTGTTGACGCTTGGGAGCAATCTCTTAGCAGTAGCCGAGAGGCTGGCGTTCTTGGCCACCTCGTTCAGTCGGACCGGGTTCCAGATAGTCTGCCCGTCGGTGAGACGAAATTTGACTTGGCATTTGCCTTCTCTGTTTTTACACACCTTGCCCCAAAAACAGCAGACACGTGCCTAAAGGCAGTGAGAAAGCACGTGAAGGATGGCGGCCTGTTTATTCTGACTATTCGGCCGGTCGAATTCTGGCCCTTCATAGACGCAACCCGAAAGACGAATGATAGCGAACGACTGGTCGCCGCCCACAATGAAACTGGGATCGCCTACTTACCTCATGGCGGGGTAGAGGGCGAGACATATGGGGACACGTCGTTGACCTTTGATTTCTTCAAAAAGGATGGTTGGGACTTCCTTGGGTATGACAGATCGATCATGGACGCATTCCAAATATCTATCATCCTCCAGGCCACGTGATCGTGCCGTTCCTTTGTGCTCGTCGCAATACTATGACGGGGTCTGTACGGCTCATCTTCGCCAGTGGAAATAGGAGCAACGGCAAGTTCGGACCGCAGCACCGATGATTGTTGCACTGAACGGCGCCGTCGACGATATAACCAAGGCTATGAGGCTGCATGGGTGTGGGCCTGCGCTTGCCGGAAATATGTGATCAGCACAGGCGCCTACGTTGTAGCAATGGATTAAAGATTTCGTCCGACGGCCCCGCCTATCAGGGCAAAATGATGCGGACTGGCCACGTGCACGCAACGTTGGTTGCTTCAGCCTTCGTAGCTGTCGCGCAACTGACTTTGGCGTTGTCGCCAGTGATACGTTAGGCGGATACCTTCTTCGAGGGTGTAAACTGGACGCCAACCGAGTTCACGTCCGATCTTTCGAATGTCGAGAACGTTTCGGTGGACGTCGATTCCGCGGGCGTGAGTATAAACAAGTTCCGCCGGAACGCCAAGAAAGGCGGAGATCTTTGTCACCAGTTCGGTTACGCTTGTACCCACACCCGAACCAACATTATAGATTTCCCCTGCGCTGCCTCGAAGGCCGAGTAAGATCAGCGCCCGGGTGACGTCGTCAATATAAACGTAGTCGCGGACGTTCTTGCCGTCGCCCCACACTTCCACTGGGCTCCCGCTGGCGATCCGATCAAACAGAGCTGCAACCAGCCCCTGGCCTTTGGCCGCCGATTGATACGGACCAAATGGGTTCGAAATTCGCGCTATGACGCTGTCGACCCCATGGAGGGTCTTAAAAAGATTGAAATAACGCTCCGTCGCGAGTTTTACTGTGCCGTAAGATGAGATTGGTATGGTCGAGTGCTCCTCAGTTATTTGTACAGCGTCGCTCTGGCCGTACACAGTGCCCCCTGACGATGAAAACACCCATCGGCAATCTAAACCCTTAGTCGCCTCTAACAAACCTACGGTAGCGATCAGGTCCGCCTCAATCTCAGCGGCGGCTTTGTCTGTAGATTCTGTTGGGCGCGAGGAATTGGCCAAGTGAAAGACAATGGAGCCTTCCATCGCCGCAAGAAGTTGGCGGGGTGGGTGAGCTAAATCGCCAAGAATAATATTGCTCTCGGCTGGCCAGAGCTCAGACGTATGACGGGCAAAGCAAAAGAGCGCAAAACCCCGTGCCGCCAGGGCTCGGGCCAAGTTGACTCCAATAAAGCCGGAAGCTCCAAGGATAACTGCCTTATTACGCTCATTGGCTCGGTGAAGGCCGACTTGCGTCATGCCGCATCCGAGCCCTTGACACCGAGATAGGTCCGTAGGTGATCAAGCCACGCGTCAGCCTTCCGGCGCGTTCCGGCGGCGACAGACACCAATGAGCGTGCGACCTCCTGGACGCGACGCACCTCATTAAAATGCTGATCGGCCATTCCGGACTGTGTAACACTACGTTCGTGACGTCGGTGCCAGTTGAGCCGCTTCGCGCTAAACCTCACCTTTCCCTGTAGCAGCACTCTTAGATAGACGAGCCAATCCCCCGCCACGCGGTATTCGAACAGTTCGTCGCCGATTTCGGCGATCGCGCTCGTGATCGCGACGCGACGGAAAAGAACCGCACTTACGTTCGGAATCGTGTTCTTGATGACCATCGCCTTCTCGATCTCGACTTGACCAGTCCTTGTGTAGTCGGATAACCAATCGTCAGAGATGTCGCGCGTATAGCTGATATAGTCCTCGGCTAAGACGTTGCCTTTGCCGTCCACCTGCCGCGACTGGCTGTAGGCAAGCACAAGCGACGGATCAGCGAAGGTCGGTGCGAGTTCGCTAAGAAAGTCGGGGTCGGCTAGATCATCTGCCTCTGCAATCCAGACAAGATCACCTCGGCTGCGGCCCAGACCCTTAGCCCACTGACGAAAGACCGATCCAGAATTCTCGTCATTGACGATCAGTTCACCGTCTATTGCCGGGTGTCCGGCCAGAAAGGTGTTGATGACTTCAATACTTTGATCTGTCGAGGCGTCATCCAACACGATGAGTTCATAAACGGGATAATTTTGGGCCGTGATACCCGGGAGCCGCTGCAACAAGTGATCAGCGTAGTTGTAATTGGGAACGATCACCGACACCCGCTGGAACCCTGTTGCATGATGGAGAAGATCCATCAGATACTGCCGCATTGACCCAACGGCAGAGAAGCGTTGTTCTGGATTGTCCAAAATTTCCCTTACCTGCAGTGCGAAATCCTGAACGTCGAACTTCTTCGCAAGCCGTCCTCCGCTTGTGAGGATGAAATCGGCCGCACCGGTCGCTCCCTGAAAGGCCACAACCGGGACACCGACCTCCGCAGCCTCAAGGACGACATTTGGAAACGGGTCCTCGCGCGACGTCAATGCATAGACAGACGCTCCGGCATAATATGCCATTGGTTCTTGAACGAACCCGACGAACTTTACGCGATCGCTCAACTTCTTTTTGTCGAGAATCGTGCCGATCTTCTCCTCCATTCCTGCATCGAAGTGCCCAACCCAGATGAAAGCCGTGTTGGGATGCGTGCCAAGAACTTCTTCAGCCACCTCAATGAAGATGTCTGGCCCTTTTCGATGGTCCACAAAGGCCACGCCGAGAACATAATTGGTGTCCTGGGCGAAGCCGTGCTGTTCGCAAACAAGACGCCGTGCTTCCTCGCCCCGGCCTTTGAACGGGTTTTTTCGCACTAGACCTTGTGGGCGAATCAAGGCCCGTTGCAGTGGCTTGCCGAGGAAGTCCTCAAATCCAGATCGGACGATCTGCGCTGCAAAAACAATGGTGTCGGCGTGTTCAGCGATGGCGATGGCGTGACTCTTGAGGTTGTAGGAATCTAAGACCCCCGGCAATTCGTGAACCAGCGAAACAGTGGTGAAGCCAGCTTCCTTGAGGACAGGAACAATCAGGCCAGATACCGTTGTGTTTACAAAGGCGACCTCAGCGCCGGCGCTCCGAATCGCCTCCACTTTTCGGCGAATCGATTCCTTTGGCTCTCCGTCGAGAGCTATGCGATGTAGGGTTGCAACTTCGGCGAATCGCGAAAGCATAGGGCCATCTCCGAGGACAATGAGATCTACCTCGAAATGCAGATTCCCAAATTCGCGCGCCATCGCCAAAGCCAACAGTTGTGCACCGTGTGGATGGGCGTCGTGAGATACGATTGCTATCCGGGGCTTCGACTTCCGGCTCGCCGCCTCAAGGGCATCGCGCGTAGCTTGCAGATAAGCGTAGCCTGTTTCGATGTCCGGCTCCAGATGCGCGCCTTCCGCCCACTCATTCCAGGCATTGACAAAGACAAGTCGTTCGGTCGGCTCTCTCACATGTGCAAGCGTATCTTCAATGGCGTTCTCTAGCCATCTGCGGTAGAGCGCAGGGGTGTTGTTGATGAACACACTGCCGCCATGCTGGCGGCGCGCTGTATTGTCCCAGCCAGGGCAAACCGAGCGGAAGTGACTATGTTCGCGGCGCGAATAATTCTCGCTGCGCTCAGGAAAAACTGACCAGTCGTATACGGTCGTTGCAAAATCCTGCTGCAGAGGCATCACTGTGCGGGTGACGTTGGGCGCCGCCGAATTGTTCGGCGGAAATTCCACAGCGGCATCAAATCCGTATCGGCCGGGCGGAACGGACTCGAAGGATTGGGTATAGGCAAGGAAAATCTCGCCCACGCCGTTTTCTCGGCACCATATCCGCCAGCGCCGCGCCGTCTCGGCAGCCGCGGGCAGTAAGCTCGGTCTATATACAAGCAGCAGCGGCTTGCCATCGACGCGAATGTAGCGGGGGTCGCGAAGGTACGGCGCAACTTCGGCGATGAAGGCGAGATCGTCCTCGGGGGAGTGCACCTGGGCGACGAGCAGTTCATGATCCAGCCCGTCCCAGCGGCGGGACCAGTTCTCGTTGGCCCAGCATAAGCAGAAAGGCAGGTCGAGGGTCTTATCTTGGAGCCAGTTTTCTACGGGTCTTTCTAGAAGCCTTTTGCCTCCGAACCAATAAAAATAAAAGCAGAAGCCCTCCACGCCATATAGCTTTGCCAGTTCTATCTGGCGGCGCTGCACGGCCACATCGCGTAAGTCGTAATAGCCGAGATCATCAGGGATATGCGGCTGGTAGTGGCCGACAAATTGCGGCTTTGCGGGCGTGACATTGGTCCACTCAGTGAAACCCTGCCCCCACCACTGGTCGTTTTCGGGAATCGGGTGGAACTGCGGCAGGTAGAACGCGATGACCCGAACGGGCTTGTGGAGCAGCGGCGCCCCCTCAAGAAGAGGCACATAGACAGCTTTGGGCGCCAAATTCGAATCAGAGCAGGTTGTCGCATATACCTTCGACCTGTTGTCGCCTAGCGTTGGACCGGGATGGTCATACTTCCAGGCGCGGTAGGCATTCGTTGTGCCGAACAGCCAAGGGAAGGCCGAAAAAGCCGTGCTCTTAATTCTCATCTTTACGCCGATGGATACCGGGAGATTGTGCCACCCGGCATAAGCTCCGCGCGCCAGCGTGCTGCGAACTACCTTACGCATGTTGCTGATCTGACGAGCGCAGCGCTTGAGATCCCGCAGGCGCTTTGTCAAGCGCCAAGAGGTGCTAGCATAGACGGCATCGAGCGCATCGTGTACCCGCGCCTCCTCAGCGAGCGCATTGTCGCGTTCATCAAGTAACGCGTTCGCTACCGCATGCGCGACGGACAGTTCTCCTTGCAACCCTTGGATATATTCACCTTTCGCCACGATCTGTGTCCTTGACTGGACGATCTCGTCTTCCCGTATTTGTATCTTCGCCCGCACTTCAGCGACCTCATCGGAAAGCGCAATCAATTGGGCCACGTGGCGTTTGATCAATTCCCGGTTAAGCCCAATTTCCTCTTCCATTGTCGTTGACCGCAAAGCCCACGGACTGCCAGTTTGATCGAGCGGAGCATTCACCCCGCCATCCAAGGACACCACAGCGTCGTCAACGAGCGCGAACCTGCCTCTCACATGTCGGTTCCCCAATATGTTTTTCTGAAGAGGACGTTTTGTAACAATGCACAGCGAGTTCAGAAAACTGATGGCATGGATGGATGCAAGGCAGGCTTCTTCGAATGCAATCGTATGCCTTTCAGCGAAAGCTGCTAAGGCGTCCAGTCTGCGGCGGTCAAATCCCCAATGCTCATGGTTGACCACGTCGAGCAAACGTTTGAAGAATGACATCGACGTAAAAGGGTCGTAGAGACCACCCTCGTATTCCCGCCAGTAACTGCTATGCAGATCTTCTACTATGTATATACCGCCTTCAGAAAGGTGCGGAAAATAGCGGGCAAAAGCGCGTATGATGTCCGGCGACGTGTGTGATCCGTCGTCTATTATAAGGTCGAATTTTTTTGAGTGCCAAACTATACTCCGTTCAACTTCATCAGTATTGGCATCTCCTACGACAATATTGATCTTCGCGTCGTCGAAAACGAGGTCGCCGCAGACAGCGTTGATATCGCAGCCAAGAATGAGCTTCGCATGCTGAAAATACTGCCGCCAAATTTCCAGCGAACCGCCGTTCTGAACCCCAATTTCCAGGATTCGAACCGGCTTTTCTCGGAATTCGGAGAAAATGCGGTCGTATGCATCCAAGTAGATCGACCATTTATCCGTCACCTTACCGCTGTGTATGCTGTAAAGATTACGGAGCGACATTTTAGGGCCCTTGGCCGGTGCCGGATTCCCATTGGAAATACTAGGCCTGGAGGGTGCAGTTTGTTCGTTCATCGTCGGAATGATCCTCGATTAGCATCAAACTAGGGAACGGCGCGCGCGGCGGTTTCCACACCTGTGCCGTCGACCCTCTTCATCTCAATGGGTAAATCGATCACCGAGGTGTCTGCCGTGGGCGGCAACACGTCGAGCGCTCAGGAAGCCCTTCCGTTATGTCGGCATCCGCCCAGCCTGGCGCGAGCGTTCCGGCATCCAGCCTCTCACCAGCCAACGCATCGGCGTTGGTCGCCGGAGAATCTCCTTTAGAAGGAACACCCAATCGTTCGGCTGTTGTGAACAGCGAGCCAAAATTTGCTCTATTCCAAAAATTACCCGATCTAAACGTCAATACACTTTGTGTATTCTGCAAGATCCACCTATTTCTACGCTGATAATACTTTCGAATTTCGCTTATTGGCGTGTTCAGCGCACAGGTCGCTTGATCGTCCCCCCGGCTCACAAAGGCACATTAGCTCTCAAAGCTTGATCACACAATATGCCTTAGCGGGTTATGTACATCGTGAATTGGCCTACTTGGTATGCGATTTTCGTAATGCTGAAATTAAGGAATGATCCAATTTTTGATGCAAAAAACGGGAAACATATTTGTTTTATGACATCGCTAAAGCTATCGCTTCCGATATCATCTTTGCACTTGACGCGATATTAAAGGAGTAATGCAGAAAATATCGTTATATTGATGGAATATCGATTTTCTGGAAAATAGGTGCCCGGCGGCAGCAATGCAGCGGTCAGCAATCGTTCAGATCGAGCTGCAGGCAAGTTGGCCGAGGTCTCCCAGCGCAGGCCGGCAGGCCTGAGCGCTCTTTGGGTGGCGAAAGCAACTCGAGAAAAGTCTGAATGATTCTCCCGGGAAGAGCGCGTAGCGCTTTCCTTGAGAAATCGCGTCAAAAAAGAGATGGGGCGGTTCTACGTTCATGAAACGATGAACCGCTTCAAGTCGCTGCTCCTGCCGCGCTTGTCTGATCTTTTTCCGAAAACTGGCTTCCCACTTTTCGGGATCATGCTCTCAGACGGCGTAGCCGCCATAACCGTGTGCGACCGGCTTGACCGAGACGGCCGGCTGGACCGCGGGCCAGAGGATGCCTGCCGTGACTGCAAAGGTGATCAGGGCATCGCGTGCGGCCTCGGTCGAGATTTCTCCGGCGCGCGCCGCCTCGCAAGCCCTCACGGCCGCGCCATAGCTCAGGCGCCGGCGTGACGGCGGAAATTCGGTCAGGAAATCATGCATCTCGAACAGCGAGGCGAGCATGCGTTTGTGGCCGGCGCCAACGCTAACGGCAACCGGGGTGAAGAACATCGCGTCGTGCATTCTGGCCTCTCTGGATGGGCGGAAGGGCGGCGGCCGCCGCCCTCCGATCGCGGGTTGGACGCCAGAAAACGCGGCTGGCGGCCCGAGGTTCCCTGAGAGATGCCATGACAGGACGATTTGCTCTTGAGGTCGCTCCCTGCCGGCATTCGCGGTTGCGGCTATTTCCACATGCCGCGCATGCGGGCGCCGAGGTCGACGCGGACTTCAGGTCTGTGGCGCGGATCGTCCTTGGCGTGGACGCTCGCCCACGACGTCTGCTCGAAGGCGCCGAGGATCGAGGCCGGGATGAAACGGGTTCGCGAGGCATAGACGTGGCGGTCGCCGCGCGCTGCCTGGCCGTGAGTGAAGAAGCGCTGCGGCGTCACCAGATGCAGGCCGTCCTTGGCCCGCGTCATCGCGACGTAAAGCAGCCGGCGCTCCTCCTCGATGTCTTCCTTGGTGCCGACGCCGAGATCGGCCGGGATGCAGCCATCGACGGTGTTGAGCACGAAGACGTTCTTCCATTCCTGGCCCTTGGCCGAATGAATGGTCGACAGGATCAGATAGTCCTCGTCGCGGTGCGGCGGCCCGGCCTGGTCGCTGGTCGCATCCGGTGGATCCAGCGTCAGCTCGGTCAGGAAGCGCTCGCGCGAAGCATAGCCGGAACCGATCTGCTCGAGCTGCATGAGGTCGGCTCGCCGCGTCGTCGCATCCTCGTGGATGCGCTCGAGATGCGGCTCGTACCACAGCCTGACCTGTTCGAGATCGGCCGGCCATTTCCCCGACCGGGCGCGCAGGCCGGAATAAAGCGCAACGAAGGCTGGCCAGTCCTCAGCCGCGCGTTGCGGCGGCCGGTAGCGGGCCAGCCCCATTTCCTCGTCGAGCGATGTCGCCATGGTCTCGACGATGGTGCTCGCCGCCGAAGGGCCGATGCCGGGCAGGAGCTGCAGCACGCGGAAGCCGGCGACGCGGTCGCGCGGGTTCTCGGCAAAACGCAGCACCGAAAGCACGTCCTTGACATGGGCGGCGTCGAGGAATTTGAGCCCGCCGAACTTGACGAAGGGGATGTTGCGGCGCGTCAGTTCGATCTCCAGCGGGCCGCTGTGGTGCGAGGCGCGAAACAGCACCGCCTGCGATTTCAGCACCGTGCCGGCCTCGCGCTCGGCCAGGATGGCCTGGCAGACATAGTTCGCCTGCTCCGCCTCGTCGCGCACGCTGACCAGTTTCGGCCTTTGCGAGGATTTGCGCTGCGACCAGAGGTTCTTGGTGAAGCGCTCCGATGCCTCCGAGATGACCGCATTGGCTGCCGCCAAAATGGTCTCGGTCGAGCGGTAGTTGCGCTCCAGCATGATGACATCGGCGGCTCGCGCGAATTGTTGCGGGAAATCGAGGATGTTGCGCACTTCGGCGGCGCGAAACGAATAGATCGACTGCGCGTCGTCGCCCACCACTGTCAGTCCGGCGCCGTCCGGCTTCAGCGCCGAAAGGATCGAGGCCTGCAGCCGGTTGGTGTCCTGGTATTCGTCGACCAGCACATGGTCGAAGCGCGAGCCCAGATGCGCCGCGATCTCCGGCTCGGCGGCCATCTGCGCCCAGTAGAGCAGGAGGTCGTCGTAATCGAGCACGTTCTGCGCCTGCTTGGCCTCGACATATCCGGCGAACAGCTCTTTCAGCTGTTCTGCCCACCCCGAGCACCAGGGAAAGGCCGAACCCAGCACCTCGCCAAGCGGCGCCTGCGCGTTGACGGCGCGCGAATAGATCGCCAGGCAGGTGCCCTTGGTCGGAAACCGGCTTTCGGTCTTCGAGAATCCAAGCTCATGCCGGGCAAGATTCATCAGGTCGGCGGAATCCTCGCGGTCATGGATGGTAAAGGCGGGGTCGAGGCCGATCGTCAGCGCATAGTCACGCAGCAGCCTGGCGCCGATGCCGTGAAACGTACCGGCCCAGGCCAGCGCGTCGGCGATGACGGACGCGTCTCGGCCCAGCACCTCGCCGGCGATGCGTTCGACCCGCCTGGCCATTTCGGTGGCGGCGCGGCGCGAGAATGTCATAAGCAGAATGCGTCTGGGATCAGCCCCCTTGACGATCAGATGCGCAACCCGGTGGGCGAGCGTGTTGGTCTTGCCGGAGCCGGCGCCGGCGATCACCAGCAGCGGCCCGGCGATCTGGCCGTCGCCATGTTCGACGGCGAGCCGCTGCTCGGCGTTGAGCTTCGTCAGATAGGCGGGCTGCAAGGACGAATCATTGATGGCGATGGTCATCGCCTATCAAGCATCGTTTCCGCTTTGTTCGCAACGGGCCGAAGTCGCCCCTATCGCCGTGGCGCGACACCCGTCGCCGCCGACTGGCGCCGCAATGTGGCGCGTTCGTCGCCAGGCACCGGCAACGGATCGAAATTGTCGGGCACGTCCTTGATGATCTCCTTGGCGATGCGATAGGTCGCGTAAGCGAAAAGGCCGGTAATGAGCAGACGGATCATGGCGCGATCTCCTTTGGGCAACCAACCTCAGAGCCGCCGTTTGGTTCCAGCCGACGCGGCGTCGTTTGCGAGCGTGCAACCAAAGCCGAACCACCTCGTTGCCTTATGAAGGAGAGGGCAGACCTAGGAGGTCGCCATGAAGAGGCTTCTGATTCTGTTGGCCGCCAGCTTGGCGCTCGCCGCCTGCGACGGCGACATCCAGCCAACCAAAGCCCCGGTGCTCGACCAAACCCCGCAGACGGATTCGGCGCCAAAGCCGGCGGCCAGCGGCGATCAGCCGGCGCAATGATCGTTTTCCGGCGGGAGACGAGAAACGGCTTTCAGGAGAAGAAGGCCGGCGCCGCTTGGGAGGTGAGCTGATAGCGCCGGCCAGGCGGATATCAGGTCCGCCGCAACAACCGAAGATAGCTGAGTCTCTCGCCTGCGTCATGAGGTGGGCCGCATCGACCTGCTTCATGACGGCGCTTCTGCACAAAACAACTTCGATGTCAGATGGCGTGCGGAACGAAACTCGACGGGAGGACCTCAGGCAATGGCCTTGCGCAGCACCGGGCCGCCGGCAATCCCGGCGTCCAGCTGGCACTGCGTCAGCGCCGCCTCGGCCATTATCCACTGCTTGAACAGTTCCACCTTGCGCGTGTAGGGCGCGGTGACCGGGCAGACGAAATACCAGCCGGCGGTGTTGGGGTGATGCACGGCAAACGGCGCCACCAGTCTCTCTGCGCGGATCTCGCTCGCCATATAGGCGCGGTTGGCGACTGCAAAGCCCATGCCGGCATTGGCCGCCTCATAGGACATCATGCAGGAATCGAAATAGATGCTCTTGGTCTCGCCGAGCACGGAACTCGCGCCGGCAAAACCCAGCCACGACTGCCAGTTCTGCGTGCAGGTGTCGGAATGCAGCAGCGTGAAATGCCTGAGGTCGTCCGGCGTCACCTTTGACGGCGGCCTGTCGCCGAGAACTTCGTGGAACAGCTTCCTGTTGCACACCGGCGTCAAATCCTCCTTGAACAGCAGGTCCGCCTTGAGGTCGGGAAAGCTGCCGTCGCCATAGCGGATCTCGAGGTCGAACTCGGAAGTTGCGAACTCATTGGTGGCGTAGGAGGTCGAGACGCGCATCTCGATTTCGGGATATTGCCGCTGGAACAGCGGCAGGCGGGCAAACAGCCAGCGCGCCGCGAACGTCGGCAGCACCGAAATCTTCAGCACATGCGCCTGCGACTGTCCGGTCGCCTCCATGCTGGCCGCCACGATGCGCTCCAGCGCCTCGCGAACGCGCGACACATAGGTCTCGCCTTCGGGTGTCAGCGACACCGCATTGCCGCCGCGCTGGAAGATCTTGAAGCGCAGCTGGTCCTCGAGGCTTTTAACGCGCTGGCTGACGGCGGAAGCAGTAATAAACTGCTCTTCGCCGGCGCGCGTGAAGTTACGGTGCCGGGCGGCACTTTCGACAATCTTCAGCGAATTGAGGTTGACCTGACTGAGCAGACGCACGCGTTTCGACCTTAAGCTGGGCTTACACTAGCACCAGCATTCCTAATTTTACAGGGGTGGGGAAATTAATCGACAGTTTACCAAGTGATGCCCCCATCCTGGAGAAGTAGAATGAACGCCCATACCATACCTGAACTGCGCTACGCGATGAGCCGAGAAGCCATTATCGGCCATGAGACGGCCTGGAAAGTGTCGGGTTTCGGCGTTGCGCAGTATCTGCATGGCTACGACCCGGCGCTGCTGGCGGCGATCGAAGAGGCGGCGTTGAAGCTCAAGGCCAGCCACGCCGTGCACAAGCACCTCGATCTGACCTTCATCACCGGCGCCGACCGTTTCATCCCGGAGATCAAGGAACTGCTGCATGACAAGCTGCGCCTGGAACGTCTGTCCGACATGATGGGCACCAAGCTCGAGCCCTATCCGCTGTCGATCGTCGGCTCGACCGTCACTTTCATGAATCCCAAGGACGGCGCCGTCGATTGGCATTGCGACGGTGTCCCGGTCACCGAACTCATTCCGCTGTCGATCAGCAATCCGCTGGTCGGCGGCCATCTCGAAATCTACTGCGACGATTCCGAGACCGGCCGCGCCATCCTTGAATCCGGCCGCGAGATTCCGCGCAACCAGGTCATGCGCATCGACCACAAGATGAACTACGCCACACTCGGTCAGTTTCTCGGTGTGCTGCACCGCACCGCGCCGATCCAGCTCGGCTCACGCGTCACGCTGGTCCTCAACCAGCGCTCTGTGGCCAAGCCCTACGTCGACGACAATCGCATGTTCTATCTCGCAGCCGACAATGATCACGATCGCGAATGGGTCAACGAACTGGCCGAAGACGTCTGGACGAACCAGCTGCCGGCCTATCGCCGCTTCGAGGAAGAGCGTCCGGTTGCGGCGGCGACCGATGCGCCGGTCCCGGGCGGATCAAGGGAATCATGGTAGCCAGAGCATAGAAGTGGACGCCTGTTTGGCCGTCGGTAACATCATGGTCGGCGATAAGGACAAGGCACCGTCTCGGCGATTCCGGGGTGGATCGGGCTCGCCGTCGGCCCTGGTCTTCGCCGCCGGCGCGGTCGCCCTGTGGTCGACCAACGCGCTGGTCGGCAAATCCCTGCTGGCCAGCCATCCGGTGTCGCTCGTGCAGTTGCTGCAGTTTTGTGGAGCGGCTCTGGTGTTCGCCGTCATCCATCTGGCGAGCCGGAAGGGGGACACGCAAGACGCAGCCTTTGCCAAGGGTGCTGACGGCACCCTGGCGCCGGTCGCGGTCGGCTTTATTGGCCTGGTCGGCACCATGGTGCTGCAATACATCGCCTTTGCCTCCATGCCGGTGATCGAGGCCAATCTCGTCGCCTACACCTGGCCGCTGATGGTCGCGGCGGCGGTCATCGTGCTGGGCAAGCGGCAACGCCCCGTGCTGCTGGGTTTGACTGCCGTGTTCGGCTTTGTCGGCGTGGCGCTGGTGATCTCGGGTGGTCGCGGCCAGCCTTTTCTCCAGGGCAGCATCGTCGGCTATCTCGCTGCCTTCGGCTCGGCGCTGTGCATGGCCTTCTATTCGATTGCGGTCGCCCGCCTGGCCACACCGTCGGAGCGTTTGCTTTTGCCTTCGGCATTGGTCGGCGTCGGCCTGACCTTGCTATGGTGTATTCACGACGGCGCAGCCTGGCCATCCAGCGAGCACCTCCTGCTTGGCCTCTATCTCGGCGCCGGCCCGATGGGGCTGGGATATTATTTCTGGTCGCGCGCCTTGAAGCTTGAAGGCGGCGGCAAGGTTGCGGTCATCGCCTATCTGACGCCGATCGCATCGACGCTGCTGCTGACGCTGTCGGGCGAAAGGCTGACGCTGACCGCGATAGCCGGTGCGGTCCTCGTCATCGGCAGCTGTATTGCGGTGGGCATAGAACGCTCGGAGGCTGAACATGCTTGACGACGATGAACGCCTCGCCAGACAGGAAGCATTCTGGCTGCTCAAGGAGTTCGGCGCCGAGGCGCCGCTCTACGCCGCCATGAAGGCCGAAAAGGCGATAGAGCAAAAAGATTTCGGCCGGTGCGCCCGCTGGAAGCGCATTCTGGAGATACTGGCCGACTCCAAACCTGCCGGGTCCGTGCAGTTGAAATCTGCTGGCGCGAAGTCGGCCGTTTCCAAGTATTAGATTTTCTAATTTGCAACGTTGCAACCTGTTGTGGAAACATCCTCCTGTTCCGATTCTTGATCGTTTATTGAGACTTAGCGACCCGTTGGGGGGTGCAGCTAGGTCGATACATCAAGAGAAGTCTTAAAAAAAGCCGGCAACTTCATGACCGGCGGGAGAAACAGAATTGCACACCATCGACAGCAAGACCGCTATTGAACTGACTGCTGACATCGTCTCGGCCTATGTCGGCAACAATCCTCTCCCTGCGTCCGGCCTGCCGGATCTGATCGCCAGCGTCAGCGCATCGGTGCGCAAGCTGGGCAGCATTGCCGCCGTGGAAAGCCCCGCGCTGAACCCCGCTGTCAATCCGAAGCGGTCGGTGTTTCCCGACCACATCGTCTGTCTGGAAGATGGCAAGAAATTCAAGTCGCTGAAACGCCACCTGATGACCGACCATGGTCTCAGCCCGGAGGAATATCGTGGCAAATGGGGCTTGCCGTCGGACTATCCGATGGTGGCGCCGAACTACTCCGCGACCCGTTCGGCACTGGCCAAGTCCTCGGGCCTCGGCCGCAAGCCGGCCGTTCCGGCCGCCGCGGCCAAGGTGACGAAGCGCAAACCCAAAGCCTGAACCAGGCAGCCTCTGAAAAGTCAGTCTGCTGTTTGCAATGGACGGCGCGCTTAAGGCGCGCCGTCTTCATGCCTTATGCCCCCGCCAGCGCCCAGGCCCTTGCGAAGCGCCGCCCTCCCGTGCAAAAGCCCCGGCATGCTTATCATCAACGATCTTTCGCTCCGCATGGCCGGACGCTTGCTTCTCGATCATGCCTCGCTGACCTTGCCGGCCGGCACCAAGGCCGGCCTCGTCGGCCGCAACGGCACCGGCAAGACGACGCTGTTCAAGGCCATCACCGGCGACTTTCCCTCCGAGACCGGCTCGATAAGCCTGCCCAAGAACACCCGCATCGGCCAGGTGGCGCAGGAAGCGCCCGGCACCGAGGAGCCGCTGATCGAAATCGTGCTCAAGGCCGACCTCGAGCGCACCGCATTGCTCGAGGAGGAAAAGACCGCCACCGACGCGCACCGCATTGCCGACATCCATATGCGGCTGGCGGATATCGATGCGCATTCGGCGGAATCCCGCGCGGCCACCATCCTCGCCGGCCTTGGCTTCGACGACGCCGCGCAGCGCCGCCCGGCCTCGTCCTTCTCCGGCGGCTGGCGCATGCGCGTCGCGCTTGCCGCCGTGCTGTTTGCCGAGCCCGACCTTCTGCTGCTTGACGAGCCGACCAACTATCTCGATCTCGAAGGCACGCTGTGGCTGGAAAACTACGTGTCGAAATATCCGCACACGGTGCTTCTGATCTCGCACGATCGCGACCTGCTCAACCGCGCCGTCAATTCCATCGTTCATCTCGACCAGAAGAAGCTGACCTTCTGGCGCGGCGGCTACGACCAGTTCGAGCGCCAGTACACCGAGCAGAAGGAATTGCAGGAGAAGGGCCGCGTCAAGCAGGAAGCCGCGCGCAAACACATGGAGTCCTTCGTCGAACGCTTCCGCGCCAAGGCTTCGAAGGCGAGACAGGCGCAGTCGCGCATCAAGGCGCTGGAGAAGATGAAGCCGATTGCCGCGATCGTGAACGACACGGTGCGGCCGTTCTCTTTCCCCGAACCGGTGAAAACGGTGGCGTCGCCGATCATTGCCTTGAACAACGTCAATGTCGGCTACACCGAGGGCCAGCCGATCCTGAAGAAGATGACGCTGCGCATCGATGCCGACGACCGCATCGCGCTGCTCGGCGCCAACGGCAACGGCAAGTCGACCTTCGCCAAGCTTCTGTCGGGCCGGTTGAAGCAGGAGAGCGGCACCATGACGGTGGCGCCGGGCCTGAAAGTGGCGATCTTCGCCCAGCACCAACTCGACGACCTACGCCCGGATGAAAACGCCTATGAGCATGTCCGCCGGCTGATGCCGGAAGCGCCGGAATCCAAGGTGCGCGGCCGCGTCGCCCAGTTCGGTCTGACCACCGAAAAGATGAACACCGCCGCCAAGGACCTGTCCGGCGGCGAGAAGGCGCGCCTGCTCATGGGCCTGTCGGCCTTCGAGGGTCCAAACCTGTTCATCCTCGACGAACCGACCAACCATTTGGACATCGACAGCCGCGAGTCCTTGATCCATGCGCTGAACGAGTTTCCCGGCGCCGTCATCCTGATCTCGCATGACCGGCATCTGCTGGAAGCGACCGCCGACCGCCTGTGGCTGGTCAAGGATGGTGCGGTCAACCCGTATGACGGCGACCTAGAGGACTACAAGACGCTCGTCACCGGCGTGTCCGGCGATCGACGCGGCAAGCGCGAGGCCGAGAAGGCATCAAAGGCCGATCGCCGCCGCGATGCCGCGGCGCGCCGCGCCGCCTTCGAGCCGCTGGCCAAGGAAATCCGCGCCACCGAAGCGCTGATGGACCGCATCCGCAAGCGCATCGACCTGATCGAGGACGAACTCGCCAACCCGGCGGTATATGAGAAGGATCCGTCGACGGCGACCCGGCTTGCCAAGGAGCGATCGCAACTGGCACAGCAGTTGGCTGGCCACGAGGAAAAGTGGCTGACCATGTCGGCCGAGTACGAGGAAGGCACGGCGGAGTGATTTACCCTCCCCCTTGGGGGGAGGGTCGATCCGCGAAGCGGAGCGGGGCGGGGGTCTGCGCCGCACCCCACCCCGGCGCTGCGCGCCGACCCTCCCCATCAAGGGGAGGGTAAGATCTGGCCCTACACGCCGCCCGCGAAACCCGCTAAAAACGCCGCATGAACCAGCACGCCAAGCTCAGAATCGGCCACTCCGCCTGTCCGCATGATTGCCCTTCGACCTGCGCGCTCGAGGTCGAACTGCTCGATGGCAACCGCATCGGCCGTGTCCATGGCGCCAAGTCCAATACGTATACGGCTGGTGTGGTCTGCGCCAAGGTCGCGCGCTATGCCGATCGTGTCCATCATCCGGACCGACTGCTGAAGCCGCTTGTTCGCGCCGGCGCCAAGGGCGACGGCATCTGGAAAGAATCCAGCTGGGAAGCGGCACTCGACCTCGTCGCCGAGAAACTCATCGCGGCCGAGGAAAAATACGGCTCCGAGACCGTCTGGCCTTATTACTATGCCGGCACGATGGGGCTGGTGCAGCGCGACGGCATCGACCGGCTGCGCCATGCAAAAAAATACTCCGGCTTCTTCGGCTCGATCTGCACCAATCTGGCCTGGACCGGCTGGATGATGGGAGCGGGCGCCTTGCGCGGTCCCGATCCGCGCGAGATGGCGAAGTCCGACTGCGTGGTGATCTGGGGCACCAATGCCGTGGTCACGCAGGTCAATGTCATGACCCACGCCATCAAGGCGCGGAAGGAGCGTGGCGCCAGGATCGTCGTTATCGACGTCTACGAGAACGCGACGATGAAGCAGGCCGATATGGGCCTTGTGCTGAAGCCCGGCACCGATGGCGCGCTGGCCTGCGCGGTCATGCATGTGCTGTTCAGGGAAGGCATGGCCGACCGCGCCTATCTCGAAAGATACACCGACGATCCGAAGGGGCTGGAAGCGCATCTGGAGACGCGCACGCCGGGATGGGCTTCCGCCATCACCGGTCTTGCCGTCACCGAGATCGAGGCTTTCGCACGCCTCGTCGGCACGACGAGGAAAACCTATTTCCGCCTCGGCTATGGCTTTGCCCGCCAGCGCAACGGCGCGGTCAACATGCACGCGGCATCCTGCATCGCCGCCGTCACCGGCGCCTGGCAATATGAGGGTGGCGGTGCCTTCCATTCCAATTCCGGCATCTTCAAGCTCAACCAGGATGTGCTGGAAGGCGCCGCGATGCGCGATCCCAATATTCGCCATCTCGACCAGTCGCGTATCGGCCCGGTGCTGACCGGTGCAGCGGACGCGCTCTATGGCGGCCCGCCGGTGACGGCGATGCTGATCCAGAACACCAACCCGGTGAATGTCGCGCCCGAGCAGCGGCTGGTGAAGCAGGGTTTCCTGCGTGACGACCTGTTCACCTGCGTGCACGAGCAGTTCATGACCGACACGGCAAAGCTCGCCGATGTCGTTTTGCCGGCAACGATGTTTCTCGAGCATGACGACGTCTACAAGGGCGGTGGCAACCAGCACATCACGCTCGGTCCCAAGCTGATCGAACCGCCGGAAGGGCCGCGCACCAACCATTTCGTCATCGAGCAATTGGCGCAGCGTCTCGGCGTCGCAGACCGGCCGGGCTTTGGCCTGACCGAGCAGCAGCATATCGACATCATCCTCGGCAAGCGCGGGCTGGGCTCCTTCGCCAGCCTCAAGGAAGACAAATGGGTCGACCTGCAGCCGGATTTCGAGGCGGCGCATTTCATCAATGGTTTCGGCCATGCCGACAAGAAATTTCACTTCCGCGCCAATTGGAGCGGGCAGGCGGCGCCCAACCGGCCGCCGAAAATCATGGGCCTGTTCGGGCCGGTGGCGGAACTCCCCGAATTCCCTGACCATGTCGACCTGATCGAGGTGGCGGACGCCGAGCATCCGTTTCGGCTCGCCACATCGCCGGCGCGCAACTTTCTCAATTCGACATTCGCCGAGACACCTGTGTCGAGAGCCAAGGAAGGCCGGCCGGAACTCCTGGTGCACCCGGACGATGCCGCCGCGCTTGGATTGGGCGACGGCGACCGTATCGAGGTCGGGAACCGGCGTGGCGAGGTGGTGCTGCACGCAAAGCTGTTCGAAGGCCTCAAGCGCGGCGTGGTGATCGCCGAGGGCATCTGGCCAAACAGCGCCCATGAGCGTGGCGAAGGCATCAATGTGCTCACCGGCGCCGATGCGCCGGCACCTTATGGCGGCGCTGCCTTTCACGACAACAAGGTCTGCCTGCGGCCGGCGGGCTAAAGCAATTCCAGGAAAAGTGTGAGCGGTTTTCCGTCCGGAATTGCGTAAAAGAGACTGGCTATCCCGGCAGAGGCACCGTCAGCCCCACCTTGACACGGTCCATGGCAACGAAGGTGCGGAATTTTCGGACATTCTTGCTGTCGAAGAACAGTCTGCGCGTCAGGGCCTCATAGGCCCCCATGTCGGCCGCGGTGATGACTAGGATGAAGTCGGCCTCGCCGGTGACGTAGTAGCATTGCTGCACTTCGGGCTCTGCCGAGAATTGCCGCTTGGCCGCGTCGATCAGGTCCGAGCGTTCGCTCTCCAGTTCGACCTCGACGAAAATGGTGATGGGCTGGCCGACCACAACGGGGTTGATGACAGCGACGTTGCCGGCAATGACGCCGGACTGTTCCATGCGCTTGATGCGCCGCTGCACCGCCGGCGCCGACAGGTTGACGGCTTCGCCGATCAGCCGCTGCGGCGTCGTGTTGTCCCGCTGCAGGATGGCAAGGATGGCGAGGTCGAAACTGTCGAGCGAAGGCGATCGAGGCAAAGCGCTATCCTGGCGAAACAAACTTGCATTTCGAAGCGCCAATAACAGCGCTATTTGCGCCTCGGCTGCAATATGATTTCGTCACACCCAAAGGAGGCCACCCGTGTTCCTGCTCAACAGCAATGCCTTGCACCGCCGGCCGCTCGATCCGGTCGATGCCGAAACGCTGGGGAATGCCGGTGCCGATACGGTCGAGCGCTTTCTTGCCCATCGCGACAATCACCTCGCAACTCCGTTGCATGCATTGCCGACGCTGGCCGGCGAACTCGGCCTCGGCGCCGTCCACATCAAGGATGAAGGCTTTCGCCTCGGTCTCGGCAGTTTCAAGGCGCTCGGCGGCGCCTATGCCGTTTTTCGACTGGTGCTGGAGGAGGCGAGCCGATCGCTTGGTCGGCCCGTTGACGTGGCCGATCTCAACCGGTTCGACGTCCGGGCGGTCGCTGCCGGCATGACGGTTGCCTGCGCCACCGACGGCAATCATGGCCGCTCGGTCGCGCAAGGTGCACAGTTGGTTGGCGCGAAAGCGGCAATCTTCGTTCACGCCGGCGTCAGCGAGGCGCGCATTGCAGCAATAGCCCGCTATGGCGCCGAGATGATCCGCGTCGACGGCAATTATGACGACTCGGTTAGGCAGGCCGCCGAGGTTTCAGCTGAGCAAGGCTGGACCGTGGTGTCCGACACCTCCTGGCCGGGCTACGAGCGCATCCCCGGTCTGGTCATGCAGGGCTATTCGACGATCGTGCGTGAAGCGTTGGGCCAGTTGCCGCAGCCGCCGACCCATGTCTTCGTGCAGGCCGGTGTCGGCGGCATTGCCGCCGCCCTGGCCGGCCATCTCGCCATCGTGCTCGGTGACGCCAGGCCGACCTTCATCGTCGTCGAGCCGGCCCGCGCCGCCTGCGTTGTCGCAGCCGCCCGGGCGGGCCACGTGGTCAAGGTCGCACACGACCAGCCGACGGTGATGGCGATGCTCGAATGCTACGAGGCCTCGCAAGTTGCCTGGCGCGTTCTGGCGCGGGTTGCCGATGCCTTCATGACGGTGGATGAGGAGGAGGCGGTCGCGGTGATGCGGCGGCTGGCACGGCCGGCTGGCAATGATCCAGTGATCGTCGCCGGCGAAAGCGGCGGCGTCGGTCTGGCCGGGCTGATCCGGGCGGTGGCCGACCACAAGGCCGCGCTCGGGCTCGACGACAAATCCCGCGTGCTTGTAATCAACACCGAAGGCGCCACAGACCCGCATCGCTATACCGAGCTGGTCGGGCAGAGCCCCGCCGATGTGCTGGCCGGCAAGCTGAAGGCCGAGGCATAGCCATGATCGGGATCGATGCACAGCGTCTGCTTGGCCGCATCCGGGAACTCGGCGCCGTTGGCCGCGACAGTGAGGATAGGCTGATCCGGCTCGCCGCCTCCGACACAGACAAACAGGGCCGTGACCTCTTTGTCGGCTGGCTCAGGCAGGCCAGGCTGGAAGTCGCCATCGACCGGGTCGGCAATATTGTCGGCATCTGGCAATGCCCCGACAATGCCGGGCAGGCGCCACTGCTCATCGGTTCGCATATCGACACCGTCATCGATGCCGGCATCTATGATGGCTGCTACGGCGTGCTGGCCGGGCTGGAGGTGATCGAGAAGCTGCAGGCTTCGGGCTTTTCGCCGTCACGCCCGGTCGCGGTCGCCGCTTTCACCAATGAGGAAGGTGTGCGCTACACGCCTGATATGATGGGCTCGCTATGCCATGCCGGTGGCGTCAGCGCGGAGGCCGTGCTGGCCGCCATCGGCACGGATGGCAGCGTGCTCGGCCAGGAGCTCGCCCGCATCGGCTATGCCGGCGACCGCGAACCCGGCTTCCTCAAGCCGCATGCCTATCTCGAACTTCATATCGAGCAGGGGCCGGTGCTGGAGCGCGAAGGCGTGCCGATCGGCGCGGTCGAGAATTTGCAAGGCATTTCCTGGCAGCGCATCACCATCGACGGCGCCGCCAACCATGCCGGCACCACGCCGATGTCGATGCGCAGCGACGCCGGCCACGCCGCCGCCCGCATCATCACCTTCCTGCACGATCGGGCCAGGGCTTCAAATGGGCCAACCGTGGCCACGGTCGGCACGATGCGCTTCGAACCCAACGCCATCAACGTCATTCCCGCGCGCGCCGTCTTCACCATCGACCTGCGCGATCCCGACGAACAGCGCCTGCAGGCGCATGAGGCGGCCCTTGCTGCCTATATCGAGGAGCTCGCTGCAGCCGAAAGCCTGTCGATTTCGGCAGAGCAACTGGCCCGTTTCGAACCGGTGCTATTCGACATCGGCATCGTCGAACGGATCGAGGCGGCCGCGAAGAACCGCGGTCTTGGCGTCAGGCGCATGACATCGGGCGCCGGCCATGATGCACAAATGATGGCTCGCATCGCACCGGCGGCGATGATCTTCGTGCCGAGCGCCGGCGGCATCAGCCACAATCCGCGCGAACACACTGAAGATGCCGAGCTTGTCGCCGGCGCCAACATCCTGCTTGATGTCGCCAGTGAGCTTGCAAGATAGGTCGGGGGAGAAGAAATGGCTGAGCTCGATCGTGATGTGCTGAAGCAGGAAATGACCGGCTGGCGGCGCGATTTGCACGCGCACCCCGAGTTCGGCTTCGAGGAAAAGCACACCGCTGCCTTTGTCGCCGCGAAGCTGCGCGAATTCGGGCTGGACGATGTTGCAGAGGGGGTCGGCGGCACCGGCGTCGTTGGCACGTTGAAGCGCGGCAGCGGCAACCGGACGGTTGCGCTCAGGGCCGACATGGATGCGCTGCGCATCACCGAGCAGTCCGCGACAGCCTATCGCTCGCAGAACCCCGGCATCATGCATGCGTGCGGTCATGACGGCCACACCACCATGCTGCTCGGCGCGGCAAAGCTGCTGGCCGCCGAGGGCGGTTTCGACGGCACCGTGCGTTTCGTTTTCCAGCCGGCCGAGGAATGGGGCAAGGGCGCGCTGGCAATGCTCGATGACGGGCTGCTGCAGCGCTTCCCCTTCGACGAGATCTTTGGCCTGCACAACATGCCGGGCCTGCCCATTGGACATTTCGAGACCCGTGCCGGCCCGTTCATGTCGGCGGAGGACAATTTCGAGATCGTGCTCAAGGGGATCGGCGGCCATGCGGCGCGGCCACATTCCGGGAACGAGACGCTGGTCGCCGCCTGCGCGCTGGTCACCAATCTGCAGACCATCGTCTCGCGCCGGCTGAGCCCGGCCGACATTTCGGTGGTTTCGGTGACCGAACTGATCACCGACGGCACCCGCAACGCATTGCCCGGCCTCGCCCGCATCCTCGGTGACGCCCGCAGTTTTCGTCCCGAGGTCAGCGCCGAGATCGAGCGCCAGATGCGGGTCATCGCGGCGGGCACCGCCGCCGCCTACAATGTCACCGCCGACGTGACCTATAGCAGGGAATTCGTGCCGCTGCAGAACGATGCCGACCTGGTGGACGCGGCCTTTGTCGCCGCAAGGCGCGTGCTGGCCGATGGCGCCGCCAGCATCGCGGCGGAGCCGATGACCGCCTCGGAGGATTTCGCACGCTTCCTCGATCACGTACCGGGCTGTTTCGTGTTTCTCGGCAATGGCGAGACCTCGCCGCCGCTGCACAATTCCAGCTACGACTTCAACGATGACGGGCTGTTGCACGGCACGGATTTCCATATCGCGATCGTCAGGCAAAGGCTGGGCGGCGCGATCGTGAAGTGACGCCTGATCGCCTTCGCAGCTGGCCCAAGCGGCACTGCTATCGCCAGCCAGCTGCCGGGTTTAGGGAGATTGCCTGTTGCCGGAGATCGCACGCCGATGACCAGGGTTTCGCTTCTGGGAATACCGCATGACGAGAACTCGTCCTATCTCAAGGGCGCGGCTGCAGCGCCGGCCCTGATCCGGCGCGAACTCAAAAGCGACGCCCACAGCTCGTGGAGCGAAACCGGCTTCGATGTGGCGGACAGTTTCGTCGACCACGGCGACATCGACTTTTCAGGCGACGGCGATCCGTGGGAGCGAATCGAGGCCGAGGTCGGCCGCGCGCTGGATGCCGGCCACCCGTTGATCAGCCTCGGTGGCGATCATGCCATCGCCTGGCCGATGCTGCGTGCCGTGCGCCGCCGCCATGCCAGGCTAACGATCGTCCAGATCGACGCCCATCCCGACATCTACGATGCCTATCAGGACAACAGGCGATCGCACACCTCGTCCTTCGCGCGCATCCTGGAGGAGGGCTGGCCGACCGGCTGGTCCAGATCGGCTTGCGCACCCTCAATGATGAACTTCGTGACCAGCTCAAGCGCTTCGGCGTCGAGGTGATCGAGGCGCGCCATTTCAGCGAGGACCTGCAGCTCGATCTCAAGACGCCGGTCTATCTCTCGGTCGATCTGGACGGCCTCGACCCGGCTTGTGCGCCCGGCGTGTCGCACCGCGAACCCGGTGGTCTTACAACCCGGCAAGTGATCAACCTGATCCAGCGGATCGACCCGCCCATCGTCGGCGCCGATGTCGTCGAATACAATGCAAGCCAGGATGTCTCCAATCTTACCGCGCTGGTTGCCGCCAAGCTGGTCAAGGAGATCGCCGGTATGATGCTCAAGACGCATAGCGCCGGCTGAATCAATCTGGCAGGGCGGCATGGTAGATCATTGTTGTGACTCGCATTTCCAGTGAAAGCCGCCATGCCGCATCCATTGAAAATAGCCTTAGCCGGTGCGCTCGGCCGCATGGGCAGGGAGATGGCGCTGGCCGTCGAGACCGATCCCAGGCTGGCGCTCGTCGCCCGCTTTCACAGGCCGGGCAGCATCGGTGAGGGGCTGGTCGAGCGCGACGAAGCACTGGCGCTTGCGGATGTCGTCATCGATTTCACCACGCCTGCGGCCTCGGTCGATCTTGCACAAGCTTGCGCGGCCCGCGGCGGCCCGGCGCTGGTCATCGGCTCGACCGGCTTCAAACCTGCCGATCTCGCCGCCATCGCTGCTGCTTCGAAGTCCGTCGCCATCGTTCGCTCAGGCAGCTACTCGCTGGGGCTCAACATGCTGGCTGGGCTGGTCGAACAGGCGGCGCGAGCACTTGGTCCCGCCGCCGACATCGAGATCCTGGAAGCGCATCACCGCATGAAGGTCGACGCACCGTCGGGTACGGCGCTGATGCTGGGCGAGGCGGCCGCTCGCGGGCTTGACGATGTGGCGAAACGCATCCGCGACGGCGTTACAGGTCCACGCCCTGCCGGCGAGATCGGCTTTGCCGTGCTGCGCGGCGGCAGCATCGTCGGCGAGCACAGCGTGAGCTTCCTCGGTGAGGGCGAAACGCTTACGCTCTCGCATTCAGCCAGCGGCCGCTCGATGTTCGCGCGCGGCGCCATTGCGGCAGCGCGCTGGGTCGCCGTCCGGCCTCCCCGCGAATACGATATGCGCGACGTACTGGGTTTCACGACCTTTTGAGGTGCAAAGGGTAACGCAACGAGGGGCGTTGCGAGGTCGGAGCCGCCTAGAGAATAGAATATAGCAACAACTACGCCATTTCGCCCTTCCCAGACCGAACCGAACGGTTCGGTTCGCACATTTTTGTGATTGGCAATGGCAGCAACGCACACCCATTTCGGGGTGGTCCGAGCGACGCGAATTCCTCCCAAGGCACGCCACTTGACGGACAGAACTAAAAAATCTGGATTACCTGAAATGACCAAGATCGCACTTACCGCTGCTGCCATCCTCCTTGCCACCGGCACCGCTTTCGCAGGCAGCGACCACTACGGCTCCGACGGCGTCAACCAGCCTGCTGTGACAGCGCCCGCCGGCAACATCGACCACAGTTATACCGCCTCGATCCGCAAGCCGGCCAGCCTCGGCGATTTCCCGATCAAGGGCGACTCGAACCAGCCGGAATCCGGCCAGGGCATCTGGGGTCGTTGATTTTCTGAGAAATCGACGACCACAAGAGCGGTAGGCCCGGCCCACCGCTCTTGTTTTTATGCAATCGACTCGGGCCGCAAAGATCTTGAATCAATCCGCCAGCAGTTGGTCCTATCTCCATGTTTTACCGTGGTCTTTCAAAACACGCTTTGCGGCTGTCACCTGCGGCTAGCCCGTTAGGCAGCTTGGTCTAGCTTAGATCCTTCGGCTTGATGCAATGCGTCAACCGGGCCGCGCCGAAGCCGAGATCCGCCCAGTCGCCGTCGATGACAAAGCGGGCAAGGGCGCCGGTCGGGAATTTCTCTTCAAGTTTCCTGAGAGCAGCCACACCCGATCGCGGACCGGCGAGCCGGCGGGCAAAGTCCTCCAGGCCGGGATTATGGCCGAGCACCAGGAGACAGCCGGCAGAGGAGATTGCCTGTCGCACTTCGGCCAGAATGTCGCCAGCCGTGGCTTCGAAGAGCGCCTCGGCGAACTCCACCGTTACGCTCGCCGACAGTTCCGCCGAGACCAGCCGCCATGTCTCGCGCGTGCGCAGCGCCGGCGACACCAGCGCCAGGTCAGGCGGCCAACTGCGCCGCGCCAGTTCGCGCCCCATCAGCGGCGCCGTCTTCAGCCCGCGCGGCCCGAGCGGCCGGTCCAAATCAGCAAGCGCCGGGTCGTCCCAGATCGACTTGGCGGCGCAGCAGGAGCAATTGTCTCGGTGTCGCCAATGTCGGCCTACGGCGTGATCCGCGCCAGATGTTCGAGATCGCGTTCTTCGCGCAGCGGGTCGGGCGCCATCACCACGGAAGTTCCGTTTTCGGCATCGTCGGCGAAATGTGCCAGCACGGTGCGGCCGCCTTCCATGTGCGCCTTGCCGTCGGCGACCAGCCCGAGCGCCAGCGCATAAAGCCGGTGCTCGGCCTTCAGCACTCTGGCGGCCAGCGTGTCTTCGATGTCGCCGACCATCACCGGCACCGCTGCCTGCGCGATGATCGGGCCGTCATCCATCTCTGATGTGACGAAATGCACCGTGCAGCCATGAATGCGAATGCCGGCGCGCAGGGCGCGCGCATGCGTGTCCAGGCCTTTGAAGGCCGGCAGCAGGGCAGGGTGGATGTTGAGCATGCGCCCTTGCCACTTCTCGACCAGGCCGCGGGAGAGAATGCGCAGATAGCCGGCCAGCGCCACGATCTCGGCGTTGAACGCAATCAGAGCGGCGTCGATCGCCGCATCATGCGCTTCCTTGCTGGCATGGTCGGCGCGCACGATGACTTTGGTCGGGATGCCGCGCGCGGCCGCGATGCCAAGGCCGGCGGCGTTGGCTCGGTCGGAGATGACGCCGACGATCTCGGCGGGATAGGCCGGGTCGCTCGCCGCCGCGATCAGCGCCGTCATGTTCGAGCCGCGTCCCGAGATCAGAACAACCGTGCGTTTCCTGCTCATAGGCCGATCGAGCCCCGATAGATGACGCCGGCGTCGCGGCGCGGAACGATGCGGCCGATCGGCGTCACAGTCTCGCCGGCCTCCTGCAGCACGGCTGCGACCTGTGCGGCCTGGCCGGAGGCGACGACGAGGATCATGCCGATACCGCAGTTGAAGGTGCGCATCATCTCCTCCGGCGCCACGCCGCCAGTCTTCGCCAGCCAGGAAAACACCGCCGGCACATCGATGGCATTGAGATCAAGCTCTGCGGAAAAGTCCTTGGGCAGGACGCGCGGAATGTTTTCGGGAAAGCCGCCGCCGGTGATATGGGCCAGTGCCTTGATGCCATGCGTGTTGCGGATGGCCTTGAGGACCGACTTCACATAGATGCGGGTCGGCTCGAGCAGCGCCTCGGCCAGCGTCGCTTCGTCGTTGAACGGCGCCGGATCGCTCCAGGCAAGCCCGCTGACGGCAACGATACGGCGCACCAGCGAAAAGCCATTCGAATGCAGGCCCGAGGAAGCCAGCCCAAGCAGCACGTCGCCTTCGACAATATCGTCGGTCGGCAGCAACTGGCCGCGTTCGGCCGCCCCGACGGCGAAGCCGGCAAGGTCGTAATCCTTGTCGTTATACATGCCGGGCATTTCAGCGGTCTCGCCGCCGATCAGCGCGCAGCCGGCCTGTCGGCAGCCGATTGCTATGCCGCCGACGATTGCCGCCCCCTGGTCGGGGTCGAGCTTGCCGGTGGCGAAATAGTCGAGGAAGAACAGTGGCTCGGCGCCCTGCACGACGATGTCGTTGACGCACATGGCGACGAGGTCGATGCCGATCGTGTCGTGCTTGCCGGCATCGATGGCGATCTTCAGCTTGGTGCCGACGCCGTCATTGGCGGCGACCAGCACCGGATCCGTGAAACCCGCCGCCTTGAGGTCGAACAGGCCGCCAAAACCGCCGATCTCGCCATCGGCGCCCGGCCGGCGCGTCGCGCGCACCAGCGGCTTGATCTTCTCGACCATGAGGTTGCCGGCATCGATGTCGACGCCCGCCTCGGCATAGGTGAGCCCGTTCTTGCGCTTGGCCCGGTCGCCCTTGCTCATCGTCGGCGCATCCTGTTTCCCTCGGCGGCTCTTCGCATGAATGGTTTCGGGGGGCAAGGATGACGACAGGATACCGGGCTTTTGCCCAAGATAAATACGTGGACAGTCCCTTCACCGCTGGTCCTTGCACCCACAATCCAACTCCATCATCTATCTGCAGAACAAGCATGGCGGGACATGCCTTTGACCATTCCAACCTCATCACCATCCTGCGCTTCGTGCTGGTGCTGGCGATGCTGAACATGCGCTGGGACTGGGCCTTTGCCGGATTTCTCGTTGCCGGAATTTCCGATGGCGTCGACGGCTTCATCGCCCGCCGCTTCAACCAGCAATCGAGACTCGGCGCCTATCTCGATCCGATGGCCGACAAGGTGCTTCTGGTCTCGGTGTTCGTGGTCATGGGCTTCATCGGGCAATTGCCGCTGTGGCTGGTGGTGACCATGGTGTCACGCGATGCGCTGATCATCTGCGCCGTGCTTTTGTCCACGGTCATGGCGAATCCGGTCGAGATGAAGCCGCTCTATGTGTCGAAGGCCAACACCGCCGCCCAGATCGTGCTGGCGCCGTGGTGCTGGGCGAACTTGCCCTTGGCCTCCACCTCGACCCGCTCAGGCCTGCGCTCATATTGCTGTCCGGGGTCTTGACCGTGGCTTCGGCCGCGGCCTATCTCGTGGCTTGGCTGAGGCATATGAGCGGCTATGGCGAAGGCTCCACCCCGGGTAGTTGACAAGAATGCCGCGACTGCCGCGTTAGCAGACGCGGCTGCGTCCCTGGCGTTTCGCCGCCAGATTTTCTTCTGGCTGGGCACGGCAATCTTCCTGGCGCTGTTCCTCTACATTTTTTCCAGCATCCTGTTGCCGTTCGTTGCCGGCATGGTGCTGGCCTATTTCCTCGACCCGGTCGCCGACCGGCTGCAGCGCCTCGGGCTGTCCCGGCTGATGGCGACGGTGGTCATCCTGATTGCCTTCATCGTCCTTTTGGTGCTGGCCTTCGTCATCCTGGTTCCGGTACTGGCCACGCAGATGGCCGATTTCGCCAGCAAGCTGCCGGAATATCTGACCCGGCTGCAGTCGCTGATCACCTCGTTCGACCCGAAATGGCTGGAGCAGAAATTCGGCGTCAATGCCAATGGCCTGCGCGACGGGCTGAATTCGCTGCTCACTTCCGGTTTCGGCCTGCTGAGCACCGTCTTCACCTCGATCTGGAGTTCCGGCGTTGCTCTGGTGTCAGTGGTCAGCCTGTTCGTGGTCACACCGGTTGTCGCTTTCTACATGCTGCTCGACTGGGACCGCATGGTGGCGGTCGTCGACAGCTGGGTGCCGCGCGATTATGTCGGGACGGTCAGGGCGATCTCCAGGGACATCAACACCGCGACGGCCGGCTTCGTGCGCGGCCAGGGCACGTTGTGCCTGGTGCTCGGCGGCATGTATGCCACTGGCCTGACGCTGACCGGGCTGAATTTTGCCATCCTGATCGGCCTCTTCGCCGGGCTGATCTCCTTCATTCCCTATGTCGGCTCGCTGACCGGGCTGGTGCTGGCCGTCGGCGTCGCCTTCGTCCAGTTCTGGCCGGACTGGACCATGATCGTTGCTGTCGCAGTGGTTTTCTTCATCGGCCAGTTCATCGAAGGCAACATCCTCCAGCCGAGGCTGGTCGGAAAAAGCGTCGGCCTGCACCCGGTCTGGCTGATGTTTGCGCTGTTTGCCTTCGGCGCCCTGTTCGGCTTCGTCGGCCTTTTGATCGCCGTTCCTGCTTCGGCGGCGGTTGCCGTGCTGGTGCGGTTTGCCATTGCCCGCTATCTCGAATCGCCGCTCTACAAGGGACACTCCACCGAGCCCGTCCCGCCGCTGCCCGCCGCTCGCGGCGGGGGCTACCGCTCGCCGCGCGGCTGAACGTGACGGATCAAAAGACCGAACCGCCGCGCCAGCTGCCGCTCGACCTTGGCCACGGCACCGGCTACTCGCGCGACGAGTTGGTGGTGTCGGCCACCAACCGCGAGGCGGCAGCCCTTGTCGACCGCTGGCCGGACTGGCCGTCGCCGGTGATCGTGCTCGCTGGCCCGGCCGGTTCCGGCAAGACACATCTGGGCTCGATCTGGCAGGCGCGGACCAACGCTGTGGCGGTCGATGCCGAGCGCATCGGCAATGCCATCTCCGGGCTTGGCAGCAGGCCGGCGCTGATCGACGATGTCGACAAGACAGCCATCGACGAGGCGGGCCTGTTTCATCTCATCAATGAAGTGCGCGGCGCCGGGTCCACCTTGCTGTTGACGGCGCGGCGCTTCCCCGCCGCCTGGGGGGTGACGCTGCCCGACCTGGCTTCGCGGCTGAAGGCGGCGGCAACGGTCGAAATCCACGAACCCGACGATTTGCTTCTGGCCGGTGTTATCACCAAACTCTTCGCCGACCGCCAGGTCGAGGTCGAGCCGCATGTCGTGCAATATCTGGTGCGCCGCATGGAGCGCTCGCTGGCCACCGCCATGCGCGTGGTCGAGCGCCTCGACCGCACCGCGCTCGAGCGTAAGACGCCGATCACCAGGGCGCTCGCCGCCGAGATCGTCAGCGCCATGGATGAAGGGCAGGGCGAGTTCGAGGTTTAGGCAGTGGAAGGAGAAGACTCCGCTCCTGTCCCATTTCGAGAAGAAACCTCTGGCATCCATCTTGCAACACTGCGTTTGCCGGCTGACCCCGGTCCTGATCGCGTTCCTGATCGGGTTGTAGGCTCGCCGGGAGTGATGATTGGGGTTCTCGCCCGGCGAGCTTACCTTCAGATAGAATCGCCGCAAGGCCTACGATTGCGCGCCAGCTGTCATTCAGATTTCACCAAGTCGCAAGATCTTCATCGTCCTGCATTGAAATGGACCATTAGATGGTCTACTTTTTGAATATGGACCAGAGCATGGTCCATAAAGGAGTGGTCAATGCAGGTATCCGTTACAGACGCCAAGGGGCAGCTCACCGAACTGGTCCGTCGTGCCGAGGCGGGTGATGAAGTTATCCTGACCCGTCATGGTCATGCAGCCGTGCGCCTTGTTCCCGTGAAGGCTGTCCCTGACAGGAAAAGCCGCCGGGCATTACTGGAGGCGATGCGAGCATCCGGCGCTGCCAAGGCAAAGGCCGGGTCGGATGCCGCGCGGAGCCAGGACTTCCTCTATGGCGACGATGGCCTGCCCGAATGATCGTGGTCGATACCTCGGCCCTGATGGCGATCGTTCTTGCCGAACCTCAATCCAGTGCCTGCATTGCGGCGCTGGAAGCCGAAGACGATATTCTGATCTCGGCTGGCACAATGGCCGAGGCGCTGATCGTGGCGGATAGGCGCAATGTCGGTGAGGAAATGGCCGGCCTGATCGACGGGCTCGGCTTCGAGGTCACGGCGGTGACACCAGCCTCTGGCCGACGCATAGCCGAGGCGTATGGGCGATGGGGCAAGGGTATTCATCCGGCCGGGCTCAATTTCGGCGATTGCTTTGCCTATGAAGTGGCAAAGGATCGAGCCTGCCGCTTGCTCTATGTTGGCGACGATTTTTCGAAGACCGATATCGAGAGCGCTCTATAGAGCTACGTTTATGCCCACAACGCCGCTAGATACCGGACCAGCAGATAGACCACCGTATGCGCTGCCACGTAGCACGCGGCAACGACGACAAAGAACAGCACGCTGGCGGGCCACGAGCGGGGAGGGCCTTGCCTCTTGCTCGGCCGGTTGTTCCAGATCCACAGGGCTGCACAGATAATGGCCCAGACTACGACGAACGGAACCGTGATGCCGATCAAGGCGAAGTAGGCAGGGCCAATCAGCGAAAGCCATGCCTCGAGACCAAGCATCCAGAATCTCCCCTTTGCCCGGAGTCTAATGCATGTCGCTCAAAAGTGGTCCCGGTTTTGAGAGAACGACATGCATCACCTGGATACGTTTCAGCGCGACGTGCTTTTAGACCGGCGGTAGAGGTGGAAGCGGGGGGATTATCCCTGCGTCGGATTTTCAGCCAAACCCGCAGAAGGGATGCTGTCGATGATACCGGCGCCTAATGCATGTCGCAAAAAAAGTGGCCCCGGTTTTTGAGAGAACGAAATGCATCAAACAAGCACATTAAGCGCGTCGCGTGAGTCCGTTCAAAGCGACGGGCTTTAGGTCAGATTGTGCTCCGGCCGCCAACTCGGCCGTAGCAGGTCCGAAGCGACCGGATCAGCCGCAGACCCTGACCTCTTCGACGACCCTGTGGTGATGGCGCCAGTGCCTGACCAGTTCGATATGGCAGCGGTGATGGCGATGGTGGCGCCGCCATTGGCCATCCTGGTTGTCGCTGTAGTCGTCGCCATAGTCGTCGCTATAGTCTTTGTGGCGCTGGTGATGGCGAAGAATCTGTATATCGCCATCGTCGGACGAATATTGATCGTCGTCATCGGACTGGATAGTCAGACTGGCGGCTTGCGCCGGTGCGATCAAAGCCGCCGTTCCGGCGAACGCGATCATCGAGGCGATGAGAAGGGTTTTCATTGTTGGCTCCTTGGGTTGAACATACACAACTCTCGGAGCGAACTGGTGTTCCAATGTAGGGTCCGATCGGCGAGCGGCTGCTGCTTGGGCAAAGCGTGCCGCCATGCGCTACCGGCGAGGCAGCCATTGGCGACCTTGGGAGTGACCTTGGGCAAGGACTGGCTTTGTGGGAAAAAATGGTCGGAGTGGAGAGATTCGAACTCCCGACCCTCTGGTCCCAAACCAGATGCGCTACCAGGCTGCGCTACACTCCGAGGCCCTGCGGCGTATACGGTTCCGGACCATGTCGCGCAACCCCTAAATCGTCAAACGGGGCTTGGCGGTCTGCGCTCCCGTGCAATCCTGGCTGCGATCGCCTTGGCCTGGATGCGGGCATTGGCGAAGCAGCCGCGGATGCTTGGCCGCATGCCGGTGAACCACAGGCCCGGCAGTTTCGGGTCGCTGTCGGCGCCGTTGAACAGCGGCACGCCCTTTTCGTCGAGCACGCCGAGCTTGCCCAGCATGGCCTCGAGCCCGGTGCGGTAGCCGGTCGCGGCGATGACGATATCGGGCTGGATCGTCGCGCCATCGTCGAAAACGACCGTGTCGCCGGTAAATTCCCGCACGGTTGGCAAGACGATGATCCTGCCGTCCTTGATGGCATCGACGGCGCCGTCATCGGTGGCGATGGCGGTATAATCCGACGCCAGCCGGCTTGCGCCGCCCGAAGGCGTCGGCGGCAGGCCGTAGGCCGTGAGGTCGCCGAAGGCCCATCGCTGCGTCGCCGCCATCACCGCATCGGCGAGCTTGAACGGCAGCCGCGCCAGGACCGGCGAGAACCGGTGGACGGCGATCTGGCCGAGGCGCTTGGGCAGCAGTGCCGGACCGTTGCGCGCCGACAGCCAGATCTGTCCCGTGCCGGCTGCCACCAGGTGATTGAGCACGTCGAAGCCGGAATTGCCGGCGCCGACGACCAGCACTTTCTTGCCCGCATAGGCCTTGGCGTCGCCGAATGCGGCCGAATGGATGATGCGTTCGGCAAAGGCCTTCATGCCTTTCCAGGCCGGGACGAAGGGCTGCCGGTCGCGCCCGGAGGCGATGACGACATGGCGCGCCAGCCGCGGCCCGGCACTGGTCCGCACAAGCCAGTGGTCGCCCTCGAAGCCAATCTCCTCGACCGCGATGCCGAACTCGACCGGCAGCCGGTGCATGGCGTGGAATTCGTTCAAATGGCCGATGATGGTGTTTCGGTGCGGAAAGGCAGGGGTGCCGGCAGGAAAGGAAACGCCCGGCAGCGCCGAAAGGTCGCGATGCGTGTTGAGATGCAGTCGCTCGTGCCGCCCGTGCCATGGCTCGGCCAGCCGGGCTTCCTTTTCCAACACCATCACAGGCACGCCGGTCTTGAGCAGCGCATGGGCTGCGGTCAAGCCGGCTGCCCCGGCGCCGATCACGATCGCGCCGTCGAAAATCGCTTGGCTGTCGGCCTCGGCGTGCAAAATCCCTGCGTCCATGCCTCTTTGTGTCGCCATCATGACCATGACTTTTGATGCTACGCCAGTGTATCCAGCCTATGCCGCTGTCGAAGCGACCTGGTTGCAGGCCGCTTCGGCCTTGCCGTCGGCAGTGTTGCACAGTATTGACTGAAATAAGGCGGCGCTACCGCCAACGCAGCTACGAGGTGCCCATGTCCGCGCGAATTTTCAGCCCAGCCAAAACCGCGATGCAGTCCGGCAAGGCCAAGACCGGCCATTGGGTGCTGGAATTCGATCCCGCCCAACGCAAGAAGATCGACCCGCTGATGGGCTACACCACATCGGGCGACATGCTGAGCCAGATCAGGCTGACCTTCGACACCAGGGAAGAAGCGGTGGCCTATGCCGAAAAGCAGGGGCTGGCCTTCCGTGTCGAGGAGCCGAAAGAGACCAAGCGCCGGCAGATTTCCTACGCGGAAAATTTCCGCTATGACCGCAGGATACCCTGGACGCATTGACCGGCGGTCAGCGCCTGGCACATAGACACCAGCCGGCCAAGATATCAAATGCCGGCCAGCGGTCCCGTAGCTCAGCTGGATAGAGCACCGGCCTTCTAAGCCGATGGTCACAGGTTCGAATCCTGTCGGGATCGCCAATTTTGCCGGGTCCATTCCGGACACATAGGTTACGGTTTGTACCTGGCATATGGGTAGCACTCTGAAGGTGTACGAACGAAACAGAACGACCGAGCGCTGCCCTTCCCATCCTGGCGCGTTGCTCGACGACATCGTTCCCGCCACCGGCAAGACCAAGGTGGAAATCGCCAATCTGCTCGGAATCTCGCGCCAGCAGCTCTACGACATCATCCGTGAGAAGAAGCCGGTATCGCCTGCCGTGGCCGCCCGCCTTGGCAAGATGTTCGGCGATGGTGCCGCGATCTGGCTCAGGATGCAGGCCGCGTATGATGCCTGGCATGCGGAGCGCCAAGTTGACGTTAGCGCCATCCCCGACCCTGCATACTGCCTGAAGGCAGGGCGCGTTCGCTGACGGCAGCGGTCCCGTAGCTCCGCCGGATAGAGCACCGGCCTTCTAAGCCGATGGTCGCAGGTTCGAATCCTGCCAATAATTTCAATACGTTAGGTGAGGCGTCGCGGCGCCGGAGACTGAAGGTCGTCCTTGTTAGCCATCTACCGGTAAAGTTTCGGGTATTTGGCCCTCTCGCTTTGGCAACTTGCCGATCTCTGGGCCGCCATTGCGAAAGCCCTCTCATAGGTATGGATGGCCATGTTGAACTTTCGGGGGTCTGGGGTCAGGTGTTTGTCCCGCCCATCATACAAAAGGACCGGGACTGCGAAAATTGCTTTTCCGTCTTCCGTTGGCCTCAACGCCGGACATCTTTGCCTTACGCCAACGAGGTCACCGGCCATTCTGGCGGCCAAATTTAACCTTGCATCGGACATCCGAGCCAGGAAGTTGATGTTTTGCTGTTCCCCTTGTCCGGCCGAGGCAGCCGACAATGCGAAGAAAATTCCTGCGGTGAATACAGCGAAAGCTAGACGTAGTTTCATTGTGCCCTCCCAAGTTGAGCACAAGAGAGCACGTTTGGGCTTGACAGGATAGCCGCGTGTCCAGTGCAAGTTACTGTACGGAACCTTTGCCATACGTCGACTATCAGCCAGTTGTGCGGCCAGTCAGGATAGTCGGAACGCGGCGCGCCTTCGGGTGTTATAGGAGATGGCACCGAAGACGCCCACCATTGCGCGCATCTGGCGCGGCAGGACCTTGCCCGACAAGGCCGATGCCTATGAGCGCTACAATTACGAGGCCGGCATCAAGCCGCTGATCGAGAAAGCGCTTGGCGTGCAGACTTTTCGCGAGGACACGCCGACGCATTCGGAATTCGTCACCATCTCCTATTGGGAGAGCGTCGAGGCGATGGCCGCCTTTACCGGCGGCGATCCGCAAAGCATCCACCATCTCGACCGCGACAAGGAGTTCCTGATCGAATTGCCGAAGGGTGTCCAGGTGTTGCGCATCCTTTCCAGCCACGGAATGGTTGGCGGCAGCTGATGTTTGCGGGCTTTGACGCCAGGACCGTTCAAATGGAGGAGACATCGATCTTCGTCAGGGCCGGTGGCTCAGGGCCGCCGCTGCTGCTCCTGCATGGCTTTCCCGAAACGCATGTGATGTGGCGCGACATAGCGCTGGCCCTGGCCTCGCACTTCAGCGTGGTTGCCGCCGATCTCAGGGGCTACGGACAAAGCGGCTGTCCGGCTTCCGGAGCCAATCATGCCGCCTATTCCAAACGAGCGATGGCGCGCGACATGGTGCAGGTTATGGACGTTCTAGGCTTCGACCGCTTCACGGTTGCCGGCCATGACCGTGGCGGCCGCGTCGCCTACCGGCTGGCGCTCGACCATCCCGAAACCGTGTCGAAAGTCGCCGTTCTCGACATCGTCCCCACGGCCTCCGCCTGGGATCGGGCCGATGCCAGGCTGGCGCTGGCCTTCTGGCCGTGGAGCCTGCTCGCCCAGCCGGAACCGCTGCCTGAGCGCCTGTTGTCCGCAGCACCCGACGCAGTTGTCGACAATGCGATCGCCGGCTGGGGCTCGGCTCCAGATGCTTTTCCCGCTGAGGTCAGGGCCGCCTATATCGAGGCGCTGCGTGATCCCGCCCATGTCCACGCCATCTGCGAGGAATATCGCGCCGCCGCAGGCATCGACCGCGAGCACGACGCGCAGGACCAGGCTGATGGCTGTCGCATCAGATGCCCGCTGCTTGCGCTCTGGAGCGGCGAGGGCGGGTTGGAGAACTGGTATGCGGAGGAGGGCGGCCCGTTGGCGATCTGGCGGCAATGGGCTGATAACGTCGAAGGCGGCTCGGTCAAGGGTGGGCATTTCTTCCCGGAAGAGCACCCCGAAGACACGGCTGCAAGGCTGTCGAGATTCTTCGCAAGCTGACGGCGGACCGATTGCTAAATCCGGCCCTGTGTAGTCCTGTGTCGACTATCTCAGATGCCCGAGGGACTGCAGGATCAAAGTGCTCGAAAGACCAAGCAGGGCGATACCGTAAAACCGGTCGATCCACACGGCGTTTGGCCCAGCCAGAAGCCTTGCAGCCCGCGCGCCAAGGGCTGCGTAAAACGTCAGCACAAACACATCGGCAAGCGCGGCGATAATGGCCAGGATGCCATACTGGATCGCGATCGGCTCATCCACGCGGACAAAATGCGGCAGGATCGCGGGGAAAAGCAGCCAGGCCGCCGGATTTGTGACCGCCACCAAGAAGCAGCGCCCAATGAGTGCCTTGGCTGAATGGCGTGTTTCGGGAAGGTTAGCGTTGAACGAAGGTCGGGATGCGGTGCGCAGGGTACCGATGGCGACGAAAAGCAGATAGCCCGCGCCGAACATCCTGAGAGCCGAGAGATAGAATTCCGAAGCCAGCAAAAGAGCGCCGAAGCCCAGCGCGACGATGCTGATAAGAACGAAATCAGACAGTACGACGCCGGCCATGCCGAGAAACGCGCGTCGAAAACCGTAGCGGGAGCCGTTGGTGATGGCGAGCACGACGTCCGGTCCCGGAACCGCCATTCCGAGCACCGACACGAAGGCAAATGTCACCAGCGGCAGGTTTCCCATGACGCCGCGTAATGTACCCGGCGCTCACCGTCCGTAACGCCCTTCACACAGCGGCTTGGCTATCGCCGATTGTTGTTGGCCACCTTGGCTCAGTGCCCGCCGCGCATCTTCACCACCACAGTCCGCACCGCCAGCACCAGCACGGTGATGATGATCAGGATCACCGAGAGCGCGGCGATCGCCGGGTCGATGTTGTCGCGCAGGCCCATCCACATCAGCCGCGGCAGCGTGATGGCGTTGACCGAGGTGATGAACAGGGTGACGCCGATCTCTTCCCAGGACAGCACGAAGGACAGCAGCGCGGCGGTGACGATGCCGAACCTGATGTTGGGCATGATGATGCGCGTGGCGCGCTCCCACACACCGGCGCCAAGGCCGCGCGCGGCAAGGTCGATGCGGCGGTCGAGCTGGCTGAGCGAGACCAGGATCAGCACCGTGGCGAAAGGCACCGTCATCACCGAATGCGCCATGGCGACGCCAAGCCAGGTGTCGTAGCCGAAGAACGAGCTCATGCCCGAGATCGACGTCAGCAGGAAGTAGAGCGTGATCGCCGAGACCACCGGCGGCACCACCATCGGCAACAGCACGAAGCCGACAAGGGTGGCCGTGAAGCGCGGCTGGAACATCCAGACGCCAAGGCTGAAGCACAGCGCCAGCACGGTGGAGATGACGCTGCTGACGATGCCGATGCGGATCGACAGCAGGATGGCGTCGAGCCAGCGCGGATCCTCGATCAGCGCGCGGTAGTGGCGCAGCGACAGCTCGCCCGTCGGCATCGCCAGCATGCGGCTTGGCGTCAGCGACACCGGGATGACCGCCAACAGCGGCAGCAGCAGGAACAGTGCCACCAGCACGGCGAGGATCAGCGAGACGGGACCGGGGCGATAGGTCGGCATCAGATCAGTTGCTTCGGTCTGACATAGCGGAACAGCAGCGCCATGAGCGCGCCGACGAACAGCACCAGCACGACGCTGATCGCCGCGCCCAGTCCCCAATCGGGACTCTGGAAGATGCGCAGATAGATCAGCTCGGCGATCATCACGCTGCGGCCGCCGCCGAGGATCGCCGGCGTGACGAAGAAGCCGAGCGAGAAGACGAACACGATCATCGCCGAACCGATGATGCCGGAGCGCGTCATCGGCACGAACACGGTCCAGAAGGTGCGCATACGGCTGGAGCCGAGCCCGCGCGCCGCGAGCAGCACGCGCTCGTCGAGGCTGCGCATGGCGGAGGCCAGCGGGAACACCGCGAAGGGAATGAGGAAATGCGTCATGCCGACGATGACGCCGAACTCGTTGCGCACCAGCGCCAGCGGCTCGGAGATGAAGCCGATCGATTGCAGCCAGGTGTTGATCAGGCCGCGGTTGGACAAAAGCGCCACCCAGCCGAAGGCGCGGGTCAGCACCGAGATCCAGAAGGGGACGAGAATGCAGAATTCAGCGATTATGCGCTGTGCCGGGCTGCCGCGCACCCACACCATGGTGATGGCGTATGCCGCCGCCACGGAAACCACGGTGACGATCAGCGCGATGCGCAGCGTGCGGATGAACACAGACTGCACCAGGGCATCGGTGGCGAGCGCGCCATACTGGCCGAGCCCCGGTGTCGGCAAGGTGACGCTCCACTTGACGACGCCGAGGAACGGCCAGGCGTAGGCCAGCACAAGGAACAGGAGCAGCGGCGCCATCAGCACCGCCGCGCCCATCCTGTCGGAGAGGGTGCCTCTCATCGAAGCTCGTGCCCGGCCTGGTCAGGCCGAGATGATCTTGGTGTATTCGTCGAGTGCTGCCCCGTAATTCTTGGCGTACCAGTCCATGTCGAGCGCGATCTGCTTCTTCATGTTTTCGGGATCGACCGGGTTGATGCGCTTCTTGTCGGCGGGGATCAGCGCATCGGCGGCCGGATTGGCCGGACCCTGTCCGAGCTTGTCGAACATCACCAGTTGCTTTTGCGGATCCTGGGCGCTGGCGATGAACTTCATCGCTGCGTCCTTGCCGCCGGGGTTGCCCTTGAGCACGGCCAGCGCGCCGGGCGAAATCAGGCCCTGATCCCAGATGAACTTGATCTTGCCGCCCGAGTCCTGCTCGATCAGCGAGGCGCGGGTCGACCACACGATCGCCATCGAGGCTTCGCCGTTGAGCAGCACGCTCTGGCTCTCGGCGCCGCCGCCCCAGTAAGCCACGACGTTTTCCTTGAAAGCGGCGATCTTGTCATGCGCGCGCTTCAGGTCGAGCGGGTAGAGCGAGGCCGGCGCGATGCCGTCTGCGAGAAGTGCGGCTTCCCAGCTCGACACGCCCCATTTGTAGAGCGAGCGCTTGCCCGGAAACTTCTTCACGTCGAAGAAGTCGGCCATGCCGGTCGGCGCGTCCTTGCCGTATTTCTCCGAGTCATAGGCGATGACGTAGGAGAAGAAATAGGTCGAGGCCGCGTATTCCCAGCCGAAGCCGTCGCGCATCTTCTTCTTGTCGACGATGGCATAGTCGATCGGCTCGAGCGCACCCTGGGCGCCGAGCGTGATGGCCGAGAACGGGTCGACATCGACGAGATCCCAGGTCGGCGCGCCGCTCTTGAACTGTGCGGCAATCGCGCCTTCGGTCGGGCCCGAACCGTCCATCTTGACGGCGATGCCGGTCTCCTTGGTGAAGGCCTGGCCATAGGCGGCGTCATAAGCGGTGAGGGCATCGCCACCCCAGTTGACCAGCACCAGTTCCTTGGCCTGCGCAAACGCGCCGGTCGAGCGCAGCAGCATCGGCGTGCCGGCCAGCACGAAGGCTGCAAGCTGGGTGAATTGCCGGCGCGAAATCTCGCCGCGCACAGCCCGGGCGGATAGCGCGTCCATGGCTTGTTTTTTGCTTTGGTCTGTCATTTTAGTTCCCCTTTTTCGTTGTTGGTTCCGGTGGTTATGGCGCGCTCCAGATTCTTTGCTGGAAGACTTCGCCGTTCTCGTCGTCATCCTCCGTCCGGAAGGAGGAAACCCTTTTCCGCCGGCCAGGTCAGCCAGACGGAATTGCCTTGGCTCAGCGCCGCCGCCGCGACCTCGTTCGGCACCGAGACGGTCACCTTGGCGCCCTGGCGTGTCGTCAGATCGAGTTTGGTCGCCGCACCCAGATAGGTCGAGCCGATGGCGGTGGCGGCAATGCCGTTCTCGCCGGCGGCGGCTTCGCGCGTGATCGACATATGTTCGGGCCGGATCGCCAATATGGCATCGCCACGGACTTTCTCGGCCTTGCAGAGCATGTTGACCGCGCGGTCCTCGCAGAGGCCCGTCGAGCCATTGTCGGCGGGCTTGACCCCCTTCAACGGCAGCATGTTGATCTCGCCAAGGAACTCGGCGACGAAGCGGTTGTCCGGCCGGTCGTAGACCTCGTCCGGCGCTCCGACCTGCAGCAATTTTCCGTGGTTGAAGATGGCGACGCGCGACGACAGCGCCAGCGCCTCGCTCTGGTCGTGGGTGACGAAGACGAAGGTGGTGCCGGTCTCCTGATGCAGCCGCTTCATCTCGGCCTGCATCTGGCCGCGCAGGCTCTTGTCGAGCGCCGAGAACGGCTCGTCGAGGAGCAGCACGCCGGGTTCGAACACCAGCGCGCGCGCCAGTGCCACGCGCTGCTGCTGGCCGCCGGAAAGCTGCGCCGGCAGTTTCGTCTCATGGCCCTTGAGGCCGACGCGCTCGATCATCTCGGCAACGCGGCGCTTGATCTCGGAAGCCGATTTCTTGCGTACCTTGAGCGGGAAGGCGATGTTGGCCTCGACCGACATGTGCGGGAACAGCGCATAGCCCTGGAAGACCATGCCGGCGGCACGCTGTTCGGCCGGCCGCTCGGTGATGTCGATGCCGTCGCTGAAAAGCTTGCCGGCGGTCGGTTGCACGAAGCCGGCGAGGATCATCAGGAATGTGGTCTTGCCCGAGCCGGAGGGACCGAGCAGCGTCAAAAACTCGCCGCGGCCGATATTGAGCGTCAGATCGTCCAGCGCCTGGAACGAGCCGAAGCTCTTGCCGATCCCGATTGCCTTGATCTCTGCGGCCCGGCCGGGTTGCTGCATCCTGCCTCTTCCTTGATCGTGGCTTGAGCGTAGGGCAGTGCGCCGGCTCACCGCAACCGAATAGTTTTCGCCAGATCGGCAAATTTGATTCACGGATGGGAGGCTAGTACGGGCTGATCCGGTTCTCCGACAGCTTCGACCTCAACCACCCATTGAATGCTTCCAGCACCGGGTGGCTGGCCTTGGCATGTTCCGACACCAGGAAATACGAGCGCGGCGAGGGGATCGCGATGTCGAAGGGGCGCACCAGACGGCCTTCGCTCAGCGCCCGGCGGCTGGTCAGCTCGTCGCCCATGGCGATGCCCTGGCCGGCGATCGCCGCGGAAAAAACGAGGTTCATGTCCGAGAAGAAGATGCCGCCTTCGGTGTCGGGGTTTTCCACCTTGGACAGCGCCAGCCAGCGCGCCCAGTCCTCGGTGTCGCCGAGATGCAGGAGATTGGCGCGCAGCACGTCGGCCGGTTTTGAAAAGCCGCCGACCTTGTTGAGCAGTGTCGGGCTGCAAAGTGGCGTGAACGAGATTTCGCACAGCAACTCCACCGAGCGGTTCGGCCAGTTGCCGACGCCAAAGGCAATGAAGGCATCGGCGTCCGGATTGCTGACATCGTCCAGCCGCCGCGGCGTCAGGATCGACAGCGCCACGTCCGGATACATTTGCCGGAACTCGCCGATATGCGTGCATAAAAACAGAGAGGCGAAGCCCGGCGTGCAGGAAACGGCGAACGAGCCGCCGACGCCCGTGCCGGCCTGGCGCGTCACCGCATCGCCGAGCACCGTCAGCGCCTTTCTCACATCGGCGGCATAGCGCTGGCCGCGCGGTGTCAGCGCCACGCCCTTGCCGATGCGCTCCAGCAGGTCGAAGCCGAGGTCGCGTTCGAGCAGCCGCAACTGATGGCTGACGGCGCTGCGGGTCAAATGCAGTTCATCGGCTGCGCGCCAGACACTGCCGTGACGGGCAAAACTGTCGAGGGCGCGCAACGCCTGTGTGGAAGGTATTCGCAAGAGGCCTCAGGTGAACCGAATTTGCATGAACCGGAAAAACATATCACTTTTTGCAATGCCGCTTCACTGCTTTCTTGGGGCGCATGGAGAAACCGGTGACGACCTCGGCGCAAGCCACCGCGCTTGCCTGTCTCGATGGCATCCAACCGTCGCTGTCGGCGTGGACGCGCGCCATTTTCGATTTCGGGGAAACCGCCTGGCGCGAATACCAGTCGGCGGCCTGGTATGTGGCGCGGCTGAAGCATGAGGGCTTTTCGGTCGAGGAAGGGTCGGCCGGCATGCCGACCGCCTTTTGTGCCCACTGGACGAATGGCCCGGGGCCGACCATCGGCATGTACGGCGAATACGACGCCGTGCCCGGCAACTGCCAGGACGCGGCAACGGTGAAGCGATCGCGGCCGGGCCTTGGCGTCGAGGCCGGCGGCCACACCGATCCGCATTCCGGGCTCGGCATTGCCGGCCTCGGCGGACTTCTCGCCGCCAAGGCGGCAATGCAACGCCACGGCATCGAGGGGACGCTGCGCTTCACCGGCGAGCCGGCCGAGAAGGTCAGGGGCTCGAAGCCGATCCATGCGGCCAAGGGCTACTATGACGGCCTTGCCGGTATGATCTCCTTCCACCCCTTCTATATGCTGCCGCTCTGCAACACGGCGCGCTGGGACACGCATTGCGGCGCCGCCTATGCCATGATCTACCGTTTTGTCTGCGACGAACCCGAAAAATGGGTTCGCGCAAGCGATGGCGCGCCGATCCCGCAGGCGCATTCGGCGGTGCGGGCGCCCGGCGCCAATGACGCGCTGATGACGATGTACATGGCCTCCAAGGCGCTGCGCGATTCCATGCTACCCCACCAGGGCGGCTGGTCGATCAGCGAGGCGATCCTCACCGCCGGGCAGGCGACCGCCGACAATCTGCCGGCGGGGCTGGCCGAGATCCAGTACATGATCCGCGTGCCGACCATTGCCATGGCAGAGCAGGTCACCGCGGTGCTCGACCGTAATGCGGCCGCGGCCGCGGCGATCAGCGGTTGTCGCCATGAGCGCCATTGGGTGTCGAAGTCGCGGCCGGGCCTCGCCAATCACGCCATGGCAGGGATTGCCTATGAGGCGCTGTCCACCGTTGGCGCTCCGAACTGGGACGAGGCGGCGAAAGCGATCGGTCGCGAGGTCCAGGTCAATGCCGGCGGCACCGCGACCGACAACCCTTTCATCGACGAGATGGAGCGGCTGGTTGCGCCGCAAGAGGCTGAGGCAATCCTGCGCCGCGATTTGCCTCCGTCGCAGATCAACTCGACCTCCGACGACTACACCGACATGTCGTGGCACACGCCGACCGCACGCTTCTATGTCGCCCGCCCGGCGCTGCGCTCGGCGAATGGCCATGCCTATCCATCCTGGGCGATGAACGCGCTGGGCGGTATCTCGGCCACCATCGACCCGATGGTCATTTGCGCCGCCAAGACGGTTGCGCTTGCAGCCCTCCGCCTGCTCGAGGACAAGTCCGCGCGCGATGCGGCCATGGACGAATTCGTCACCCGCACTGGCGGCGGCGTCGGCGGCTCGAACTGGATCGCGCCGCTTTGCGACTATGACCCGCCGATCAATTTCCGCTGGCCGGAATATGTCACCACCGCGCGCGGACGCGATTGGTGGATTCCGAGCAGCCAATCCAATCAAGCTGCATAGTCAAATCGAGGAGAACCTTATGACCGTCCATGACCGCATCGTCGCCGAACCGTTCTCGCTGCAGCGCCGCAATCCCGCCGGCGGCACCAAGCCGCTGACGTCATGGGGCTTTGCCAACGAGACCGACGTGCTGACAGACGTGTTGCTCGGCTCGCCAAACTTCCTGCGCCACCTCTCGACCAGCTCGCTGTCGCGCAAGCATTTGCGCGAAGCGCCCTGCAACGTCCAGATCGCGCAGGCGCAGCACAAGGACCTCGTCGCCGCCTACGAGCATTTCGGCGTCAACATCCACTGGCACGAGCCGACGCCGGAACTGCCGATGCAGGTCTATTCCAGAGACTCCAGCGTCATGACGCCCTACGGCGCCTTCATCACCGCCATGGCCAATTGGTGGCGGCGCGGCGAGAACTATGCCGCCATCCGCACCTATGAAAAGCTCGGCATCCCCATCTACGACATGGTCACGGCTGGCACCTTCGAAGGCGGCGACTTCAACGTCATCGAGGAGGGCGTGGTGCTGATCGGCTGCGGCGGCGCCCGCACGCAGGAAGAGGGCGCCCGGCAGGTGCAGGACTGGTTCGAAAAGGAAGGCTGGGAAACGCGCCTCGCCTTCATCGACGAATACTATGTCCATATCGATCTGATGGTGGTGCCGATCGCTGAAAAGCTCACCGCGGTGTGCCTCGCCTGCACCGAGCCCGGCATTGTCGACTGGCTGAAGGGCAAGGGCCACGAGATCATCGACGTGCCCTTCCAGGACACGATGGCGCTCGGCTGCAACTTCATGTCGCTGGGCAAGGACAGGGTCATCGCGCCGACGTCGAGCCAGTCGCTGATCGGCCAGCTCAAGGCACGCGGCTTCGAGGTTGCTGCCGTCGACATGAGTGAGATTTCCAAGACCGGCGGCGGCATTCACTGCATGGCGCAGGCGCTCAAGCGCGAGCCGGCGTAAGGGCACGAATTGCCGCCGGGACCTGTGACGGACTGCTGTCAGATTTGACAAAACAGGCCTGGCAGAGGAAATTGATGCCATTAGAGGAGGGATTCTGTGAAGAAAATTTACGAAAAGCCGAGTCTGGCCAAAGCCGGCAAACTCGGATCGCTGGTCGCTTCAAACCCGTCGAAGCCCGCCCCCTGAGCGCAACCAGCCGCTGAAGGCCGAAATTCGGTCGTCCTGGTTACCGGCGAGCGGATCGCGCTGTATGATTGAAGGGAGCCCGCCGGCTTTGAACGGCGGGCTTTTTGCTTTGCGCCAGAGCGCCGCCGCGTCAACTGGCTAGCCCAGTCTTCCCGACCCTGAATTGAACTTGCGCCGGGCGTTTTCCAGATGCGCGCGCATCGCCTGCCGGCCGCTTCCGGGTCGTGGCGCTCGATCGCCTCGAACACCGCCTGGTGGCCGGCAAAACTCCCGCGGTTTTCGATCTCCGTATTGGCCACGTGGATGCGCTGGTTGATCAGCCATTCGACCTAGCCGATGATTTGAAAACCAAGCCAGCTTTCCCAAAAGATCATGCCCAAACAAAGCCATAGCGCGAAGACCACATGCGCGCCGTTCCCGCCCGCTCGGCGATCAGGGAGTGGCTGGCGTGAGATGGCCGCGCTGACGACGGAACGAGATCGCCTCGTCTGGCCGGCCGGACTCGCGACGGCGTGGTCCGGCCGGAACTCCATCTGCTATGCGGGTATCAATACGGCGATGCGATGCACGCCGACCTCCTTGCTTGTATTCGTCGCTTCATCGGTCTTGCCCTTGGAGCAGGTGTACATATCACCCGTCTTGAGCTTGAATTCCTTGTCCGCTTTCTTGATCGTGAATGCACCTGAGGTAATGGTGCACACCATGTCGTTGTCCATCACGGTTTGAGGAGCATGTGCTCCGGGCTGAAACACAACGTCGATAATTGCGATGCTCTTGTAGGCGGGAATGTCAGCATTGCCGGTGCCGACCTCCACCACCCTGACACCGGGCGCAATCTCCTTGCCCTCTTTCGGGCCGTATTTCTTGATTTTTGCCGATGCCGCCAAGGTGAACAAAGGCGCTACCGCGGCGGTCGTCAGACCGAGGGCAATTGCAGACCTGCGATTCATGGTTTTCATTGCATCCTCCCGATGCTCGTCATGCATGGATATGCACGACCGCGATATATTAGCACAAACGAATTTACTTGTATGCAAAGTGGCTGTGGCGCAGGCCAGCAAGAAATGCTCCGCCGGATAATGTCGCTTCACTGTACCTTTTGCCGGAATTTCGAATGACAGGTCGAGCAATCCTGCAGGATGAGATGCAGGATATGCTCCGCCGGCAGTTTGGTCGGATCGGCTTCCTCTGGAATCGAGCGCTTGCCGAGCAGGCTGCCGCCGCCCATCGCCAGGCCGGTGCCCATGCGCATGTCATCGGTGATGACGGCCGGCGCGCTTTCGGCCTTGGCGGCCAGAGCGTCGGCCAGCGTTCCGATATGATTTGCCAGGGCCTCGAATTCCGCCCGTGACTGATCGATCTCCAGCCTGGCCTGCGAAGGCGGTCCAAGCGAGCCGCTCGGAAATTCGGCAATCAGGGCAGGGCCGGTGCGCGCGCGCAGCGTGTCCGCTGCCGCCTTGAAGGCTGCCGCGTCATAGGCTTGCCTGCGGTCGAACATGCCGGCAATGGTTTTCGCAGCCGCCGCCATCTCCTTCATCGACGCCTGGCGGGCCGCGACGATCGGTCCGCTGCCGACGGAGGCGCCCATCGTAAGGGCACAGACCAGCCACAGCAGCGCCGCTTTCACAGTCCATCTCACGGCGCCATGTCCTTGCCCCATCCATCCGTGCTCAGCCAGCCGCAGCAGGGGTTCGACCTGCAGTCGGATTCTTCGGTCGTGATGCCGGTTCTCATCGGTAAATTTCCGTCGCCGGAGGTCCCCGTCTCTGAGCAGATAGACCTTCCAGCCACCGGAAGGTCAACTGATTGAGAAGGCCGATCAGCGGGCAATCAGCACAGGCTTGCAGCAAGCTGACGCAGCGTTTCCTTGACTTGGATCGCAAAAACGGGCAGCAAGGCGGGGGTGAGGGAGAGCATTCTACCGTGGCGCAGACCATGGAGTGCTCTTTTTTTCGTATCAGGCGCCGCATAATCGGTGGCTGATGGAGGGATTGGTTAACCAACTTTGTCCATCTTTTGATTCAATCGGCAACAGACGCGAAAGGTGCAGGGGGCACCAGCGAACTGTGGATGTCACGGATGCGAGGGTCGCAAGCCTGCATGCCGATTGAGAGTGGTTGTATGGCGTTTTTGCGTTTGAAAGACCGGGGCGATACTCCTGAGCGGGGTTTGACTTCGAAGAGATCCGGCCAGCGCTGGGTGTTGGTGCCGGTTGTCGGCGCGGCCTTGGCGCTGTGGTCGGTGGCAACCATGGCCGGCCTCTATTCGCTCGGCACCTCGCTCACCGCCGCTTCCAACAGCCTTCCGCACAGTCTGCTTCTGCCGAACGCAGCACTTGCCGATTCGCGGCGCAGCCTCGCCAATTCGTGGGCGCCGCGGCTTTCGGCGCAAAAATCACAGGCCTCGCTGCTCAGCCAATGCGACGCCGGGTGCGCGCATGGCGCCGCGAACTTCGCGCATGACGGCAAGATGGCGCGGCTGAAGCCGGCCGCGCATGCTGTGGCCCCGAGCATTGTCGCCTCAAACATTGCGCCAAACACCAGCGTCGCTCTCGCCACTTCGCGCGGCATGCGCTTCGACGGCGTGGTGGCCAAGGCAGGGCTGTCGCCGCAAAAGCTGGCTGCCGCCTTCGCCAAGGCCTCGAATGCGCCCTTCATGCTTGCCAGCCTTCCGGTCGCTGCCCGTTTCGCCGAAGTCCGGCTGCCCGATCAGCATGGCCCGGCCTCGGAACGCTTTGGGCCGGAAGTGGCTGAGATCGAACGCTCATCGCGCCTGGCGCTGGCGCTGGCCAACAGCTTGCCGGAAGACGCTGACATGCTGGCCCCGCCGCCGGCCGTTGAAGCAATCGCCGGAGGGCAGGATCCTGAGCAGGCCGAGGTTCAGGTCGCTTCGCTGCCGCCGCAGGACGATCTGCCCGACAACATTGCGTTGCCCGGTTGGCGTCCACGCGCCGAAACCGCTCAGCCTGCCGAGGCTCGGCAAGCCAGCAAGCCCAGGGCAGCCAAGCCACAGACCGACAGGACGCCCGAGAGCCCCGCACCCCAGTCGCCGGGCAATTCGTCGCCGCGCTCGCCACGCAGTACTTCGGAGGTCGCCGCACTGCCTGGCGTGCCAGACAGCCAGAGCATCCAATCAAGCCGGATCAAGCCTGGCAAACGGTCGAAGACACAGGCCGGCGAGATGCTGGCCTATGCCAAGCCGGACGTCCCGGCGGGCGGTGTCGGTCGCGCCTTCAAGGATCTGTTCGCCACGCCCGGAATGGGCGGCGGCGTCGCCGTGTACGATATCTCGGCCAAGACCGTCTATATGCCGGACGGCTCGCGGCTGGAGGCCCATTCGGGGCTGGGTTCGATGGTCGACCAGCCGCGCTTCGTGCACAAGAAGAATGTCGGCCCGACGCCGCCCAACACCTATGATCTGCGACTGCGCGAATCCCGCTTCCATGGCGTCGAGGCGCTCCGTCTCACTCCCGTCAGCGGCGGCAATAAATACGGCCGCGACGGCCTGCTCGCCCACACCTACATGCTGCGCGGCGGCCGTGCGGAATCCAATGGCTGCGTCGTCTTCAAGGACTACGCCCGCTTCCTTGCCGCCTACAAGAAGGGCAAGATCAAGCGCCTCGTCGTCGTGCCGCGCCTGACCAAGCCGCTGACGCGGGTCGCTCAGGAAGGCCGGGGAGCGTAAGGCAGTAGGCAGTAGGCAGTAGGCAGTAGGCAGTAGGCAGTAGGCAGTAGGCAGTAGGCAGTAGGCAGTAGGGCCCAGGAGCGTCCATCGCCTGTTGATTTGTTTTTCTGCCCCTATTGCCTATTCCCCACTGCCTATTCCCTTTTCACCCCCAGGCAGACTATGAGTGACCCCTGCGGGTCGGCTTCACCACGAGGACATCCATGACAATACGCGCTGTCGTTTGGGGCGAGAACATCCATGAGCGGACCAATGAGGTGGTCGCAGCCCTCTATCCCGAGGGCATGCACACGACCATCGCCAAGGCGCTGAATGCCGACAAGGCGATCTCCGCCTCGACCGCCACGCTCGAGCAGCCGGAGCACGGCCTGCCGGCCGACCGTCTGGCCGAGACCGACGTGCTGGTCTGGTGGGGCCACAAGGATCATGGCGCGGTGGCCGACGAGATCGTCGAGCGCGTCGCCCGCCGCGTTTGGGAGGGGATGGGGCTGATCGTTCTCCATTCCGGCCATTTCTCGAAAATCTTCAAGCGGCTGATGGGCACGCCCTGCACGCTGAAATGGCGCGAGGCGGGCGAGCGCGAGCGGCTTTGGGTGACCAGTCCCAGCCATCCGATCGCCGAGGGCGTCGGCGAATATTTCGAGCTCGAGAATGAAGAAATGTATGGCGAGCAGTTCGCCGTGCCCGAACCTCTGGAGACCGTCTTCATCTCCTGGTTCCAGGGCGGCGAGGTGTTCCGTTCTGGGCTGACCTATCGCCGCGGCGCCGGCAATGTCTTCTACTTCCGCCCGGGCCACGAGACCTATCCGACCTATCACGACGCCAATGTGCACAAGGTGCTGCGCAATGCGGTGAAGTGGGCGCACAATCCGCAGGGCACCAAGTCGGCGATCCTTGAGGCGCCGAACGTGCCGGTCGAGAAGGCGCTGGAGCCGATCGTCGAGCGCGGCGGCAAGCTGCACGCTTCGGGCGAGGCCGGCTTCCGCTAAAGCAAAATCCAGGAAAAAAGGCGTAGCGGTTTTCCGCATGGGTTTCCTAGACCGTATCTGCGCCATATGATTGAATCGAACCAATTCGCTCGGAGTGCAGAGAATGCGGCTTTTGATACTGGGTACCGGCTGGATGGCGCAGGAGCATGCCCGCCGTTTCGGCGGCATCGACGGCGTCGAGATCGTCGGTGCTGTCGACGTCGATGAAAAGCGCGTGGGCGAATTCGCCGACGGGTTCAAGATACCGAAGCGATTCACATCGCTGGAAGACGCGCTGGCGTGGGGCGAGTTCGATGCGGTCGCCAACGTCACGCCGGACCGCATTCACCACCCGACCACCATGGCGTTGATCGCGGCCGGCAAGCCGGTGCTGTGCGAAAAGCCGCTGGCCGAAGACTTCGGCAAGGCAAGCGAGATGGCCAAAGCGGCTGAGGCGGCCGGCATCGTCAACATGGTCAATCTCACCTATCGCAATGTCGCTGCCTTGCAGAAGGCGCGGCAGATGGTGCTGGTCGGCGAGATCGGCACCGTCCGCCACGTCGAGTCCTCCTATCTGCAGAGCTGGCTGGTCTCGAAATTCTGGGGCGACTGGCGCACCGACCCGAAATGGCTGTGGCGGCTGTCGCGCGACCACGGCTCCAACGGCGTGCTCGGCGATGTCGGCATCCACATCCTCGATTTCGCCAGCTATGGCGCCGCACTCGACGTCGACCACGTGTTTTGCCGGCTGCGCACCTTCGACAAGGCGCCAGGCAACCGCATCGGCGAATACGACCTCGACGCCAATGACAGCTTCGCCATGACGCTGGATTTCTCCAACGGCGCCTTTGGCGTCGTTCACGCCAGCCGCTGGGCGACCGGCCACATCAACGAATTGCGCCTGCGCATCTATGGCGACAAGGGCGGCATCGAAGTCGTGCACAATCTCGAGGGTTCGGAACTGAAGGCGTGTGTCGGCGAGGATATCGAGAACGCCAAATGGCAGGTGCTCGACGCCGGCACGGTGCCGACCAATTACCAGCGCTTCGTCGATGCGGTTCGCAGCGGCGTGCAGGCCGAGCCTTCATTCCACCATGCCGCCGAACTGCAGAAGGTGCTGGATCTGGCCATGGTTTCGGAACAGAAGCGGACGGAACTGAGGGCCAGTGCCGATACGCAGTGATGTGAAGGGAGGAAGAAACAATGGTCACGCGCCGCGCGCAATGTCTCTGCGGCCAGCTTTCAGCCGTCTGTTCGGGCGAGCCGGTGCGCATCTCGGTCTGTCATTGCCTCGACTGCAAGCGCCGCACCGGCAGCGCCTTCAGCTACAATGTCCGGTTTGCGCAAGCTGATGTATCGATCGAGGGACGGGCGAAGCAGTTCACGCGCACCGGCGACGAGGGCGGCCGCGTCATCTACAATTTCTGCCCGGAGTGCGGCGCCGCCGTCCACTATCGCATCGACACGCAGCCCGGTGTGATCGCCATTCCCGTCGGCGCCTTCGCCGACCCGTCGTTCCCGCCGCCATTTCAGTCTTTTTACCACGAAAGCCGGCGCTGTGAGTGGGTCGAGATCAATGCCGAGCCGCTGGCGACGTTCGACTGAAGGCCGCTTTTTGGATACCCGGAACCGTCCGCACGCTCCGCGCCTTCAAGAGGGCATCGCCCCTGATTGCCATTGCCGGGCCGTTAGCCATCGCGCTCGGCTGCCCCATGAATAGGCATAAGTCAAGACGAATCCGGCTTGCGGCCCGATTGCTGACATGCTTACCTGACGGCATGTGTTCAATGGGGGTATATGGATGGCTAAGGAATCTTCGAATTCCGCTTCTTCAGAAAAGAAGGCGGACGTAAATCTGATAGGTAACACAGAAGGAAACGGGCTGAACTTCATGGGAGTTCAGGCCCGCGAAAACGGAACCGCCGGCGACGCCGTCGGTGTCGACAAGATCCGTGACCTGCTGTTCGGCAACCAGATGCAGGACTATGACCGCCGCTTTTCCAAGCTTGAAGAACGGGTGTTGCAGCGCTTCAAGGATGTTGAATCCGAGGCCAAGCGCAATCTCGAAATGTACGAGTCGAATGCAAAGAAGCAGATCGATTCGCTTGCAGGGCAATTGCGGAGCGAAAAAGATTCACGAGCCGATGCCGACAAGGAGATCGACCGGAATCTTCGCGAGCAAAACCAGGCTCTTGAAAAGCAGGTGCGCACGTTGTCGGATCAGTTAAGCGCGCTCGAGCGCGACGTTTCGGACCGGATAAATCGAAACGATCATTTGCTGCGTGAGGAAATCAAGCAGAAGAATGAAGGCGTTCAGATGCTGATCGAGAAGATGTTTGCCGACCTCAGCAACGTCAAGACCGACCGAAATCTTTTGGCTGGCCTGTTTGTCGAGGTTGCAAAGTGTCTCAATCAGGATCCCGTCGGGAGCAAGAGCAACTCGGACCGTAGCTGGAAAGTGAGTTGATGGGACCTTGACGTCCACCGTCGACCCATTCAACCTTCCGCAAAGAACAGCCTCGAACGATACAGAGATTGATCGCGAGGCTCTGGCTCGTCTTTTGATCGAAATTGCCCGGAACGTTGATCCGGACTACCGTGCGCAGTTCGAGGCGGTTCCAACCGCCGATCCGCGCATGGAAACGCTGCGGCAGTTGCTGGTCAGCCGCGAAATCTCCGAGCTTTCACGCGTCACGCATCTGCTCGACGAACCCGAGCAGCTTGCGGCGGCCGTGGGCGACGTTCTTCCCAGTGCTGCCGGACGAGCGCCTTACGCGCAACTCGGCGAGGCGCTTGCGCCAGCTGTCGAACGGGCTGTGCAACGGTCGATCCAGAAGAGCCCGCGCACGCTGACGGACATATTGTACCCGGTGTTTCTGCCGGCAATTCGCAAGTCGATCGGCGAAAAGATCGACCAGACCTTTCAGTCGCTGAATGAAACTCTAAGGCACATATTCACCTGGCACGGGCTCAAGTGGAGACTTGAAGCCTGGAGAACAGGGGCAAGCTTCTCGGCAGTTGTTCTGAAGCATTCCCTTGTCTACCGTGTGGAACATGCGTTTCTCATTCATCGGAATTCCGGCCTTTTGATAACGCATGTAACGGCCGACAATGCAACGAGCGAAGATCCTCAGCTCATTTCTTCGATGCTCAGTGCGATTCAGGATTTTGTAAAAGACTCATTTAACGAGAAAGAGCAGAGCGGCCTGGACACAATCCGTTTCGGCGAGCTTCGTCTCTGGTCGGAAGTTGGACCGTTTGCGACCCTGGTTTCGGTGATCCGGGGAAATCCGCCGGAGGAATTGCATGAAATCGTTCGCGATGTGTTGCTTCGCATCCATGAGGAAAGCTCACAGGCCTTAGAGCAGTTTGACGGCGACGGTTCGCAGCTGGCCAGCGTAGAGGCGCAGTTGCAGACCTGCGTCGAGCTGAAGCAGGAGGAATCAAACGACGGATTTCCGTGGCTGGTGGCGGCCGTTGCCCTGCTGCTTTTGAGTCTGGCAGGCGGTTGGTACCTTCTTTCCTGGCAATCAGCGCAGCGCTGGCAGGCTTACGTGTCGCGCTGGCAGGCTTACGTGTCGCGAGTGGAGGCCCAGCCGGGCATCATCGTTGCCGAACAGCAGGTACGCGATGGCCAGTTCTATATTGCCGGCCTGAGGGACCCGCTTGCCGTCGACCCGCAGTCGCTGTTGTCAGGCACGGGAGTCGATCCGGCCGGGGTTCATTCGCAATGGCAATTTTATCAGAGCCTTGAGCCGGAGTTCGTGCTGAAGCGGCTGACGGCGTCGCTGGCTCCGCCGGATTCAGTGCGACTTTCGATTGTCGATGGCCGCATCGTCGCCGAGGGTGAGGCTCCCGACACCTGGATCAGCCGGGCGCGCGCGGCGGCCCAGCAGCTTTCGGCAGGCGGGCCGGTCTTCGATATCTCGGGGGTTCGTGACGTAAGTCCCCAAGTGCGCGAGGCGGAGCGCTGGCACGCCTATGTGTCGCGACTGGAGACCCAGCCGGGCATCATCGTTGCAGACCAAAAGATAAGCGACGGCCAATTCTATATTGCCGGCCTGCGAGACCCGCTTGGCGCCGATCCGCAGTCGCTGTTGTCGGGAACAGAGGTCGATCCCGCCCGGGTTCATGCGCAGTGGCAGTTCTATCAGAGCCTTGAGCCGGAGTTCGTGCTGAAGCGGCTGACGGCGTCACTGTATCCGCCGGAAACAGTACGACTTTCGATCGTCGATGATCGCATCGTTGCCGAGGGTGAGGCTCCCGACACCTGGATCGATCGCGCGCGCGCGGCGGCCCGGCAGCTTTCGGCAGGCGGACCCGAATTCGACATCTCCAAGGTTCGTGACGTGAGCCCCGAAGCACGCGCGGCGGAGCACTGGCAGTATTATGTGTCGCGACTTGAGGCCCAACCGGGAATCATCGTAGCCCAACAAACGGCGAGGGGCGGACATTTCTATATTTCCGGCTTGAGAGACCCGCTTGCCGCCGACCCGCAAGCCCTGCTGTCCGGAACGGACGTTGATCCTGCCCGCGTTCATGCACAGTGGCAATTCTATCAGAGCCTTGATCCGAAGTTTGTGGTGAAGCGGCTGACGGCGGCGCTGTCCCCGCCGAAAACCGTTCAGCTCTCGATCATCCAGGGTCGCATTGTGGCCGTGGGTGAGGCTCCTGCCGGCTGGATCAACCGCGCGCGGGCCGCCGCTGAACAACTTTCGGCGGACGGAGTGGTTCTGGATGTCTCGCAGCTGCGTGAGCTGAACCTCGCAGAACTTAATCATTTGAGGCAGGCGATCCAGACGACCGATATTTTCTTCTCTTCCGGCAAGGTTGTGCCGGGACCGGAGCAGACGCCGGTTCTCGACAGGTTGGCGGATCAAATAAAGGAATTCGCCCAGAGTGCCCGCAATTCCGGCGTAACGGCGCGGTTCATGTTGACCGGGCATTCGGACACCACGGGCCGTGAGACGGCCAACGCGTCGATCAGCGCCGCCCGCGCCGAGACAGTTCGTGCGCTTCTCAACAAGCGCGGCGTTGCTCCCGAACTGCTGCTGGTTCGGGGCGCGGGCACTTTTGAGCCGGCTGTACCTGAAAACAGTCTAACCGGTAGCTCCACCAATCGCCGGGTTTCGATTACGGTAAACCTGGACTAGCGGAGCCCAACATGTTGCAAAAAAAGATCTGCATGCTGGGCGGCTTCGCCGTCGGAAAGACGAGTCTGGTCCGCAGGTTTGTGCAGAGCATCTTCTCAGAAACCTACTTGACCACCGTCGGAGTGAAAATCGACAAGAAAAGCGTCGCGCTCCCGGACAAAACCGTGGATCTGATTTTGTGGGATTTGGCCGGCGAGGACGATATCGGCTCATTCCGCGTCAGCTATGTTCGAGGTGCAACCGGGCTCGTGCTAGTCGTCGATGGAACCCGCGCTGCTACTCTTGCCGTGGCACTCACGCTGCGCGAACGGGTCGAGGCCGAATTCGGCGCCATGCCGTTCGTATTGCTGTTCAACAAGTCCGATCTGGCCGATCGGTGGGCGATATCGGATGGTGAGATCAACGAGTTGAGGCAACGTGGATGGCAAATCTATCTAACAAGTGCGCTTTCGGGCGAGCAGGTCGATGACGCCTTTCGTCAACTTGCCTTGATGGTCACCAAATAGACCATGCATGAATTGCCAAAAGAAGTCAGAAATTGGTTTTTCAATTTCTTCTTCGACGGGCACGCTGTCGCTTATCTGAAAATCGACGCTGAGCTTTGCATAGCTGCCAAGGGCGGTAATGTTGAACATTACGGGCTGTCATCGCTTCGCATCGGCAAGCCTGTTGCGGGGCAGCTTGAATTCATGGAAGGTTTGCTGCCTTGCCCGGAGCTTCCGTTTCGCATGGACATGATCGAACTGCCCGGCGGGCGTGTCGCCGACCTTCATTTTTTTGCTGACAATGCGTGCGTGTGGCTGCTTTTTCTGGACGCCACTGCCGAACGAGACAACAGGCAGCGGCTTCAACAGAAGGCCTATGAAATGACGCTCCTGCAAGAGAGGGAGCGTCAACTCAACGAAAAATTGCAATCGACGAACGAGGCACTGAGAAAGAGCCAGGAGGGATTGGCGCGTGAATACCAGCGCGCCGAAACCCTGCTCCTCAACATTCTTCCGGCATCCATCGCGGAGCGGTTGAAAGCGCAAAAGAAAATTGCCGACAACCACGCGGAGGTGAGTGTGCTTTTTGCCGACATCGTCGGCTTTACCGAAAGAGCGCGAAGCGTCGGAGCCGTGACGACGCTCGCTATCTTGAATTACTTCTTCAGGGCGGCGGACCGGCTCTCGGAACGAAACGGCTGCGAAAAAATCAAGACAATCGGCGATTGTGTGATGGTGGTCTCTGGCTTGCCCACCGCGCGATCCGATCATGCAAAAGCCCTCGCGCGCTATGCAGTTGAGCTGCGCAAGGCGGTAAGGCGGGAACGCTTCGCAGGAGAACCGATAAGGCTGAGAATTGGAATTCACTCAGGACCGATCGTCGCCGGTGTCATAGGCAAGAGGCGGTTCGCCTATGACCTGTGGGGTGAGACCGTTAATCTCGCCTCACGTATTCAAACGTCCGCGGAGCCCGATGAAATCCGTATTTCCGATGCAACTTACCAACTGCTTGGACCGAAATTTGCTTGCGACCCACTCGAGGAAACGGAATTGCGCGGTGCGGGTCGCGTGCGAATGTGGCGGCTCCCGAGCTGATCCGTCGCCTGCGGTGCGACCGTGGAGCGCCGATAGCGGCGCCCGAAAGCCATTGGCGTGACCTGATCTTGCGATCGCAAAGCACCCTTTGCGCTTGCCCGGAAGGCCTCTATTCTGGAGCACAGTGGCCGCTGGTGGGATAGAATGTCGGTACTGCCTTTTCTGAGAATCTACGCACCGCTAAATGCGGTGCTCGCTGCGCCTGGGCTTCTGGCGGTGGCTGCGCTCACGATGCCGAACATGTCCGGACGAAGCAGACTGGCTCTGGCTGCTGTGCTCGCTGTCATTTGGGCCGCCTATCTTCTGCAGATGGCCGAGACCCTGCTCAAGCGCTGGGCGGGAGACCTCAGGGACAGGACGCCGGCAATCGCGATCGATGTGCTCGCGGTTTTGGTTCCAGTCGCCGCATTTCTGCTCGACGGCACGCCCGACCGGAGCCTCTACTGTGCTGTCTGGCTGCTGAAGCCGCTGCGCGACTCGACCTTCTTCCCGCTGCTTGGCAGGGTTCTGGCCAACGAAGCGCGCAACCTGGTCGGCGTCACCACGGTCTTCGGCCTGGTTCTGTTCGGTGTCGCACTTGCGGCCTATGTCATCGAGCGCGACGTCCAACCGGAAAAGTTCGGCAGCATCCCCGAGACAATGTGGTGGGCGGTGGTCACGCTGTCCACTACCGGCTATGGCGACGACATTCCGCAAAGCTTCGCCGGCCGCGTTCTTGCCGGGGCTGTCATGATGTGTGGCATCGGCATCTTCGGGCTCTGGGCCGGCATTCTTGCCTCCGGCTTTTATCAAGAAGTCCGTCGCGAGGATTTCGTCCGCAATTGGCAATTGATTGCCGGCGTTCCGTTGTTTCAGAAGCTTGGCCCGGCCACGCTGGTCGAGATCGTGCGCGCGTTAAGACCCCGCACGGTGCCGGCGGGCGCCGTGATCTGCCGCAGCGGCGAGACCGGCGATCGGATGTTCTTCGTCGTGGAGGGCCGCGTCAGCGTCGCGACGCCGAACCCGGTGGAGCTTGGCCCTGGCGCCTTCTTCGGCGAGATGGCGCTGATCAGCGGCGAACCGCGTATGGCGACCGTCACTGCCGCAACTTCTGTCTCACTCCTGTCGCTGCACGCGGCGGATTTCCAGATGCTGTGCAGCAGCAGCCCGGAAATCGCGGAAATCATCCGCAGGACCGCGCTCGAGCGGCGCGGCGCGGCGCCGGTGGCTTGACCGTACAGCCGATGGTGGCCCGGCTGGAACTGGATGGTACGGCTCTATCGACCACGCGCGAAGGTTCTGGACGGCACGTGGAAGGTCCCAGAGGCGTAGCCGGAGACCTAAACGTAGCCGATCCACTCTACCGGCGGCTCGTTGTTTGGCGCTGTGCGTCGACAGTTCCTGCCCCGCGGCCTTTCGGACGACCGGCTTTGGCTAAGCTCTAATGCCTTAGAATCTTGCTTAGAAAAGCCCGGCTGCGGTCGGTCTTCGGGTCGGAGAAAAACGCTTCCGGCGTGCCGCTTTCGACGATGGCGCCGGCGTCCATGAACACCACGCGCTGCGCCACCTTGCGGGCAAAGCCCATTTCGTGCGTTACCACCATCATGGTCATGCCTTCCTCGGCCACCGCGACCATGACGTCGAGCACTTCGGAAATCATCTCGGGATCGAGCGCCGAGGTCGGTTCGTCAAACAGCATGATCTTGGGGCGCATGCCGAGGCAGCGCGCGATGGCCACACGCTGCTGCTGGCCGCCGGACAGCTGTGACGGGTAGGCGTTGACCTTGTCGGCGAGGCCGACCTTGGCCAGCAAGTCGCGCCCGGCCTGCTCGGCCTCGGCGCGGGGGATCTTGCGCACATGGATCGGCGCCAGCGTGACGTTTTCCAGCGCCGTCTTGTGCGGGTAGAGGTTGAACGACTGGAAGACGAAGCCGATCTCGGTGCGCAGCTGCGTCATGTTGGTGGCGGGGTCGCCGAGGCGCTGGCCGTCGACGACGAGGTCGCCATCCTTGATCGCTTCCAGGCCGTTGATGCAGCGGATCAGCGTCGACTTGCCCGAACCACTTGGGCCGCAGACGACGACCACTTCGCGCGGCTCGACGCTGAGCGTGATGTCCTTCAGCACATTGAGCGAGCCGAACCATTTGTTGACGCCGCGAAAGTCGATCATGCCCGTTTTGGTCAGGTTTGTCTTGGTCGGGCTTGGATTGGTCATGGCGGTCAGCCCTTTGGGTTCGATGTCACAGCTGCACCTCGCCATGCGCCGCGCCCATGCGGCGCTCCAGCCGGCGGGCGAGCATGATCAGCGGATAGCAGACGACGAAATAGCCGACGCCGACCAGGAAGAAGACCAGCAGGCCGTTGGGCACACGCTGCACCACAAGCCAGCCGACGCGGGTGAGGTCGGTCAGCCCGATCGCCGAGACGACGGAGGAATCCTTGATCAACAGTACATATTGCCCGACCAGCGGCGGCAGCACGATGCGCATCGCCTGCGGCAGCACCACCTGGCGCATGCGTTGCCAGCGCGACAGGCCAGACGCCAGAGCTGCCTCAACCTGGCCGGTCGGCACCGAGCGGATGCCGGCGGCGACGATCTCGCAGATGAAGCACGCGGCGAGGTTGGTGAGCGCGATGATGCCGGCCGTGAAGGCATCGAGCTCGATGCCGAATTCCGGCAGGATGAAGAAGATCAGAAAGATCTGCACCAGAAACGGCGTGCCGCGGATCAGGTCGACCCAGGCGCCGATCACGCTCGAGATCAGCCGGTTGCCGCCGGTGCGCAATATGCCGAGGCCGAAGCCAAGCAGCGTGCCCAGCACCAGGCTGATCGCCGACAGCATCACGGTCATGCCAAGGCCGCGCAAGGCGAGGGGGTAGCTGCCGGCCAGGCTTTGCAGCTGTTGCCAGATCATGTGCTGCTCCTTGCCGGCTGCAGACCGAGCCACCGACTGGACAGCCCCGCCAGCCCTTTGAGGCAGTAATAGAGCAGCAGATAGAAAGCGGCGATGGTGAGAAAGCCTTCCGCCGGCATGAAGCGGTCGGACGCCAGCAACTGGCCGGCGCGCGTCAGTTCGGAAACCGAGATCAGCGACAAAAGCGCGGAATCCTTGACCAGCACGATCGCCTGGCCGAGCAGCGGCGGGATCGTCACCTTGAAGGCTTGCGGCAGGATGACCAGGCGCATGCGCTGGACATAGGTCATTCCCGAGGCAACCCCGGCCTCGACCTGGCCGCGCGGGATCGACAGGATGCCGGCGCGGATGATTTCCGCGACATAGGCGCCGCTGTTCAGCGACAAAGCGATTATGCCGACGACGAGCTCGGGCAGGACGAAGCCGAGACGCGGCAGGCCGAAATAGAGGAAGTAGAGCTGCGCCAGCAACGGCGTGGCGCGCACGGCATCGATATAGCCCTTGGCCAGCACGCGAAACAGCTGGCCGCGCTGCAGGTTCATGGCGGCGAGCACGATGCCGACGGCCAGCGCGCCCGCAAAAGACAGCGCCGACAGCCACACGGTCGTGATCAGACCCTGCCCGAACAGCGGCAGATATTCGACGATGGTGCGGAAGCTGAAATTTTCGAGCATGGCGGTGAATTGTGAATGGTGAATGGGCAGTAGTGAGTAGTGAGTGGTGAGCAGTGAAGGGCGTCCGGAATGGCCATTCACCATTCACCATTCACTACTTCCTACTCACTACTCCCTGCTTACCTCTGCTTAGTGATCCTTCTTCCAGGCGTCGGAATTGACCCAGTAGTCGAGGTTCTTCTGCAGGCGGCCGTCGATGCTGACCTGGTTGAGGAACAGGTTCATCCAGATCAACAGGTCCGGCTCGTCGTAGCGGGTGGCGAAGGCAAGCGGCTCCTTCGACAACAGGTCCGGCATGATGGTGAAGGTGCCGGCGGGATAGGCTGTCGACTGACCCTTGACCGCCGAGACGTCGTTGACGCCGCAATCGGCTTGGCCGTTGTTGACCGCGTCGAGCAGCAGCGGGCCGCCGCCCTTGTAGCTCTTGATGTCGGCATCCGGGAAGGCGTTCTTGGCTTCCTTTTCGCCGGTGGCGCCCAACAGCACGGCGATCTTGGTGCCCTTGGCCTTGCAGTCCTCGGTTGTCTTGAACTTGCTGTCGGCCTTGGTGAAGACGGTGCTGCCCGTATACATGTAAGGTGTGGTGAAGGCGACCTTCATGCCGCGCGCCAGCGTCGGCGTCATGTCGGCGACGAGCAGGTCGGCCTTGCCCGAAAGCAGCGCCGGGATCAGCCCGTCCCAATCATAGTCGAGGAAGGTGATCTTGACGCCCATTTCCTTGGCCATCAGTTCGGCGAGTTCGACCGAACTGCCGGTGCGCTCGCCGGCCGCGCCGACCAGCGAGAAGGGAGGTCCTTGCGTTTGTACCGCGACGCGCAGTTCGCCGCGCTTGGTGATCTCGTCGAGCGTTCCGGCACTGGCAGCAGCGGTCAGGCCCGCAAGCGCAAGTCCGGCGATGAAAAGCTTGGCAATCTTCATTTGGCATTCCTCCTGTTATCGTTGTTGTTCCACTTTGTTATTCCACCCTTTTGGGTGTTTTTTGAGCGGCGGCACCGTTTGCCGGCGGCAGCCACCGTTCGAAAATCCTCAGTCCCAGGCCACCGTCTCGGCAACCTTGATGCCACGCTTGGCCAGCTCGTCGAAGAACGGCCCGTCCGGCACATGCAGCAGCGGGTTCAAAAGCCCTGGTGTGGCGATCTCGCGCCGCGCCAGCATCTGCGCCACGATGCTGGCGGGATAGCCGACGCCAAGGCTCATGCCGAACAGGCCTGATGCCAGGTCGCGTTCGATGATCAGGTCCGACGTCACCGTTTTGGCGCGGCCGCCTTCGAGACCGGAAAAGACATTGCGCATCACGCAAAGGTCCTTCTCGTCGGCGCCATATTGCAGTTGCGGGCCGAGCAGACGGCCGAGAAATTCGCGTGGGCTGGCGCCGGTGCCGGGCACCTTGTCTTCGGAGAGGAAGCCGAGTTCCTTCAGCGGCGCCCAGAACGCCGACCATCCCGGCCAGCGCAGCGTATAGCGGCCCGAGCGTTGCAATCCCTTGGCGGCTGCCAGCATCTCGACATAGTGCAGAGCGTCGCCATTGGGGAAAGCTTCCAGCCGGCCGAGGCCCGCGACCTCGATCTCGTGGATGAAGGCATTGTCGTGCTGTCGGCCGGCCGGCACTTCGACGCGCTTGCCATGCTCGATCATCACGCTGTCGCGGTTCTGGCTGACCAGAACCATGTCGAAATTCCAGCTTACCTTGTAGCAAAGCGGCTTCGCCATCGCCTTCGGTTCGGGGATGCCGCCGCAATAGGAATCGATCGAGGAGATCGTAGAGAACTGCTTTGCGGCGCGCGCATAGAGCACGAGGTCGATGCCGGGATCGAGCCCACATTCGGTCATGATCGAAACGCCGGCCTGTTCAGCCTCCGGCGCCAGATCGGCAATCGCCTTGCCGTAATTGGTAGTGACCAGCGGCGTGCGCGTTGCGATCGCGGCCTGCACCGCCTCGCGCATCAATGGCTGCGGCAACAGATCGATGGCGGCGTCGACATCCGCCAGCACGGTGGCAAGCGCCGGACCGATCGCGCCCTCGGGCATGACGAAACGCACGCGGGAAAGGTCGGTCAGCCCGGCAAGCCGGGCAGGGCCGTCGGCCGACGTATCGACGCAGACGACTTCCTCGACGCCGGCGCTGGCGACGAGATCGGCGATGGCCGCCCGTCCCTGCAGGCCGAGGCCGCCGAGAACAGCTATTCTCATGCCGGCTCCTTGCGTGACGGTGTTTCTTCCGACCAGCAGCCTTCGGGAAGGCTGACCCATTTGTTGCATGAAGCCATGACGACGAAGGTTTCGCTGCGCACGACTTCCCCGGGAATGCCGGCGCCCGGAATCAGCTCGCTGGTGATGCGGTAGAGGTCGGCGACATCGCCGGCGACGGTCACGTCGACGATGATGTCGAAGCGCCCGGTAACCACCGAGGCCGAGTTGACGAAAGGCAGTTCGGCAATGCGCTGCGCCAGTTCCCGGGCGCGGCCACGTCCCTGAGCGTTGATGCCGACAATGGCCGAGATCAACTCGGGGCGTTCGGTCAGATTGAGCAGCCCGACGATCTTCAAGAGGTTGCGGTCGAGCAGATTGCGCAACCTTGAGCGCACCGTCGGCACCGAGATCGCCATCGTCTCGGCGAGCCGGTTGATGCCGGGCTGGGCATCCTGCGACAACAGCTTTACCAGCCGTCGATCGGTTTGATCGAGATGCTCACGCAAAAGGCAAGGCTTTCATAAAGGAGAAAAATGTGGTGGAATTTCTTCCTGATATGAAAATAGCCTACGAGATTTTTATAATAACAGCAAGAGGTGAGTTTGTTGCTACGCTGATCGAATGGACTGGAAGATCGCCACCGCTGCCGCAGTCAGCGCGGCATTGCCGGCCGCAACCGTGCCATCCGGCAGATGCTTCCCATCCTCCAGCCCGACGCGCGTCGACCAGTTGCGATCCGCCGCACGGCGCACGAACGGCCACACCGTCGCGTTCTCGCCATGCAGCAGGATGGCACGGCGAATGCCGGCGCGCTCCAGGACCTGTTCGATGCCGCCGGCGACCGCAAAAGCCTCGTCTAGCGTCTGCTCGGAAATCTCGATCAGCACGCGCAGCACGCGCCCGCCATGGTCGAGGCCGACCAGCCGCTCGGCGTCGGCGACCGACGCCAGACCCGCCTCGATGCCGATGCCGCGCTGGCGCAGGCTCTCCATGAGGATCGGAGCCGCCGCCTCGCTGAGATTGACCGAGGCATAGTCCGGCAATTCGCGCCAGCCGGCGATGGCGACCAGCGTGCTTGTATCGTCATTCTCGATCCAGGCGCCGGTGGAGACGCCGATCAGCGTGCCGGGGCAGGCGCGGCGCAGCGCTGCGATCGTCGGGTCCATCGCTTCCGGCGCAAGGCTCTCGCGGCGGTCCGCGCCGCGGGCATGGACATGCAGCTCAGCTGCGCCCACGGCAATCGAAGCCGCCCCGTCGCGCGCCATGGTATCGGGGTCGAGCGGCAGGGTGGGGTGAAAATCGGCGGCGCGCGCGCCATTGATGCAGGCCTGGACGATCATGGCTCTCGCGCTCCTGTTGCGGATCGCGCGAGCCTAGCAAAGAGCAGGGTGGAGAGGAAACGGGCGCGGTGAAGACTGCTGACAGGGTGCCGCTTCTGCGGAGCTTGCGGCATCGGCCCAGGACATACCATATAGCGGGACAGGACACGCCACGGGCGATCCTTACCCCTTTGCCGGACTGCCGGCCAGAAGGATTTGCGATGGCTGAGTTGAAGGTCAGAACCCGCGTCACCGGCGCGACGGCGACGCTGCAGCCAGGCGGCTTGCCGGCTGTCACGACGCCGACCGGCGGCGCGGTCGATGTCGTCACCGGCGTGAGCGCGCCGGGCTTCAATCCGCTCGACCTGCTCTACGCCTCGCTCGCCTCCTGCATGGTGCTGAGCGCGCGCATCGCCGCCTCACGCCTCGGCGTCGCCGCCGAGCTTGGCGAAGTACGCGCCGAGGTCAGCGGCGAGAAGGCGAAGGACGAACCGTCGCGCGTCGAAAGGCTCAACATCAGGCTCGACATCTCAGGCGATCTCGACGCTGCGACCAAGCAGCGGATCGTCGAGGACGCCGAAGCGATCTGCACGGTGTCCAACACGCTGCGCGCCGCGCCGCAATTGCATACGACGCTTGGGTGAGGGTGTCGCAGAATGCCTCGCTACCACCAACCAAGGACCGTCCCATGGCCATGATCCCGCCGATCGACTACGCCTCGGCATCGCAAGACATCCGCGCCGAGCACGACAGGGAACTTGGCCTGCGCGGGCGCATGACCAACATGAAGCGCATCCTGCTGCATTCACCGGCAGCCCACCGCATCTATGCCGAATGGTTCACCCTGCGCGATCTCTTGAAGCCCACGCTCGACGACCGCGCCATCTGGCTGTTGTCGCTGGCGCTCTCCGAGAGATGCCGCGCCGAGATTCCGCTCACCTTCTTCCGCCGCGCGCTGATCGACAGCGGTCTTGATCCCGAGGCGATCGAGCCCAGCGCTGAAGAAGCTTTGCTGATCGAATTCGGCAAGGCAGTCGCTGCCGATACCAACGCCGTTCCCGACGATGTCTGGGCGGCACTCAAGGCTCGCTACGACGACACACTGCTGGTCAACCTCGTCGCCTTCGCCGGCATCATGGTGGCGACCTGCTTGTTCACGAATGCGGTGCGCGTTGATCTCGACCCGGAGCTGGAGGTGTATCGCAAGCGGTGAAGCGCGTTTTCCCTTCTCCCACAGGGGGCAAAGGGGAAGATCGCGCTTCACCTCCGCAGGAATCGGGTGGTTCACGCCCGCCGTTCGCCCCACTTTGATCATATCAAAGGAGGCATCGATGACCATCCATTCGATAAGCACCAAACGCGCAGCCCATTCGGCCGAAGCGCGCGTCGCAGCGCAGGACTGGAGTGCTCTGATCGGCGAACTGAACAGCCACGGCAGCACCGTCATGCCGGCGCTGCTTTCACCCGAGGAGTGCACCGAGATCGCCGGTCTCTATCCGCATGAGGACCATTTCCGCAGCCATGTGGTGATGGCCCGCCATGGCTTCGGCAAGGCGAGTACCGCTATTTCCGCTATCCGCTGCCGGATCTGGTCGGTGGCCTGCGCACCGCGCTCTATCCCAGGCTCGCCTGCGTCGCCAACGACTGGAACGAACGCATGGGCGCGGCACGGCGCTATCCCGATGACCACGCCGCCTTCCTCCAGCTTTGCCACGAAAGCGGCCAAACGCGGCCGACGCCGCTTCTCCTGCAATATGGCCCCGGCGACTTCAACTGCCTCCATCAGGACCTCTACGGCGATCTCGCTTTTCCCCTGCAGGTGGCGATCCTGTTGTCGCAGCCCGGCGAGGATTTCACCGGCGGCGAATTCGTCCTGACCGAACAGCGCCCGCGCATGCAAAGCCGTGCCGAAGTGGTGCCGCTGACCCGGGGCGATGCGGTGATCTTTGCTGTCCACAACCGCCCGGTGCAAGGCACGAAAGGCCATTACCGCGTCAACCTCAGGCACGGCGTCAGCCGCCTGCGCTCCGGCAGGCGGCATACAGTGGGGATCATTTTCCACGACGCGAAGTGACAATTCGTCGGACACAGCCAAAGCACCTCACTACCGCTGCTTATTGACATGGCGAGTTCGGCGGAACAGTCTCCGCTTGTGTAAGAGAGGGGAATTTATGAAACGATCCTATGAGAAGCCGACACTCGTCAGACGGGGCAAGCTCGCCTCGCTCGCCGCCCAGCAGGTGCCGTCAATAGAAGCGGAAGTGCCCGCACCGAACTGAGTACAGAAGCTGGTTCAAAAACAGCCCGTTGCGCAAAATCGCGCGGCGGGCTGTTTTGCATTCTGGAGGTGCGGACCGCAGCGGCTTTTGCGCGCGGCGTCAAATGGGCGCTTCCTCTGGCGCGGCCGATCGCGTAAGGGCCGGGGAAAATCCTCCAAGGTTCTTCCAGTCGCATGATCCGTTTTGAAAGCATCAGCAAGCAGAACGGCCGCCAGCTTGTCTTCATCGAGGCCTCGGCCTCGCTACAGAAGGGCGAGAAGGTCGGCCTTGTCGGGCCGAACGGCGCCGGCAAGACGACGCTGTTTCGCATGATCACCGGCCAGGAACAGCCCGACGAAGGCCAGGTGCAGGTCGATCGCGGCGTCACCATCGGCTATTTCAGCCAGGATGTCGGCGACATGGCCGGCCGCAGTGCTGTGGCCGAGGTGATGAACGGCGCCGGGCCGGTCAGCGACGTGGCGGCCGAAATGGCCGAACTCGAGGCGGCCATGGCCGACCCCGAACAGGCCGACCGGATGGAGGAGATCATCGAGAAGTACGGCGAGGCGCAGCATCGTTTCGAGGAGCTCGACGGCTATGCGCTCGATGGCCGCGCCCGCGAAGTGCTCGACGGCCTCGGCTTTTCCCAGGAAATGATGGACGGCGATGTCGGCAAACTGTCCGGCGGCTGGAAGATGCGCGTGGCGCTGGCCCGCATCCTGTTGATGCGGCCCGACGTCATGCTGCTCGACGAGCCGTCCAACCATCTCGATCTCGAAAGCCTGATCTGGCTGGAGCAGTTCCTGAAGAGTTATGAGGGCGCGCTGCTGATGACCTCGCACGACCGCGAGTTCATGAACCGCATCGTCAACAAGGTGGTCGAGATCGACGCCGGTTCGCTCACCGCCTATTCCGGCAATTACGAATTCTACCAGCAGCAGCGGGCGATCGCCGACAAGCAGCAGCAGGCGCAGTTCGAGCGCCAGCAGGCCATGCTGGCCAAGGAGATCGCTTTCATCGAGCGCTTCAAGGCGCGGGCGTCACACGCCGCCCAGGTGCAGAGCCGGGTGAAGAAGCTCGACAAGATCGATCGTGTCGAGCCGCCCAAGCGCCGTCAGATCGTGAATTTCGATTTTCAGCCGGCGCCGCGCTGCGGCGAGGATGTCGTGACGCTGAAGAACGTCCACAAGGGCTATGGCAGCCGCTCGATCTATGAGGGGCTGGACTTCCAGGTCCGCCGCCGCGAGCGCTGGTGCATCATGGGCGTCAACGGCGCCGGCAAGTCGACACTGCTGAAGCTGGTGGCCGGCGCGTCTGACCCGGATGCCGGCACAGTTGCTCGGGGGCCGAGTGTGAAAATGGGCTATTTCGCCCAGCACGCCATGGAGGTGTTGGAGGGCGAACGCACCGTGTTCCAGACGCTGGAGGACGCGTTTCCGCAAGCCGGCCAGGCGCCGCTCAGGGCACTCGCCGGCTGCTTCGGCTTTTCCGGCGACGAGATCGAGAAGAAATGCCGGGTGCTGTCGGGCGGCGAAAAGGCGCGCCTGGTAATGGCGCTGATGCTGTTCGACCCGCCCAACCTGCTGGTGCTGGACGAGCCGACCAACCATTTGGACATCGCCACAAAGGAGATGCTGATCACGGCGCTGTCGCAATACGAAGGCACCATGCTGTTCGTCTCGCACGACCGCCATTTCCTGGCCGCACTCTCCAACCGCGTGCTGGAACTGACGCCAGAAGGCATCCACACCTATGGCGGCGGCTATACCGAATATGTGGAGAGGACCGGGCACGAGGCGCCGGGGCTGCGGACCTGACGCAGGTTCTGCGTCCGCATTTGCGTCCAGCAAAGCCAGGATTTGTCAGCTCGCCGCCAGCCATTTGCGCGACTGCGCGAAGGCCTTGAAGGCTTTGGCATCCATCGGGTAGCCGAACAGGAAGCCTTGCAGGATGTCGCAGCCAAGCTCTTTCAGGATGCGCGCGTGCTCCATCGTCTCGACGCCCTCGGCGATCACTTCGATCCCGAGCGACTTGCCGATGTCGATGATGGACGACACAAGCTGCCGCTGTGCGGTTGAGCTGGTGATGGGGGTGACCAGCTGGCGGTCGATCTTGAGGCGACGGGGCCGCAACTTCAACAGCGAGACGATCGAGGCATGCCCGGTGCCGAAATCGTCGATCTCGACGTCGATGCCGAGCCCCTTGATGTGTTCGATGTTCCAGCTGACCAGCTCGTCGTTTTCGTCGAGGAAAATCGACTCCACCAGTTCGAACGACACGGTCCCTTCCTTGATCGGAAGCTTGCGCAAACCCTTGATCAGGTCCCTGTCTTCCAGGCGCCGTGCGGAAACGTTGACCGAGACGCGCGGGATGTTGAGGTGGCTGCGCGACCAACGCTCAAAATTATCGAGCGCCTGCTCCAGGACGGTGCGGTCGATAAGCGCCACGACATTAAGTTCTTCAGCCACCTTGATGTAGGCGTCGGGGGTCAGCATGCCGCGTTGCGGATGATCCCAACGCGACAGCGCCTCGACGCCGACGATCTCCAGCGTCTTGGCGTCGAACTGCGGCTGATAGTAGACGATGAATTCGTTCCGCTCGAGCCCGCCCAGAATCTCGTCGGCGGTTTGCTTGGTCCGCACGATCTCGCTCTGCAGCTCTTCGTTGAAAAACTCGTAGCGGTTGCGGCCGCGGCCTTTCGCCCGGTACAGCGCCAGATCGGCATTGACAAGCAACTGCTTGGCATCGACGCCGCTATTGGCCGCAATGCCGATGCTGACGCCGAACCGGCACTGGTGACCCAGATAGTCGACCGGCTGGCGCATCGCATCGATAATGTGGTCGGCCAGCGCGGCGAGGTCCTTGTCGTCGCGTCCATGGCTCAGCACGACAAACTCGTCGCCGCCGATGCGCGCAACGAAATCGGCACTGCCGACGCTGGCCTTGATGACTTTCGAAGCATGCACCAGCAATGCATCGCCCGCTGCATGGCCGAGCGTGTCGTTGATCTGCTTGAACCGGTCAAGGTCGAGATGCAGCAACGCCGCACGGCCGTCGGCTTCGCGGTTTTCGGCAAGCATCTCGTCCAGATACCGACGGTTGGGCAGACCGGTCAGCGAATCATGCATCGCGACATGCTCGATGCGGGCTTTGGCCAGGTTCAGTTCGGCATTTTTCGATTCTGAAAGGCGACGTTCACGCACGAGATTCTCGTTGAGCAGCACGTCGCCTGTCACATCCCATTCGGCGCCGATCATTTTTGGCGTGCCGTCGATGTCCCGGAAGAAACTGGCGCGGGTGCGCACATGGCGAATGGTGCCGTCCGGCCGCAGGAGCCGATATTGCGAAGAGTAGGGTCCTTGTGTTGCAACAGCCGAATCGAAATCTGCTTTAGCCCGTTCGAAGTCTTGGGGATGGATCGCCAGCGCCCAGTCGTCATAGCTACGGGTCTTGCCGCCGCCGGGTTTGCCATAGATTTCGTTGATGCGGTCGTCCCATACGAGTTGGTTGCTGACGGTATCGTGCTCCCACACGCCTATAGCAGAGGCTTCCAACGCCAACTCCAGCCGCCGGGACAGGCGCCTCAACTCGGCGTCACTTTTCTGCCGCTCACCGAAAAGACGTCCTGCCACGAGGATCGGCAGCACCACCAGCGCGCCGGCAAGCGCCATGAGCAGACGCAACAGCCACTCATTTTTCGGAGCGGTCGGCCAACCGCCCTTCGGTATGGCTGAAATTTGCCAGGAGCCTGAAGGCAATTGCACCTCTGCCATCACCGGATTGCCGGACACGACATTATCGCCGCCAAAGAACAGTTCCCCGCCGCCGCCGAGCGCATCCTTGCCGATAAGCGCCACATCGATATCCAGATCAGGGTCGGTCAGTCCGCTGGCAGCGTAGAGCCGATCGACATCGATCACGGCCGAGACGATACCCCAGAAACGGTCGCCGCCACCCGCCGTCGGCACGAAAACCGGGATACGGCCGATGAAGCCACGTCCGCCTTGCGCCAGTTTGACCGGCCCGGCGAGCACCAGCGCGCGCTGGTCACGGGCGCGAAGCGCGGCCATGCGTTGCGTATCGCTCTTGCGGTAGTCCAGCCCGATGGCTTTTTCATTGCCTTCCAGCGGATATATCAGCGCGATGACGAGGTCGGGCGCACCGGCAATATCGCGCAACTGCGATTTTTGCTCGAACAAATTACGGGCGAGTGCCGCAAATCTTTGCTGGCCCATATAGGGCTCGGTAACGATTGTCGAAACGAGACCCTGAACCAGCTGGAGATTGCCGCTTATGTTGCCTTCGAGCTTGGCACGTATGATGTTGACCTTGGCCAGGACGTCGGCGCGCGCCAGCTGATCGGAGACCTCTCTGTTCCTCTGGTCGGCAACCAGGGCGCAGACGAGAAGCACGACAAAGGCAATCGCCGCCGGCAAGTTGGCGGAAGAAAAAACGGCCCGTTTCAACCGGCCGGAATTGAGCATTGCACCTGCCAACTCGATCCGAAGACCTTTCCAGGACAGTAGTCCTTCGGTCGACCATAGTAGCTAAAGCTTAAATTTGAGCTTCGAGACGACTCCGAGAACAAACGGTAAGCTTTTGGTTGCCAGGGTCCAGCCGAAATCTGAATGAGTGTCCGAAAGTAGGACGCCAGGTTGCAGAGTTCTGCAACCCAGCGGCGAAGTCATATTCGTCTCAGATTGCAACAAGCCGCCTGATCTTGCCGCGCGGGCCCTTGCGGGAGGCTTACTTCCCAGCCATTTGATCGGCCAGCGCCTGCGCCTGGGCGAGCAGCGCCGGGAAAGCCGTGTCAGCCGGCAGGCGCTGCGCCATGCAGGCCCGGTAGTCGCTGTCGCCCTTGTCCCAGGCGGCGTTGGAGGAATCGAACGCTTTTTCGTCCTTCAGATCCGACGCCTGGTAGGCCTCCTGGAATTTCTGCGCGGCGGCGTCCGCAGCAGCCCACACGGCGTCGCAAGCGGTGATCTTCGGAACTGCAGGGGCTGCCGGCGCTGCGATAATTCTCACGCTGTTGCCTTTGACGAGCGTAACGATGACTTCCTGCTCATAGATCGGCCCGACGTCCTGCGTCCAGCCGCCGAGCCGTGCGAAGGCGATGTCGGCGCCCTCGGGCTTCTTCAATGGAAAGTCGAGCGTTCCCTCGAAGGCGGCGTCGCTGTTGATCGCCTGGGTATAGAAGGCATCCAGCTTAAGCGCCTCATCGATGCCAGCGGGCAGTTTGAAACTCTCGTCGGTCTCGGCGGTTCTGGACTGGAGCCAGCGCTCCAGCAGCCCTCGCGTCGTTGCCACCAGGCTAGGCCCGTCGTCGTCCTTGGTGTATCGCAGCCCATCGAGCATGCCATAGCCGATATCGGAATCGCTGAGGCTTTCGATATTGATTGTGCCGGTTGGCGGAAAGTCCTTGACCGCCAGCGGCCCGATAATGCCGGCAAGACGCTGCTGGAGGTCGGCCAAGGCCTTCTCGTTCTCAGCGTCGATGGTCTCGATTGCCGCGTTCGCGCTGTTCAGCGCCGCGATATCAGCAATCGCCTTGTCACGCGCGGCCACATAGTCGTCCTCCGGCGAGGCCGCGAAAGCCACGCTGCTCACCAGTGCAAACAGAAACGTCCAGACCCACCGCATGATATAAACCCTGCTCTACGTTCGATTCCAAGGATACATGACAACATTGGGCTGAAAAAAGACGGCGTTGGAGCTGCCCCCTTGAGGGAGGAGATGGCCGGCAGGCCAGAGGCGTCGTTGCGCTTGAAGCGCCGACTCTTTTGCCGCGCGAGACCACGTTAGCGCTTAACGCGCAACGACCCTCTGTCGCGTTCGGCGACATCTCCCCTCAAGGGGGGAGATTGGCGCCTACATCACCCTTTGCGCTTCTCCACCTCCGCCTTCCTCAGCAGGAAGCGCTGGATCTTGCCGCTTGGGGTCTTCGGCAGTTCCGTGATGAACTCGACCTCGCGCGGGTAGGCGTGCGCGGAGAGCCGTTTCTTCACGTGCTGGGCAAGCTCTTCGGCGAGGTCGGGGTTGCCCTTGTAAGCCGGCACCAGCACGACGAAGGCCTTGACGATCTCTGTGCGCTGCGGATCGGGTACGCCGACCACGGCCGCCTCGTTGACCGCCGGATGCTCGATCAGCGCGCTTTCGACGTCGAACGGGCCGATGCGATAGCCGGCCGAAGTGATGACATCGTCGGCGCGGCCGATGAAGGAGACCGAACCGTCCGGCTCGTACTCCACCGTGTCGCCCGTGCGGTAGTAGCCGCCCCTGATCGCCGGCGTCTCGGCTTGGTGATAGCCGTCGAACCAGCGCAGCGGCGACTTCGCGATGTCGACGGCGAGGATGCCGGGCTGGTTGGGGCCGAGCTCGTTGCCGGCCTCGTCCAGTACCACCATGCGATATCCGGGCATGGCGAAGCCGGCCGAGCCCGCGCGCACGACATGCGAGAGCCCATGATGGTTGTTGACCATCATGCCGTTCTCGGTCTGGCCGTAATGGTCGTGAATGGGCGCGGCGAGATTTGCGTCGAACCAGCGGATGACTTCCGGGTTGAGCGGCTCGCCGGCGCTGCTCACCACGCGCAGTCTGCCTTTGACACGGGCCGCAGCTTCCGCGCCTTCCGCCATCAGCAGGCGATAGGCGGTCGGCGAGCCGGCAAGGCTGGTGACGCCGAGCCGCTCGATGATGTCGTAAGTGCTCTTGGCGTTGAAGGCGCCTTCATGGAAGGTCGTGGCGATGCCGAGCTGCAACGGGCCGGTGATGGCGTAATAGAGGCCGTAGGCCCAGCCGGGATCGGCGATATTCCAGAAGATGTCGTCGGGCAGCAAGCCGATCGCGCCACGCATATAGGCGCCGAAGGCGAGCAGGGCGCGGAGCGGCACCGGGACGCCCTTGGGCAGGCCGGTCGTTCCCGACGTCGACATCATCATGAACAAATCGTCGCCCTTGCGCATCACCGGCTGGCACTCGGGCGAGGCGGCGGCAAGCGCGGCGCGGAAATCGATGTCGCCTGCAGGTAGCACATCGCCATTGCCAAGAATGGTGGCGATTTGCGCTGATGTCTCGACCTCGTCGAGCTTGCCGCGATTGGCCGGGTTGGTCACCACGATCCTGGCGCCGCTATAGCCGAGGCGGTGCTCGATGGCTTTCGGACCGAAGGCGGTGAACAGCGGCTGGTAGACCGCGCCGATGCGCCACGTCCCGAGGATCAGCGCCACCAGTTTGGGGACGCGCGGCAGCATGCCGGCGACGACATCGCCGGCACCGACGCCGGCGGCCTTGAGCACATTGGCGGCGCGCCCGGACATGTCGGCGAGATCGTCGAAGCTGAATTCGCGAAGCTCGCCGCCGGCCGAGATCGCGCGCAGCGCCAGCCGGTCTTCTCCGGTGTAGCGGCCGCAGCATTCGACATAGGCATTGATGCCGGTTCCAGGGTTGCCATACAACCGCGCGATCTCATCTTCGATGCGAAAGCGCTGAACGGCATCCTCATAGCGCGGCATTTTGCTCATCGCGGTCCTCCCTAGGCGGCGCCCATCTCCCCTTGGAGCGCCTTATCGGTCAGATTGCCTGAAATTGCTGCGCTGGTCGATTACGGCGATAGTCGGGGGATGCGAAGGACCGCAGCGCAGCGACAATCCGCGCCGAGCCACTGCTGTTGACCGAACCATCCATCCGGCCGATAGCACCGCCAGAATTGCCCCGAGGCCCCAATGACCCCAGACTCAACTTTCGATGACGCGGCCACAGCCGACGAAGGACGCGACGCCGACCCCGCCTGGCAAAACGACATCCGCGCGGGCGTGCGCCACGTCCGCGATCTCGCCTCCCTGCCGCTGTCACCCGCCGAGCGCGCGGCGGCGCAGGAGGCGGCCGTACGCCACAAGGTGCGTGCCCCCAAAACCTATCTCGACCTGATCGACTGGAACGATCCCGCCGATCCGATCCGCGCCCAGGTCATTCCATCGCCGGATGAGCTGACGGAAACGGAAGGCGAGCTCGACGATCCGATCGCCGACCATGCCTTCAGTCCGGTGCCGCGACTGACGCACCGCCACGCCGACCGCGTGCTGTTGTTTGCGACCTACCAATGCGCGGTCTATTGCCGCTTCTGCTTCCGCAAGGAATCCCTGACCTCGATCGGCCGCGGCTATACGCGAGAAGCGCTCGAAGAGGCTTTTGCCTATATCGAGGGCCATACCGAAATCCGCGAAGTGATCCTGACCGGCGGCGATCCGCTGTCGCTGCCGGACAAGGCGCTGGCCGAAATCCGCGCCCGCATCGAGGCGATCGCGCATGTCAGGCTGCTGCGAATCCACACGCGCGTGCCTGTCGTACTGCCCGCGCGCATCACGCCGGGGCTGGTTGGCGCGTTGCAGGGCCGGCTGATGGTCACAATCGTCACCCATTTCAACCATGCGCGGGAGATCACGCCGGCCACCGAATTGGCCTGCCGCGTCATGCGCCAGGCAGGCTTCGTGCTGCTCAACCAGAGTGTCCTGCTCAAGGGCGTCAACGACACGGTCGAGGTGCTGGAGGAACTCTGCCGCGAACTGATGTACCGGCTCGGCGTCAAACCCTATTACCTGCACCATGGCGACCTCGCGCGCGGCATGGCGCACAGGCGCACCACGATTGCGCAGGGACAGGCGCTGGCCGGCGCGCTGCGCGCCCGCCTGTCGGGCATCTGCAATCCGGTCTATGTGCTGGACCTGCCGGATGGCGGCGGCAAGGTGCCGCTCGGGCCATGCCATGTCGAGGGACGGGACGGGCAGGATTGGCGCATCCGCGGCCAGGATGGCGAGGTGAGGGTATATCGGGACGTGGTGGTGTAGGCACGGCGCAGCGGCGACGATGACCGCCGCCGTCACATTGTCGATCGGGATGACCGATCGCACCAAACTCTCGCCACGACGCGTTCGCCTGCATTCCATATGTTGACATATAGATATCCTTATGTGATGGTTGTCGCCTCAAGGATAAAAAATGTCGCAGAATTCTGCATCGCTGGACGTTTTGTTCGGCCCCGTCGCGGCCAAGCCCGACGGTTCGGAAGTGCTTGCGGCGCTCACCGCGGCGGCACGCGAGCGCATCCTCATCCTCGACGGCGCCATGGGCACGCAGATCCAGGGTCTCGGTTTCGACGAGGAGCATTTTCGCGGCGAGGCATTCGCCGGCTGCGCCTGCCACCAGCAAGGCAACAACGACCTCTTGATCCTGACGCAGCCGAAGGCGATCGAGGAGATCCATTATCAATACGCCATCGCTGGCGCCGATATCCTCGAGACCAACACCTTCTCCTCGACCTCGATCGCCCAGGCCGATTACGGCATGGAGGATGCCGTCTACGCGCTGAACCGGGACGGCGCGCGACTGGTGCGTCGGGCAGCGGCGAGGGCACAGCAGGAGGACGGCAAGCGGCGCTTCGTCGCCGGCGCGCTCGGGCCGACCAACCGCACCGCCTCGATGTCCCCCGACGTCAACAATCCCGGCTACCGCGCGGTGACCTTCGATGAATTGCGCCTGGCCTATGGCGAGCAGCTGCGCGGCCTGGTCGACGGTGGCGCCGACATCATTCTCATCGAGACCATCTTCGACACGCTGAACGCCAAGGCGGCGATCTTTGCCTGCAACGAGATTTTCCTCGAAAAGGGCGTGCGCCTGCCGGTGATGATTTCGGGCACCATCACCGATCTCTCCGGCCGCACGCTGTCGGGCCAGACGCCGACCGCCTTCTGGCATTCGGTGCGCCATGCGAGCCCCTTCACCATCGGCCTCAACTGCGCGCTCGGCGCCAATGCGATGCGCGCGCATCTGGCCGAAATTTCAGGCGCCGCCGACACCTTCGTCTGCGCCTATCCGAATGCCGGCCTGCCCAATGAATTCGGCCGCTATGACGAGAGCCCGGACTTCATGGCCGCGCAGATCGAGGATTTTGCGCGGGAAGGGCTCGTCAACGTCGTCGGCGGCTGCTGTGGCTCGACGCCGGACCACATCCGCGCCATCGCCGAGGCTGTCAAGAAGTATCCGCCGCGCGCCATCCCCGAGATCGAGCGCAAGATGCGCCTGTCCGGGCTGGAGCCGTTCACGCTGACCGATGAGATTCCCTTCGTCAATGTCGGCGAGCGCACCAACGTCACCGGCTCGGCCAAGTTCCGAAAGCTGATCACGGCGGGCGACTATGTTCCGGCGCTCGACGTGGCGCGCGACCAGGTCGCCAATGGCGCACAGATCATCGACATCAACATGGATGAAGGCCTGATCGATTCGAAGAAGGCGATGGTCGAGTATCTAAACCTGATCGCCGCCGAGCCTGACATCGCGCGGGTCCCGGTGATGGTGGACTCCTCGAAATGGGAGATCATCGAGGCCGGGCTGAAATGCGTGCAGGGCAAGCCGCTGGTCAACTCCATCTCGATGAAGGAAGGCGAGGAAGCCTTTCTGCATCACGCGAAGCTGGTGCGCGCCTATGGCGCGGCCGTGGTCGTCATGGCCTTCGACGAGGCCGGTCAGGCCGACACCAGGGCGCGCAAGGTCGAGATCTGCACCCGCGCCTACAAGCTGCTCACCGAACAGGCCGGTTTCCCGCCCGAGGACATCGTCTTCGACCCCAATGTCTTCGCGGTCGCCACCGGCATCGAGGAGCACGACAATTACGGCGTCGACTTCATCGAGGCCACCGGCGAGATCACCGCCACGCTGCCGCATGTCCATATCTCGGGCGGCGTCTCGAACCTGTCCTTCTCGTTCCGCGGCAACGAGCCGGTGCGCGAGGCCATGCACGCGGTGTTCCTCTACCATGCCATCCAGCGCGGCATGGATATGGGCATCGTCAATGCCGGCCAGCTCGCCGTCTACGACACGATCGAGCCGGGGCTGCGCGAGGCGTGCGAGGATGTCGTGCTCAACCGCATGCCCAAGGCCGGCGGCACCGCCACCGAGCGCATGCTGGAGATCGCCGAACGCTTCAAGGGCACGGCCGGCAAGGAAGCCAGGGAGCGCGATCTCGCCTGGCGCGACTGGACGGTCGAGCAGCGCATTTCGCATGCGCTGGTCAACGGCATCACCGAATTCATCGACGCCGACACCGAAGAGGCGCGGCATGCGGCCGAGCGGCCTCTGCATGTCATCGAAGGCCCGCTGATGGCCGGCATGAATGTCGTCGGCGATCTGTTCGGCGCTGGAAAGATGTTCCTGCCGCAAGTGGTGAAGTCGGCGCGCGTGATGAAGCAGGCGGTGGCCGGATTGTTGCCGCACATGGAGGCCGAAAAGCTGGCCAACGCCGCCAACGGCATCGACAATGGCGAGCGCCAGACAGCGGGAAAAATCCTGATGGCGACGGTGAAGGGCGATGTCCACGACATCGGCAAGAACATCGTCGGCGTCGTTCTGGCCTGCAACAATTACGAGATCATCGATCTCGGCGTCATGGTGCCGGCGGCAAAGATCCTGCAGACGGCGCGTGAGCAAAATGTCGACATCATCGGCCTGTCCGGCCTGATCACCCCGTCGCTGGACGAGATGGTGCACATGGCCGCCGAGATGGAGCGTGAAGGCTTCGACATTCCGCTGCTGATCGGCGGCGCCACCACCAGCCGCGTGCACACGGCGGTGAAGATCCACCCGCGCTATTCCAAAGGACAGACGGTCTATGTCAACGACGCCAGCCGGGCGGTCGGCGTCGTCTCGTCCTTGCTGTCGAAGGAGACCAAGGGCGGCTACGTCGACACAGTGCGGGCCGAGTACAAAAAGGTCGCCGACGCGCATGCCCGCTCCGAGGCCGACAAGCAGCGGCTGCCGCTGGCAAAGGCCAGGGCCAATGCGCACAGGGTGGACTGGTCCGCCTATGAACCGCCGAAGCCGTCCTTCACCGGCGTGAAAGTGTTCGAGAACTGGGACCTGACTGAGCTCTCGCGCTACATCGACTGGACGCCGTTCTTCCAGACCTGGGAGCTGAAGGGGCGCTATCCCAAGATCCTCGATGACGAGAAGCAGGGACCGGCGGCGCGCCAGCTGTTCGAGGATGCGCAGGCGATGCTGAAAAAGATCATCGCGGAAAAATGGTTCGCGCCGCGCGCCGTCATCGGCTTCTGGCCGGCGAACGCCGTCGGCGACGACATCAGGCTGTTCACGGATGAGGCACGCTCGCAGGAACTGGCAACCTTCTTCACGCTGCGCCAGCAACTGACCAAGCGCGACGGCAAGGCCAATGTCGCGCTGTCGGATTTCGTCGCGCCGGCCGACAGCGGCAAGCCGGACTATATCGGCGGCTTCATCGTCACCGCGGGGATCGAGGAGGTGGCGATATCAGAGCGCTTCGAGCGCGCCAATGACGATTATTCCTCGATCATGGTCAAGGCGCTGGCCGATCGTTTCGCCGAAGCGTTCGCCGAGCGCATGCACGAGAAGGTGCGCAAGGAATTCTGGGGCTATGCATCAGACGAGACGCTGGCGCCCGACGAACTGGTCGGCGAGCCCTATCGCGGCATCCGCCCGGCGCCCGGCTATCCCGCGCAGCCCGATCATACCGAGAAGGCGACCTTGTTCCGGCTGCTCGACGGCGAGCGCAATGTCGGCGTCAGCCTGACCGAGAGCTATGCGATGTGGCCGGGCTCCTCGGTCTCCGGCATCTATCTCGCCCATCCCGAAAGCTATTATTTCGGCGTCGCCAAGGTCGAGCGCGACCAGGTCGAGGACTATGCCCGCCGCAAAGCCATGCCGCTGGCCGATGTCGAGCGCTGGCTCGGCCCGATCCTCAACTATGTCCCTCAGCACTATGCCGAGGCGGCGGAATAGCGGCTGCGACGTGGCCCAATGGCTGCTCGACCGCTCCCTTGATTTTTCACCGTCGAAAAAAATCGCGCCGCACCCGGTTCTCGGCGAGCTGCCGGTTGTCGGTCGGTCAGACTTAGGTCCCTCGCGCCTGCTTTTCTGGAACAAGCCGTGATGTCCCGCATTTTATTGGCAGGGACACAAGGAGTGTCGAGTGAAAGCGATTTTGGGACTGGTCGGCGGCTTCGTGCTGACCCTTGCGGTGTTCGGCAGCGGGCTGGTTTTCGCAGCCTGGCTGCTTGCCGCCAAGCCTGTGCGGGAGGCAAGGCCCACCGTCAGCGTGGCGGAACTGTGGACCCGGAAAGCGCGGCCGGTGGACAAGACGGCGCAGGACTTCGAACGTGTGCCGCCCGAGCAGTCCGCGCCTGCCGACATCGCCGCCAAGGAGCCAGCCCAGGACCCGGCCAGGCAGCAGCCCGATCCCACAGTCACCGGCGCCATCGCGCGGACCGAACTGCCGCCGCCGCATCTCGCCTGGTGCGCCAGCCGATACCGCTCCTACGATCCCGACGACAACAGCTACATGTCCTATAGCGGACAGCAGCGCACCTGCGTATCGCCCTATCTCGCCGCCGACCGCGTCGCGCCGCGAGAGGCAAGCTACGTCGAGGGCGCGGGCGCCTACGCGGCCGCCGGCGGCGACCATGTCGAATCCTGCTTCAGCCGCTATCGCTCCTACCGTCCGGAAGACAACAGCTACCAGCCATATTCCGGCGGGCCGAGACGGCAATGCGAATAGCCAGCGCGAAGGGCGCCGCAACGATTGCGACCGCGCGATTTCTGGGATCGTTCGGATCGTCCTCAAAGCCCAGGGGAGGAACCACCATGGAAGACGACCGGCATCACAAGATACAGCAGCGCGCCTATCAGATCTGGGAGCGCGAAGGCACTGGCGACCCCGAGCATCACTGGCACCGGGCCGAGGCCGAAATCGACCGCGAAGCAGCCCTGCCGCTGACCGCAGACGACGCCCTGCCGCGCGAGATCGCCAGCACCGACGTGCCGTCGAGGAACTCGCCGTGCGCACCGGCATATCGGGCGACGAGGCGCAGGAGTTGATCGACAGACTGGGCACGGACAGGGCGGCGGTTGAGCAGGCGGCGAGGGGGAGCGAGGGAAAGAGGCGGGCAAAGGCATGATCAGAGGCCTAGGACGATCTTTCAGAGTGTCTTGTTGACACTTATCACTTTGGCAGTCGCGACAGGGGCCGTCATTCTCTGACAGCTTTGCGCCTAAATTGATCCGTGCTGGCCATAGCAACATCCGTAAGCGGACGGTGCCGATGCCGGCGAAGCAGCCCAGATGCCGCGATACGAAGTGCCAACCACTTCGCGGCACCAGCGTGCCTGTAGACACTCTCGCCACTTTCTCTATACGACGTCGAGACGGGGTGGCGAGCAACGATGATCACAGTGTTGGTGCACGAGTTGAATCAGACGCCGATGCGGCGGCTGATTTCGTCGGCAGGGCACTTGTTGCCGCTTTTGCGCATGGAAACCTATCAGTCAGTCTTCCGCCGACTAAACTTTCCCGCGGGTACCTTGGTTTTTACTGATTTTGAGTATCTGAATGGCATGGAAATGATGGCGGCGGCGGATATTGCTGAAGCCGCAAAGCGCGCCGACCCTGATGCTCGAATTCTAAACCATCCCGCGACTGTCCTGGAGCGGTTCGCCCTGCTCCGCCGGCTTCGTATTAGAGGAATCAACCCGGTCGAAGTATCGCGTCTGGAGCAGGATGAGCGACCAACCCGTTACCCTGTTTTTATCCGGATGGAAGATGGCTTTTGGGGGCCGGAAACCAAGCTTCTGGAAAACCCACGCCAACTTGAAGAGGCGATCGCCGTGCTCCAGGGCAACGCCAAGCCGATGAAGCGGCGCATCGCCGTCTCCTTTGAAGCCGATCGCGATTCGAACGGCTACTATCGAAAGTATGGCGCATTCCGCATTGGGGACGCGATTGTGTCCCAGCACATACTTAGGTCCGTCGACTGGAACGTTAAGTCATCGGCAAGCAGCACCGACCCGGATTTCGTGCGCGAGGAACTCGCCTTCGTAAAGGACAATCCGCACGCTGAGGACCTGCTTCGCGCCTGCAATACGGGCCATATCCAGTTCGGCCGCGTGGACTACACGTTGCGAGACGGCGCATTGGTGATATTCGAGGTCAACCCCAATCCGACTTTTCCGAAGTTCAAAGGTGGCGCAGCCGCCCGTGAGGAACGACGTGGCCACATTATCGCGGCGTTGAAAGTTGCATTCGAGGCAATCGACAGTTCCGGCACCGGGAGAATCGACTTCCTGCCTTCAGCCGGATCTTACCAATTCATTCAGTCGGGCCGCTGGATATGGCCGGTGAGATGGCTTTGGAGAACAAGAATGGCCCGGCGAAGGAAGATGCAATCGCAATGAACGGCCCGCGAGAAAGCCCACCGGCAGGACAACGGCTCTCGATTTACACCGACGAACCACTCACGCAACTTGCCCGTTTTTCGTTTGATTGGGCTGAGGTGCTGTGTGACCCGAGCCATGGGTGTATGCCCTACCATCGCACGTGGAGCATGATCCGCCTGCTGGAATCGAAAGGTGCCAAGCCGGCCGGCGGGGGGTTCTTTGGGCGTGAACTGGCTGCCGTGGCCCAGGAGGGACGCTGTCGCATTCTCCTGTCGGGCGCGGCCGACACCGGCCTGGCGGCAATGGTTCTGGGCCAAACGAGGCCGGTCGGCATCGAGCCCGAACTTGTGCTGATCGATCGCTGTGAAACGACGGTCGAACAGAACAGGCTGTTTGCCCGCTCCGCCGGTTTTGCGCTCGAGACCCACCGCGCCGACATTCGCGGTTGCGACTGTGCGCCGGTGCAGGCAGTTGTCGCGCATAGCGTTCTTAATTTCTTCGACCGCAGCGCACGCCAGCAGGTGGTCGACAGTTGGGCGCGTAGTCTCAAGCCTGGCGGACGCCTGCTTCTCTCCCAGAGGTTGCTATCGGAAAAAGACCAGCCGAGGGGGCCTCGCGGCAGCGCTGAAATCGGCCGAAGGCTTTCGACCATCGAGAAGGCCGCCGTCGCGGCGCATTTTCCTGCCGCTGCCGTGGCGGAGCTGAAGACGGCCGTCGAAGCGCTCTGGGATGAACCGCTGCATGAAGATCGCACTACGTATTCAGACCTTGCGGATATGCTGAAGCAATCCAACCTGACGATTATCGGCTCGGAGCAGCATCATACCGGGAAAAGCGTTTCCCCGCTTGCCGCTGCCGACAGCGTCCAGACAATTCCAAGATACGAAATCGTCGCCGTCAGGATGTAGCCCGACCACTAGAACAAGTGCGACATCGCAGAAGCGGGAAGGTCGATAGCCGCTATCCGATCTAGATAAAACCAGGTCGCCACTGCGACCGCAACCGAGGTGCAAGATGCCAGTGCCGCCGACTTCAAGGTCAGCTTCTGACCGGCTGCAATCCATATCAGGGTAAACAGGGATAGCGCCGCCGGGAGGCCCGCCAGCCAGACAGCGGCCGGCAACAGGAGCATCATCATCAACGGCACACGATGGCTTTCCGGGATCGTATGGGTCCGTCCGCCTCCCTGTTTCTCGTGGCCAACAAGCGAGATCGTTTGCACAAGGGCGACCGCGAGCATCGCAAACAGACAACACCAGGCCACGGCCTGCGCGAAGATCGAATAGCCTGGCTGCCCTTGGAGCGATATCGCTGCCATCACAGCGCATCCACCGGTCAACAGCCATGCGACTGCGGCATCGGCACGCTTTGGCTTGACACGTCGCGGCGGCAAAACACCACCGCGCACGATCCATGCGAGGGAAAGCGCGATTATGACCATGATCGTCAACGACGCCGGCCGTTGTAGAGGGTTCAGCCTGCCGACACGGGCCAACTCCACACTGAGCGCCAGGTTTCGCTCGATGAAGCCGCCCAGGACGAATGATATGACAAAAGGAATTTGCGGCCAGGCGAGGCGCTTCAGCATGTAGCCGGCCAGCCCGAAAGCGACGGCTACGTACAGATCGATCAGCAGCCCGTTTAGCTGCACGATCGTCACGAAGCTGACGACAATGATCGGGAGCGCGATGCGGTCGATCCTGAGAGCAGTCAGGCGCGCAAAATATGGTGTCAACGCCAATCCCACTGCGGACGTCAGCAGGTTCGACAGCAGCAGCGCGGTAATCAACGTGAACGTCAGGGGCAAGCCGGTCGTCAGCATCGGTATGCCCGGAACGATGCCGTGTACCGTCAGGACTGTCAGCAGGATCAAGCCGCCCTCGCTGCCGGGAAGGCCGAAGGCAACGGTCGGCAGAAGCGAGCCTCCGTCCTTCGAATCGACGGCCGCTTCCGGCGCAATGATGCCCCTGATGTCACCAGATCCGAACCTTGAGCGCTGGTCCTTGGGGGTTGTCTGGATCGCCTGCCCGTAGGCAACGAAGCTGGCGACCGTTCCTCCAACACCTGGAATGATGCCGACCAACACGCCGATGGCCGACGATCGCATTGTTAGTCCCCAATGACGAAAGACAGCAAGCATACCGGTCCAGATCGAGTCGTTCGCGTTTTCCAGGCCAGCCGCTTTTTCAAGCTGCAATCTTTTTCGCCACGAGATGATTTCAGAAACGGTGAAAAAGCCAAGCAGCAGCGCGACCATGTCGACGCCGTCGAAGAGAGCGATGCTCCCAAACGTCCAGCGTGGTTGGCCATAGGTCGGATCAGTTCCGACAAGACCGACCAAAAGCCCCAGCAGCGCCATCGCCAGCGCTTTCAGACGGGACGCGCTTGGAACCGCAATGATCGTCGACAGGCCCCACACGCCGAGCAGCACGTATTCAAACGGTCCGAATTGCAGGATGAACGGCCGAATGATCGGCATGAGCGCTATGAGGACGAGGACGCCAAAAACCGATCCGACGGCCGAGGCCGTTGCCGCGGCGGCTATCGCGGTGCGAGGCAGGCCGGCCCTGGACATCGGATGGCCGTCGAGCAGGGTTGCCGCGCTTGGCGCGTTGCCCGGTATGTTGAAGAGGATAGCCGTTATAGATCCCATGAAGGTCGCGCCGCCGGTCAGGGCGCCAAACAGCAACAACACCGATACCGGATCCCAATGCACGGTTGCGACCAGCAGAAGGGTTGCAAGGCTGGCGCCGCCAATCCCTGGAAGAAAGGACGTAGCCATGGCAACCAAGGTGCCAAGCACCGGGATCAGTATGTTCGGCCAGGAGAATACATTGCCCAGTCCAGTGCCGAGGGCAGCCCAATATCCGGTCATCAGCGCGTTGCTCGCGCATCCCGCTCGAGTTCCGGGTGTTTTTTCAGATACGCTTCCGCCTCATGGAAGGCACTGAGCATATCGTTGATCACGATGACGGTCTGGTCAGCGTCGCGCGGCTCGATTGGACGTTTCTGAGCTTCAAGCGCCACCTTGAACCCATCGCTCTTGACCGCGGCAGAGACGGCGTCACGAAGACAACCTAGCGATTTCTGCTCCATCTCGGCAGGGGCAAAAAATCCCCGCGCTGTCGCCGAAGCTTTCGCGACGGCGATGGCCAACCGCAATCGTTCTTCCTGCTTCTCCTTGGAAAGGCCTTGGCTACGCTGCCACACCAACCCTCCTTCACCCGCCAGGAAAGCCACGCCTGGCGCGTTCGGGTCAGGTCCCTCCGTGAGAACCAGACCGACTTTGGCTTCGCCTGCGGCGGTCGAGCGCAAGCCTGTCGTCAATGAATTGGATGTCATATCGCCTTCGCCACGCAGGAGCGCGGACATGAGTGCGCCGCTGCCTTCATAGCCCGAGACCACGTCGACCTTGATATCGAGGAGGTGCGCGGTGAGCACTATCGGCAGGATGCCGGCTTCAAGCGATGAAACCGACGCGACCAGATGTTTGGCGCTTTGCAAATCGACATCGTTCCGAACGATCCACGCTTCGGGATCGATGTGAATCAGTCCTATCGGATTTAGCCGATTCATCCAGTTGTCGACGCCAGCCGGAATGTCACCTTGCGAAATTATGTCTGAGACGCTTTCAATCATAAGGACCAGTTCGTCGGACGGGGCATTGGTTACACGCTTTAGCGCCGCAAATCCGCCTGCCGCAGGCATATTGACGACCCTGACATCGAGCTCGGTCGTGCTGGCAAGGGCCGGCGCAAATGCACGGGCATAGGTATCATAGCCGCCGCCGGCAGCGTTGGGGACAACGAGGGTGATTCGCCGGCCGGCGTAGGTGGTTGCGCAAGCGATCTCGCCGCCGCTTGCCGCGGACGGCAGGTAGATTGCCGCGGCGGTGATTGCCGCCAACGCCACACGAAAGAACTTCATCTCGCCAAGCCCCAGATTTCACCCAGTGGTGATACTTTAGATAGCCCTTGCAACGCCAGCGTTGTTCCTTAGCAATCGCGCTTAGTTTCGTGAATGTCGCGGTCTGTGTCGCCAATTGGCGTCCGATCTGCCATGCGGTTATTCAGTTCATTAACCTTTCATTAACCATACCACCGCTAGCGTTTACCTCTCAGTAAGGAATCGCCCGCCGTGACCTTTGCCGCTCCCCTCGAGGCCAAATCCATTCGCTTTCGCGCCCGCTCCTTCGTCGCTTTCACGCTGACGCCGGAGGCGCCTTTGGATGTGTGGCTGGAGAGCCTGGATCGCTGGGTCGGCAACTCGCCGGGCTATTTTGCCGGGCGCCCGGTGGTGCTCGATCTCAACGTGCTGAAGCCCGATGTCGTGGCCATCGAAGCGCTGGTCGATCTGCTCGGCCAGCGCGGCATCCGCATCTATGCCATCGAACTCGACGGCGGCGCCGAGCTTGGCGCGCATCTGCCGCCGGTGCTGGTCGGCGCCAAGGAGGCGACCACCGACGGTCTGCTGCAGCCGAGCCGCAAGGCGGGCAGGGCGGAGGACGCCACGCCGGCAGGCGATACGAAGGCGGCCGGTGACATCAAGGCAGAGGCCGGCGATTTGAAGGCGGGCGATTTGAAACCGGCGAGCGATGCCAGGGCACAGCCGAAAGACGCCAAAATTGCCGCACCCGACGCTGGCACGTTGATGATCCGCTCGCCGATCCGTTCGGGCCAGCTCATCTTCCATCCGCATGGCGATGTCATCGTGCTGGGCTCGGTCGCGTCCGGATCCGAGATCGTCGCCACCGGCTCGATCCATGTCTATGGCACGCTGCGCGGCCGCGCTTCGGCAGGCGCTCAAGGGAACACGGCGGCGCGCGTCTTCTGCCGCAGGAACGAGGCCGAGCTTCTGTCCGTGGATGGCTGGTATTGCACGGCCGAGGAGATGGACCCGTCAGTCCGGGGCAAGCCTGTGCAGGCATTTCTCGACAACGGCATGCTGCGCATCGCCCCTTTCAGCTAATGCGTCTCGCCCGACAACGACATAACGAACAACAACGGAGGCTTTATTGATGGGCAAGGTAGTGGTGGTCACCTCGGGCAAGGGGGGCGTCGGCAAGACGACCTCTACCGCGGCTCTGGGGGCGGCGGTCGCCAAGACCGGCAAGAAGGTGGCGCTGGTCGATTTCGATGTCGGCCTGCGCAACCTCGATTTGATCATGGGCGCCGAACGGCGCGTGGTGTTCGACCTCGTCAACGTCATCCAGGGCTCGGCAAAGCTGTCGCAGGCGCTGATCCGCGACAAGCGGGTCGAGACTTTGTTCCTGCTGCCGGCCTCGCAGACGCGCGACAAGGATGCGCTGACCGAGGAGGGCGTGGCCGAGGTCATCGGCAAGCTGCGCTCGGTGTTCGACTATGTCTTCTGCGACAGCCCGGCCGGCATCGAGCGCGGCGCGCAACTCGCCATGCGCTTTGCCGACGAGGCGGTCATCGTCACCAATCCGGAAGTGTCGTCGGTGCGCGATTCCGACCGCATCATCGGCCTGCTCGATTCCCGCACCTTGCGGGCCGAGGAGGGCGAGCAGATCGCCAAGCATGTGCTGGTCACGCGCTACGATGCGGGACGCGCCGCGCGCGGTGAAATGCTGTCGATCGACGATGTGCTGGAGATACTGTCGGTGCCGCTGCTCGGCATCATTCCGGAAAGCCAGGATGTGCTGCGCGCCTCCAACCTCGGTTCGCCGGTGACGCTGTCGGAGCCGCTGAACGCCGCCGCCAAGGCTTACATCGACGCGGCCAAGCGGCTCGAGGGCGAACAGCTGCCGGTCATCGTGCCCTTCGAGCGCAAGGGCTTCCTCGATCGTCTTTTGGGAAGGAGGGCGGCATGAACCTGCTCGACATCTTCAAGCGGCGCACCAGCGCGCCGGTGGCGCGCGAACGGCTGCAAGTGCTTCTCGCCTATGAGCGCCGCAACCGCAGCCAGCCCGATCTCGTCTCCATCCTGCGCGAGGAGATCATGGCGGTGATCGCCAAGCACGTGCAGATCGACCAGGATTATCTGCAAGTTTCGATGGACCGCGGCGAGACCATGTCGACGCTGGAGATCGACATCCAGATCCCCAACAAGAGCGCGGTGCCGCTGGCGATGGCGGGGTGAGATTGAAGCTGCTGATCTCCCCCCTTGTGGGGGAGATGGCCGGCAGGCCAGAGGGGGGCGCTGTCCCGCCGGCCTGTCGATTACATGTAGCAACGGCTTTGCCGAAGATCTGGATTCGCCGAGATGTAGCGATCCTTCGCGCCCCCCTCTGTCCTGCCGGACATCTCCCCCACGAGGGGGGAGATTGCGCTCCTCGCGCTCGCCTGCGCCAAGCACCCCCACCCGGACCTGCGGTCCGACCTCCCACAAGGGGGAGGTAGGGCGTTTGCGCCTCTCCCCAAAAAACATTCAACCAACTAGTTGACTATCTAAAATCTCGCCTCTATATTCAACTACATGGTTGAATTAGAGGCGCCCCAGATGGACCAGGTTTTTCACGCCCTCGGCGACGCCACGCGCCGGAACATGCTTAACCACCTCGCCGGCGGCGAGCGTACGGTGAGCGAGTTGGCGCAGCCCTTTGCCATGTCGCTGGCCGCCGCCTCCAAGCACATCAAGGCGCTGGAGCATGCCGGGCTGATCCGGCGCGAAGTGCGCGGGCGCACCCATGTCTGCCGCCTCGAGGCCCGCCCGCTGGCCACCGCCTATCAGTGGCTCGGCCAATACGCGCGTTTCTGGAACAGCCGCCTCGATGTCCTCGAACAGCTTTTGCGCGAGGAGGCGGGGCGCAAAACGTCGACAACGCCGGCACCGGCAAATCCAGAACCATCGAAGCCGGAATCACCCAAGCCAGACACATCCAGGCCAACATCATCCGAGGGAGACGACCGATGAACCAGATGAACAGCTTCGACGGCTACGCCCAGCTGATCCAGCCGGCCACGTTGAGGATCGAACGGCTTTTGCCCGGAACCAGGGAGCGCGTCTGGGAATATCTGACGCAGAGCGATCTGCGCCGCCAATGGCTGGCGGCCGGCGACATGGAGATGGAGGAAGGCTCTTCCTTCGATCTGGTCTGGCGCAATGACGAACTGACCGACCCGCCCGGCGACAGGCCGGCCAGCTTCAGTGGCGGGGAGCAGCGGATGCACAACCAGATCGTCGAGTGCGATCCGCCGCGCAAGCTCACCATCACCTGGAACGGCAGCGGCAATGTCGCCTTCGAATTGGCGCAGCGCGGCGACGACGTCCTGCTCACCCTGGTCCACCGCCGCCTGCCGGACCGCTCAAGCCTGATGATGCATGCCGCCGGCTGGCACGTGCATCTCGACCTCCTGGTTGCCCGCGTAGCGGCCGAGAAGCCCGAACCGTTCTGGGACAGCTTTAGCCGTATCGTGGCGGAATACGACCGGCGCCTGCCGGCCTGACCTGACCTAACGCATCGCCCGGTCCAACCGGGCACCATCGATCCCTTGCGCCGGATGCCGGCGCAAGGGCCGGCGAAACACGCGCCTTCGCCAGACACCGCGGCGCGCCAGCGGAAATGAAACCAGGCAACGTGCTTGCATCCCGCAAGCCCGAAGGAGGAAGTCATGCGTAAATTGATCACCGGAATGAAGATCTCCATCGACGGCAAGATGGAAGGCCCCGAAGGCTTCGCCGACTGGGTCGACAACTGGTCGGAGGAATACGGCCTGATGCCTGAGATCGACGCCTGCCTGCTCGGCGGCGTCATGTATGCCGGTTATGAGCGCTACTGGAGCGCGATCCAACAGAACGAGCCGGACCAGCCATTGCCGATGACCGGCAGGCTGGTCGACCCGGCCGAACTCGAATGGGCGCGCTTTGCCGCGAAAACCCCGCACTATGTGCTGTCGAACACCATGACGACGTCAGCCTGGGCCTCGACGCGCTTCCTGCGCCGCCTCGACGACGTCGCGGCGCTGAAGCGCGAGCCCGGCAAGGACATCTACCTCATGGGCGGCGCCCGCATCACCGCCAGCCTGATCCAGGCGGGGCTAGTGGATGAAATGCGGCTGATCGTCTATCCGCTGCTCGCCGGCGACGGCAAGGCGCTGTTCGGCACGGTGCACGCCCGGCACGGACTGGAGCTGCGCCAGGTCGGCCAGCTGTCGGATGGGCGGGTGAGCCTGGTGTATGGGCTGGCGAGCTAGCCTCTTTTCCTCTCCCTCCGGAGGGGGGAGAGGTGGCGCCGCGAAGCGGCGACGGAGTGGGGGAAGGCGCTCATGAAACCCACGGTCGCCGCAAAACAGGAGCGACGGAAGCGAGCGCGAAATGCCTGCAAGCAGGCAATCAGGCGGATGAACGGTCGACCCCCACTCCGTCGACCTACGCTCGACACCTCTCCTCCGATCGACGGGGGAGAGGAAGGGCGCGAGCTTATGCGAGCTGGCATTTTCCTCTCCCTCCGGAGGGGGGAGAGGTGGCGCCGCGAAGCGGCGACGGAGTGGGGGAAGGCGCTCAGGAAACCCACGGTCGCCGCCTCCGGCAAGCAGGCAATCGGGCGGATGTGATGGACGGTCGACCCCCACTCCGTCGAGCTTCGCTCGACACCTCTCCCCGATCGACGGGGGAGAGGAAGGGTGTCGGCGTTCGCCTCCCACCCTTGCCCTATCAACAGCCCGCTCGTGCCACACGACAGCCAGGCCCTTTATCCCTATCTCCGGCCTGCGCTACGGCCGGCTGGTCGCGCGGGGAGGGACTGGAATTGACGTCGACGCCGATTGCCGCAGCTGAAGCGAAGGGCTTGCCGATCGGCGCGTTGCTTGGCGCCATGGTGTCGATCCAGATCGGCGCCACCTTCGCCAAGGGCCTGTTTCCGCTGATCGGCGCCAATGGCACCACGGCGCTGCGGCTGGCCGTGGGCGCGCTGATGCTGGCGGCGGTGCTGAGGCCGTGGCGGGTGCGGCCGTCGCGCGCCGTTCTGCCCTGGCTCATCGCCTATGGCGTCAACCTCGCGGCGCTGAACCTGCTGTTTTACGCAGCGCTCGCCAGAATCCCGCTCGGCGTCGCGGTGGCGCTCGAATTCTCCGGCCCGCTGCTCGTGGCGACGCTGTCGTCGCGGCGCGCCACCGACTTCGTCTGGGTGGTGCTGGCCGTTGCCGGCATATTGCTGTTGTCGCCCTTCATCCACTCCGGCAGTGCACTCGACCCGATCGGCGTGATGCTGGCGCTGGCCGCCGGCTGCTGCTGGGCGCTCTACATCGTCTTTGCGCAAAAGGCGGGCGCCGAGCTTGGCAGCCAGACCACGGCTTACGGCCTGGTCATTGCCGCTGCTGTCGCCCTGCCGTTCGGCCTAGCCGAGGCGGGTACCGGCCTGATCGCACCCGCGATCCTGGTCAGCGCGCTGCTGGTCGGGCTGTTCTCCAGCGCCTTGCCGTTCTGGCTGGAGATGGTGGCGCTGACCCGGATGCCGGCCAGGCTCTACGGCACGCTGACTTGTCTGGAGCCGGCGCTGGGCGCGCTGGCCGGCTTCCTGTTCCTGCACGAGACCCTGAGCCCGCTGCAATGCGCGGGCATCGCCGCCGTGGTCGTCGCCGCCTTCGGCGCGGCGCTGACGACGAAGCCGCCGGTACCGTCGCCGGAATAGTTGCCTGAAATGGATATGTGACGCCGATGCCGTGGTCCGCCGGTCCCGTGTCCGGTTGCTCAAGCGCCTGCAGCATCGATATATGGATCGATGTATGCGCAGGAGATCCAGATGAGCAGGGCCGACAGCATTGCTTGAGCCGTCCGTGATCAAGGCAATACTCCTTGTCGGGCTCGCCGCTGTCGTTGCGGCTTTGGCCTGGCGGCTGGCGCGGTCGCGTCGCAGAGCCCGGCTTCGTGAAGATCCGGCCAACGACTACGCCGTGCGCCGCGACTGGTCGGGCAACCACGGTAAGCTCAATCATTCGTCCTTTGTCTATTTCGATGCCGATCGCGACGGCCGCTACGGGCTCGGCGACCGCCCGATGGCCGGCATCATGGTCAGACTGCATGATGGCGACGGCCGCTTCGTCGCCGCGGCGCGGAGCAACCGCGGCGGCTTTGCCAATTTCCTGGCGTCGGCGAAACGTCGGGCCGCGCCCATCCATGTGCCGGGCAGCTACCGCTTCACCGTGTCGGTTCCGCCCGGCTGGCGCTCCAGCAGCGCCAACGAGGTCCAGTCGCAGCACCTCCGGCCGCTGCCGGGCTCGCCCACCGGGCTGGTCTCGGAAGCAATGCTGCAGCCGGTCGGCCTGTTTGCGATACGCCGGCTCAGCGGCCGCGGAGCGGACGGTGTCTCGGCGAGCATCTCGGTGATGGCGAAAGGGCAAGAGGTGGCGGTGCATCCGCTCAGCGATGGCTTCCGCCTCGATCTGCCCGATGACGCCGACGCGATCGAAATCACCGGCGGTGGCATGGAACGACGACTGGCCTTGTCGGCCTACCCGACCGAGCTCGGCCTGCTGTCGCCCGAGAACGCGGCTGTCGACAGCGCCGCGTCCTTGCAGGCCATCGGTTTCGACGATGTCACGACGCGCGGCCTGCGCAAGGTGCCGTCCGGTTATGCCGGGTTGACCTGGTTCAACCTGAACGCACTGGCGCGCGATCATACCGAAGGCAGCGAAGGCTACGTCAACGGCAATATCTCGGGAGACCATGTCTGCTATACGAGCAGCGGACACCCGGCCGAATTCTCGAGCGACAAACCGTTCGGGTTCCATTCCGTGATGCTGACAGCGGCATGGTTGAAGTCCGAAGGCGAAACCGCACTGGTCGAGAGCTGGCTTGGCGACCGGCTGATCGCCAGCGACACGATCGTCCTGTCGGCACTGGCGCCCGTCCACTACGCGCCGATGCTGGCGGCGGTGACGCGCGTGCGCCTCTCCACGAGCCACTATTGGCAGCTCGTGCTCGACGATCTGGTGGTTGTGCGCTGAAGCGTGTCGCGATTAATCGGGGTGAAAGGGTTTATCGCGGATTGGAAGCACCGTTCGCGGTGACCTGCGAGAGCTTGCCTTTTTTGACCAGCACCGGTTTCAGATAGGTTTTCTTCATTTTCCACTCTCCACGTCGGGCACCCAAAGCCCTGTTCCCGGCCAGACGGCACAAGGCGTCCGGATGATCGGCTGCTAGACTGCGACCGGCCCGGAGCCGTTACCATTGTCGGCTGTAACCTGCGAGAGCTTGCCCTTCTTGACCAGCACCGGCTTCGAATAGGTCTTCTTCATGCCGCATCTCCAGTGTCAGGCGAGGCCGCCAGATCAGGCGACAGCCGACTCAACGACTTCACTCGATCGGGCCGGAACCCGCTCCATTGGCGAGCGCCGTAACCTGCGAAAGCTTGCCTTTTTTGACCAGAACAGGCTTCGAATAGGTTTTCTTCATAGTGAATCCTCCAAGCTTACGCGATAATGCCAGACGGATCGGCACTGTCAACCTTCGCGGCCTCGCTGTCCCATCCCGGTTTTTCTTGGCGCCGATGCGCTAACTGCAAGTCCACCTTCATCGACAAAGCGTTGTTCTTGGGCGTGCATGGCGTGGCCGGGTTGCGGTGCGAAAAATGTCCGAAACTGCGGCGGGTCTGGCCTGGTTGGTCGGCCTGCTCAAACAGAGCGGCAATGCAGCGCGGAGGGGTCCAGCCTAAACATTGGCCTTGCCGTCGCGCCGCACTCACAGTTCCTTCTCCGCCAGTTCGCGGAAGGCATCGGGAACCGAGCGCCGGGCTTCCAGCGCCACGGCGCCATAGCCGACAGCCTCTCTGCCAAAGCGCTGGCGGATCTTGTCGATGGCGCTATCGGCGCCAAAGCGCGCCAGGCCTTGCCTGCTGCCGGGCCGCTGCTTTTCATCGGCAAGCCCGAGCGGCAACTCCAGCTGCAGCTCGACACTTTCTTCCAGCTGCGACACCGAGATCGCCAGCAACGAGATGGTCTTCTCCCGAGGGTTGGCGGCCAGCACGCCGCGCACCAGCTCCCCGGCGATTTCGGCCAGCATCGCGGTTGCCGAAATCGGCTGCTCGAGCGTCAGCGAGCGTGTGACAGCGTGCAGATCGGCGAAACGCACGCGCACCGTCACCGTGCGCCCGGGCCGTGATTTCGCCCTGAGCCGGCTGGCGACCCGGTCTGCCAGATGCAGCAGGACGGGTCCGAAGATACGCGCCTCGGCCGGCCGTCTGCCAAGCGCCGACTGCGCGCCGGCGGAATGCGACCGCCTGTGGGTTTCGAGCTTTCGCGGGTCGCGGTTCCATGCCAGCCACGACAGCTTTTCGCCGGCGGCGGGCCCGAGCAATCTTCGCAGCGCCCCACCATGCGTCTTTGCCAACTGGCCGATGGTCTCGATGCCGATCTCGGCCAGCCGCGCTCTGGTCGCCGGGCCGACGCCCCACATCAGCCCGACCGGCAGATCATGCAGGAAGGCAAGTTCGGTGTCCGGATCGACCACCACCAGCCCGTCGGGCTTGGCCACCTGCGAGGCGATCTTGGCCAGATGCTTGGTGCGCGCCACGCCGATCGAGATCGGCAGGCCGAGCTCTGCCCGGACGCGCCGACGCACCGTGGCGGCGATCTCGGCCGGCGGCCCGAACAGATGCGTGCAGCCGGCGACGTCGGCAAAGGCTTCATCGATGGAAATCCGCTCGACCAGCGGCGTGAAATCGTCGAGCACCTTGATGGCGGCGTCGCCCAGCCGCTGATAGTCGGCGAAATGGCCGCCGACGAAGATCAGTCCGGGGCAAAGCTCGCGCGCGCGTTGTCCGGGCATGCCGCCGCGCACGCCGAAAACCCTGGCTTCGTAGGAAGCGGCAAGCACGACGCCGCCGCCGACGGCGATCGGCTTGCCCCTGAGCGCCGGGTCGAGCAGCTGCTCGACCGAGGCGTAGAAGGCGTCGAGATCCGCATGCAGGATGGTGGGCTCCATCCCGACCGTTCCCTTTGCGGCGTTGCAGCATTAGCCGCGTCTGTTGTGAGAGGCGTTTTTGCCGAACAAATAGAGAACAAACAGGGCCTATTGTCAAGCGAAGCGGTTGTCGCCGGCCGGCCCGTTCCAGGTCGGGCTGTCGAGTGCTCCGCCTGGGCATCGGACCTGCGGAACATTGTCTCTCGCCTCGGCGTTCATATCCGCGACGGGACGCTGTTTTTGTGGAGGCCGGTATGGGCCAGTTCGAGATGATCGACCTCGTCAGCGTCATTGACGCCTGCACGAGCGATCGCGTTGCCGGGCACTGCGTGTCAATGGCCAGGGCGGTGGAGGAGTTGCGAGTGCTGACCGGTGATTTCGTATCGCCGGACGAGACGGTGGCCAACGCGCTGTCGGCAGTGGCGCTGGGGCGCGGCTGCGCGGTGGTGTTCGACGAGCGAGCGGGCGCCGACATCTTGCTGACGCCGTAGCGCGGCGGCGCCGGGTTGTGGCAGCCAGAAAAGTCGAACAGCGTGCAAAAAGCTGTGCAGGCATGGCCCATAAGCGCGGCGTGGAAAAGTTCTGCGCGTGGGTGTATTCTCCAGGTCGCAAGCGGTCGCAGACCGCATAGGGGGAGAAATGACATGCCGAGGGTTTCAGAACTCTTTTTCAAAACTGCCATCTTGTTCCTGATGTTGGGGATTGCGGCCGGCCTGCAGATGGCGATCTCGGGTGACCACGCCGCTTTTCCGGCGCACGCGCATATCAATCTGCTCGGTTGGGTGACGAGCGCCATCTTCGGCGGCTACTACGCGCTCAATCCGCAAAAGGCGGCGCGTCGCATCGCCATGATCCACTACGGGCTCTACACACTCGGCCTAGTGATCATGCTGCCGGCGCTGTATGTGATGCTGCAGGGAAACCCGGCGCTTGAACCGATCGTCGCCGGCGGCTCGCTCATCGTCGCCGCTGCCGTTCTGGTTTTTGCTTTCGTGGTGTTTTCGCCCGAAACGGCGCGCTCGGTGTCCGGCGTGGTGCCGGCTTCTCGCTGACTGTTCGCGCAGCGATCAAGTCCGACCCGCGTTCGCGACCCGCCACGCGGGTTGGCCAGGCCGATGGCCGCAGCCGCTGGCTGCGGTGTCTATCGCCGCGTCGGCGCTCAACATACCCGAGTCCCACCACGTATTATTTCGTGACTATTTGGCGCCGGAACCTTCCCAGATATCGCGCGTTGCGGCGACTGTATTCGCGCTGCCTTATATATAGGCAGACTTGAGTACGTCCACAGCATGGGTTGGGGGAGGAGCAGGCCACCATGTCGAACAGAGAAATCGGAACGTCGGCCTCACTGGGCCGACGCATCGCCGATCTGAAAGCCAGGATGCGAGACGCCAGCGTTACTGAACACGAGATGCAGACCTTCCAGAAGGTCGCGGCCATCATGGGGGGTGTCGAAGGCTCCCTACGCCTCGACGCCGACGACCTGATCGCGGCGTCCTTCGTCACCGAGGCGCTCGGCGATCCCGGGTCGAACTGAAGGTCAGAGCCCGTCGGCACTCAAGTGCCGGCGGGCGATGGCCCGGTTCGCAGCGTTGCGATGCTGGAGCGTGTCTGCACCGCCCGCGGCGGGGATTTCTTGCGCACTTTGAAGATTTCAGGCGAGCGGCCTCGACGGCGCTTGAAATATTGGGCTTCGCGTTCGTGCTTCTCGGCTGCTTCTCGGCTGTCGAAGGTGCCGAGATTGTCGCCGTCCAGCCCTTGACCACAAGGGCTAAGCCAAACCGCCAAGGCGCCTTAAACGAAGGATCCGGCCAGCCGGATCCTTCGAAATATCGCGATGCTCCGGCATCGCCTTCAGCTCATCCTTGGTCCAACTGGTGACGGCGTGGACGTCCCGGGAAACCTCTCGAAAGTATCCGCGGTCGCTGCCTTACACGTCGTCGAACGGGCCGCCGCGCCTCGCCAGATCGTGACCAATGGCGGCTTCCTCGGCGTCGTCGGGCAAGGCATCGTCACTGTCCTGGTAGGGGTTGTCGTCATCCTCCTCGGGCAATTCGCCTTCCGTCTCGACACCGGTGGTGTCCGGCAGGCTTTCCTCATCTGCTCCGTCGGGCAGGACCGTTGCGCCACGCAGCGCATCCCAATCCTGCCGACCCGGCGTCGGCGCTTCCACTTCATCATTGGCGATCCTGTCGCGGGCATCGTTTTTGCTCGGTGGCGCCTCGACCTCGTCATTGGGTTTTCTGTTTCGTTCCATGATTGCCTCCTCTGGGCGGCTTAGCGTCGAGAAGGTGGAACTCACTTCCGGCTGCCAGGTTCCAGCAACCACTCCAGCTTCAGTGGAACCAATTGCCGCCAGTCTGCTTTGCCAAGGACTAGTCTGCTTTGCCAAGGTGATGAATCCAGAGGAGCTGGACCATGAAGACTTTCCCCCTCATCCCATGCGTGCTGCTCTTGGCGCTGGTCGACCCGGCGGCCGCGCAGGACAATAGCGACCAGCACGGCCCTGCCGCGCCTTGCCAGGCGCAGCCTCAGGACGATGGTCAGAAGCCGCCGGCCGCCAATGGCGGTGGCGAATCGTCCAGCACGCTCGGTCCCTGCGGCGGCGTGCTGCAGCCGCCGCCCAGTGGTGACCAGGGTATGACGCAGCCGCCGCCGGATCAGGGCAAGACGCCGGTGATCAAGCCTGGCGAGGTGCCTGCGCAGCCGCCGAAGCAATGACCTTTGCTTGAAACTTCACGGCGTGGCACGAAGGCGGTCGGTTCCGGTCTTGGCCGGGCACGACGCGGTCACCGGATCAATGCCGGCGCCGGCCGCGATCGCCACCGGAATTGGAGCCGTGCATCGTCCATGTCGAAGGTCTCCTGAGGGATTGTGCTTCAATGCGAATCTTGCGGGTGCGGGTTCTGCTGGCATGACCGGAAGCCGATCAATTTAGTCTCCGCTTGCGGAACAAGACCGTACCGGCTGCGTTTGCCTCCAGGAGCCCGCCACCTCGATCTGCGCTGTTTTCGCCTCATGCGGGAACACGGCGGAGCTCGCCAACAACGACAGGAGACGAAGATGAAAACCATCCTTATTCCCGCCGTCGCCGGGCTCGCCATGATCGCTGGTATCGGCATTGCCGCCGCCGACGAGGTCATCGTCACGCAGCCGGCACAGCAGCAGGTGATCATCACCCCGGAACAGCGCACGGTCGTGCACCAATACGTAAAGAAACATCCGCTTGCCTCGGTCAATCTGCTCGGCGTCGAATTGAATGTCGGCACTGCCTTGCCTGACACTGTCGAGCTGCAGGAGGTTCCCGACGTTCAGTACAGATACGCCGTCGTCGACAACCATACCGTGTTGGTCGACCCCAGCACGCGCAGGATTGTCGAGGTGGTCGAGTAACGCTCGACAACCTAACCATTCATCGGTGATACGGCCCTGTCGTTCTTCCCAAAAGGGCGGCAGGGCCGAATGACGAACATGATGAAAGGAGAATTGCCATGTTGCCGCATGTCGAGACCCCGAACTCCGCCAATGTTGCGGCGTGTTGCGACAAGTTGCTGGCCGAGCGCAACACGGCGCTGTTATCGATGAAGGAAGCGATCGCGCTCCTGCGGGAGCGCACCGGCACCGATCGTTCGGATGCCGACCTCGCCGGGCTGATCGTCAAGAAAGCGGCGCTGCTCGGCGTTGCGGTGATTTCCGACCCGCGCTGAGATGTCTCGTCACTCAAGACGCCGGTCGAATTTTCGGCTAATGTTTTCGTGGAATCTGGACCAACCGACCGGACCCAACCACGGAGGCTTAAGTGACGGACGACAAACAGGACCGCATTCGCCAGCGCGCGCACGAGATCTGGGAAAAGGCCGGCCGGCCTGAAGGCGCGCATCAGGAACACTGGGAGCAGGCCACGGCTGAAGTCGATGGCGCGGTCGCCAAGCCCAAAAAGGCGGCGAAGAAAGCTGACGCCAAGCCCCCCAAGGCAGCCGCCAAGCCAAAGGCGGCGAAGCCTGCCGCCGCAAAGTCCGGCAAAGCCAAATCGAAATAAGGCCAGAAATAAGGCCAGTCGAAATAAAGCAAGGCCGGAATTCGCTGGCCGGGGCCATCCTTGGCGCCCGCCGTTCAGGCGCGCCCGAGCCTCTCAACCTGACGAATTGCGCCTGCGACGGGCAGCGCAATTCCTTGTGTTTGGCGACAGGCGCCCTCATGCCTCCCAGGCATAACTCGACAGCGCAAAGCGAATGCCGGCAGCTGTCATGGCCAGTTCGCATTCGGTGATCTGGCGCAGGTGGCGCAGATAGCGCGTTACAGTCTGTGGCAGCCAGCCGGCGCAGGCCTCGACATAGGCGCGGCTGTGAACAAGGGTGCCGGTCGACAGCCTCTCGTCCTTCTCGGCAACGACTTTCAGATATTGGCGGATGAAGCGGATGTCGTCGGCGATGTCTTGGCTGGCCATTCGCCAGGCCCCGGCGAGGCGTTCGCACTGATCGAATGACAAGGGCAACAAAGGGGGCGGCAATAAAGGCGGCGGCAACAAAGGCGGCGGCAACGACGGGGGTGACAGCAAAGGCCGAGAGAGATCGGCGAAGGCAACATGGTTCGCTGTGCTCAAGGACATTCCTCTCTGCGAAAAGAGATATCGTACTTTATGTACGAATAAGCGTCAAGCCAATTTCGTACGGTTGGGACGATGGAAATGAATATAGCAGCGGTCGCTTCAGCTAATCCCGCATCGTGAATCCTTCAGGAGTCGCACCAATTTCGCGGAGGGATTTCCCCAGGATGGTGTGACTGTTTTCCCTCGTGGCGGCGTCGAACAGGTTCAAGCCGCCCCGGATCGTCTCGCGCCAGTTTTCGCCCTTGTCCCACGCTTCCATGAAGGCGAAGGCAAGGTCGTCCTGGCGACGCGTGGCTTCGAGCGCTTGGGTCAGCAGGCGCGCTTGATGGAGATCCTTCTCCCGCTTGGCGCCAGCGCTCGGCCCGCGTCGCGAGGCGACGATCAGCTTGTGGATGGCGTAGCGCTGGGGCGAGGGGACCAGCACAGGCAAGCCCGAGCGATGCAGGAGCACAGTCCGGATGGGGTCGCGGATAAGGAAATCCAGAAACCGTAAGGGCTGCGCGGAGTCTCTGCCGTTTTCTTATAATTACGTTTATCAGCTTGAATTTCAACGCAGTTATAAGAAGTTCGTGGAAACGTTATAACGCAACGAACTGACGAGTCGTCTGTTAACGCCCGGGCGCCCGGCACGTCTGGCCCAAAACACTTTCCCGCAGTGCCTCAACAAACGGCTTCCCCAATGCCGCGAACGGTGCTTTAACCCGCCCATCCACAGGGGTGCTCCGTATCGTCGGGGCTGAGATGAGGGCGGCAAGCCTTCGGACCCTAAAGCTGATCTGGATAATACCAGCGGAGCGAGGCGGGCGATGTTTTCAGGCGCACAGATTTCCCTTTATCCCATGACCGACGATTTCGTCGGCGTCATCCTCGGCGCGCTCGGCGCGCTCGATCCCTGGCGCGACCGGCTGCGGATCGAAACCGATGACATCTCGACCCTTATGGTCGGGCCGCCCGAGGTGCTGTTTCCCGCCATGCGCGACCTGTTCGTCGCGGCGGCCAAAAGCGGCAAGCACTGCGTGCTTTCGGCGGCGGTCTCGCGCGGCTGTCCGGGCGAGCCCGACGATCCGATCTGCCGCTCCGACGAGACCGGCGGCCCCGCCATTCCGCTGGACGAGCGCAAGATCGCCGCGATCCGCGCTGTCCAGGCCACGCCGTCGACCGGCCAGCCGGTGGCGGCGCAGTTCTCGCTCTACGTTATGGGCACGGGCGACCATATGGACGAGATCTACGGCTGCATCGATTTCCTGAAACAGTCCGGCGTCTTTGAGCGCTCAAAGAACTTCTGCACCAAATTGCGTGGCGATGCCGGTGCGGTGTTTGCCACGCTCAACGAGGCCTTCTGCCGCTTCGGCCCCGGCGCCGGCCACGTCACCCTCGACATCACGATCTCGGCGAACAGCCCGAGCGCCGTCTGAGCCGCGGCTCAAGCGTCGTTCCTTGAGGATATTGCCGTGGCTGGTTTATCTGACCCATTGCGTGGAGGAGATGCCTCTGACCCCTCAGCACAGAGAGGAGGGGAGCCATTGGCGATTGGCGAAGACCGCGATGCCCACGAATCTCCCCCCTCGAGCAGGAGATGGCCGGCAGGCCAGAGGGGGTCCCAGCGCGTGGAGCGCCGACGTCCTTTTCGCATCGGCAAGGCGTGGGCGCTCTATGCGAGACGACCCCCTCTGTCGCCTTCGGCGACATCTCCCCCTCGAGGGGGGAGATTAGCCGCAGCCATCGCCAAGACCATCCCCGCCGCCTGCGCCTCCGCCCTGCTCCTCGCGGCGTGGGAGCTCTACGCCCGCTATGGTGGCGCTGCGCCCACCATGCTGCCGGCGCCGTCGCGCGTGCTGCAGCAGGCCTGGGAGCATCGCGCTGCCCTTGCCGACAACACGCTGCCCACCATCCGCGCCACATCAGCCGGCTTCGCCTGCTCGTTGGTCGCTGCCTTCGTGCTTTCGGCGCTGGTCGATTTCTTGGCCCCGCTGCGCCGCGCGCTGTTTCCGCTGCTGATTATCAGCCAGACCTTGCCGCTGGTCGCGATTGCGCCGCTCATCGTACTGTGGTTCGGCTTCGGGCTGATGCCAAAAATCTTGCTTGTGGCGCTCGTTACCTTCTTCCCGATGATGGTGGCGCTGGTCGAGGGTTTTGCCGCGACCAGCAAGGCGATTTCGCAGATGCTCGCCACCATGGGGGCAGGGCGCTGGCGCATCTTCTGGCTGGCGCGCCTGCCTTCGGCGCTGCCCTATTTCTTCGCCGGGCTGCGCATCTCCATCACCTACGCCGTCGTCGGCGCGATCTTCGCCGAATATGCGGGGGCGGCGAAGGGGCTGGGCATCTACATGCTCAATGCCAAGAACAACTTTCGGCCCGATCTGGTGCTCGCCGCGGTCGCCGTCAGCGCCGCGCTCACGCTTGTCTTGTTCGCCATTGCGGTGCTCGTCCAGCGCTTCGCCATGCCTTGGGAGAATGCAGGGAGCGAAAGCCGCGACGGCAAGGTTGAAGCTGCAGAAGAGAACCGTCAATGACGCGGCTCGAACTCCGGGACATCAGGAAGAACTTCGGCGCGCTTGAGGTGCTCGCCGGCATTTCGCTTCATGTCGCGGCCGGCGAGTTCGTCTCCATCCTCGGCCCTTCCGGCGCCGGCAAGTCGACGCTGTTCCAGTTGCTGACCGGCGCGCTGAAAGGCGAGGGCGACATGCGCTTCGACGGCGCGCCATTGCAGGGCAGCCCCTTCGCCTTCATGCCGCAGCGCGACGCGCTGATGCCGTGGCGGCGCGTCATCGACAATGTGACGCTGGGGCTGGAAGTGCAGGGTCTTGGCCGCAAGGCGGCGCGCGAACGCGTCGCGCCGTTGTTCGCTGAGTTCGGCCTTGCCGGTTTCGAGCGCGCCTGGCCGGCCGAGCTTTCCGGCGGCATGCGCCAGCGCGCGGCGCTTTTGCGCACCGTGGTGCAGCAGCGCGACATGCTGCTGCTCGACGAGCCCTTTGGCGCGCTGGATGCACTGACCCGCGCGGGTGTGCAGCGCTGGCTGGAAGGCATGTGGCAGCGCCACCGCTGGACCGCGCTGCTGATCACCCATGACGTGCGCGAAGCCGTCTACCTCTCGGATCGAATCTATCTGATGTCGGCGCGGCCGGCCCGCATCATCGGCGAGATTGCCGTGCCGCTGCCGCGCCCGCGCACCACCGGCGGCGATGCCGCGCGCCAGGCCGCCGCGCTCGAAGCCGACATCCTCGACACGCTGCTCAATCCCGGGACTGACCGGGGCTTGTTTCCGCAGACCGCTCAAAGGAGTTTTTCATGACCGAATTCACACGCCGGCAGGCTTTGCTGCTGACGCTGGCCGCCGGATTGCCGCTGGCCTCTCGCGCTCATGCGGCTACGCAAAAAATCACCGTCGCGCTCGACTGGACGGTCAACACCAACCATGTCGGCCTGTTCGTTGCCCGCGACAAAGGGTTTTACGGCGAGGCTGGGCTCGATGTTGAGATCCTGCCCTATGGCGATACCGGCGCCGGCACGCTGGTCGCCAACCGCATCGCCGATTTCGGCATTGCCGGCGTCGGCCTGTTCACCCAGCGGGCTGCCGGCGCCGATCTCAAGGCGGTCTACGCCGTGGTCCAGCAGGAGACCGGACAGCTGGTCTTCAACGCGGACCGTAGTGAGATTAAAGGCCCGAAAAACCTTGACGGTCTGACCTATGGCGGCTTCGGCAGCGCCTGGGAAAACACGCTGATCTCGACCATCATCCGCCACGATGGCGGCAAGGGCGTTTTCGAGACGGTGACATTAGGCACCTCGGCCTATGAGGCGCTGGCCAACGGCTCGGTCGACTTCACGCTGGAGGTCTCGACCTGGGAAGGCGTCGCTGCCGAGTTGAGAGGCGTCAGGCAGCGCGGCTTCCGCTACGCCGACTACGGCGTGCCCGACGAGCACACCACCTTGATCGCCTCCAGCAATGCATATCTCCAGGCAAACCCGAAGGCCGCATCGGCCTTCGTCGAGGCAACGCGGCGCGGCTACCAATTTGCCTGCGATCACCCGCAGGAAGCCGGCGATCTGCTGATCGCTTCCAACAGGGATGCGCTGACCGACCCGGCGCTGATCCACGCTTCGCTGAAAATGCTGGTCGACGGACACTTCTTGCGCAGCCAGGACGGCGTCATCGGCACCATCGCCAGGGCCAAGATCGAGGCGATCGGAACCTACCTCTTCAGGGCCGGCATATTGCTCGATGGCGATGGCAAGGTTCTGAAGGAGAAGCCGGATTTCGGGGGGTATTTTACGAACGAGTTTTTGGGCGCGTAATCTCCCCCCTCGAGGGGGAGATGTCGCCGAAGGCGACAGAGGGGGTGGGTACGTCCTGACGCGACTTCCTATCGCGGACAGAGGACGTCAGCGCCTTACGCGCGGCGACCCCCTCTGGCCTGCCGGCCATCTCCCCTTCGAGGGGGGAGATTGCGCCTCACCGCCTTCTCCCTCACATATCGATCATCGAGCGCTTCACCCGGCCGATGATGGTGATGGCGCCTTCCAGCGCCGGCGGCGGGATGTCCATGTAGGAGGCCGGCTGGAAGGGCGGGTTCTCGTTGGGGCGGTAACGCTTGTAGGTGGCCTGGCCGGATTCGTCCGAAATGACGTAGCAGCCATTGGTCACCAGCCGCTTGTCCCTGAGGTTGACGAAGATGATCGAATCCGGTGGCGAGATCTTGTTCATCGACGGGCCGTCGACGCGCAGAGCAATCCATTGGCCCTGCTCCAGATCGGTGGTGGGGATGGTCGGATAGTCGCTGAGATTGACCACCGTATCCTGGCTGCCGAGTTCGCCGGCGCTGATCCATGAGACGATGGGCACATCGACGGTGGCCAGCGACGGCATCGGGATCTGCCGGCCCGACTCGTCAAAGCCGAAATGGCCCCCCGCAAGGCTGCCGCCGTCACCGTTGAACAAGAGCCAGCCGGGATCGACGCCGAACAGGCGGCCGTATTTCTCCGCCGCCTTGCGCGACAGCGGCCGGTTACCATTCTCGTGACTGATCAGCGTGTTCTTGTTGATGTCGCGCAATGCCCGCGCCGCGTCGCTCGGCGAGGCATAACCCGCCTCCGCCCGCGCCTGCTGCAATCTGTGCCTCGGTTCCTGCATCGTACAAATTGCCTGAAATTTATCGTCCAATATGTACGATTTCGCTTGCGTACGTTTCGTACATATCGTACGCTTAGCGCATGATCGAACAAACCGCAAGCGTTTCCGCAGACATCGTCAGCTTTCTCCCATCGTCCGGGCTGTCCTCCTCCCCGGTCCGGACGCAAACCGGGGCTCTTGCCCCGGATCCGGTCGAACCGTCGTCCCCCCGATCGACCGGAACGGCCGGAGCCGCTCCTCTCCCGGCTCCGGCCACCTCTTCGGCCCATGGCGCCGCCGGTGCGCCAAGGGCTGTCTCCGGCGGGCAGGGCATCTCCTGCATCCGCACGGAAGACGGCACCGTCATCCTGTTCGACGGGCTGACGGGCAGGGCGGTTTCCGCCCTCACCAAAGCGGCCGCCGAAGCCGCCTTGCGGCATCTCGCCAGCGCGCTGCCGGCCGCCAGTATCGGCTGACCGCACCGACCATCCGCTCTGATTTTTTCCCGTAGGCCTCGGGCCGGCGCTCCGCCTTTGCGCGCGCAATCAATGGATACCGACATGACTGCCTATACCGAGACCGAATTGCAGGAGATCGCCGTCTGGCTGGGGGATGGCCTGTCGGCCACAGGGATCGCCGTCCGCTTCACGGCGCTGCGCGGCAGTCCGGTCTCGCGCAATGCCATCATCGGCATCGTCCACCGCAACAGCGCGTTGAAGACCATCGGCTTCGCCAACCCCAGAGGCGGCAGGTCCGGCGGCCGACCGAGGAAGAATGCGACGGGGAAGACTGCGGCAAACGAGAACACGGCAGGGAAGATTCTGCCGGTTCAGCCGAGCAAGCCGGTAAGGTGGCCTGCAGTTTCGAAGCAGGCCGCACCGGCCACACCGGTCGCCAGGCAAGCCAGACACACGCCGGCCAGGCCTTTGTTGCCAGCCCGTCCGGCGCGCTCCACCCCGGCCGAAGGACGGCTGGTGGTGGACGGCGAAATCTACCGCTTCAATGTGCCGGCGCCGCGCCCTGCCTCGCTCGGGCGCCAGCCGCATGTCGCCGCCATGCGCTTCATCGACTGCCTGTTCAACCGCTGCCGCGCGCCGCTCGACATGACGCTGGAGGAAGACCCCGACAACGATGCTCCCGGCAGCCGGCCGGGGTCCGAGATGCTGTGCTGCGGCCTGCGCACAAGGGCGCTGAAGAGTTACTGCGAATATCATCAGGCGAGGTTTCATCGGCCGGTGGTGGAGGTGGTGTGAGCGGCCAGGCTCGGTTCTCGCCTCGGGAACGACATCACCAATGATCGAAAGGTCGGCGGGACAGCGCCCCCCTCTGGCCTGCCGGCCATCTCCCCCTCAAGGGGGGAGATCGGATGTCACCACGGCATTTGCCGATCGCCGGCGTTGCAAGTCAGCGACATGACCAAAGCTGCCAATCTCCCCCCTCGTGGGGGAGATGCCCGGCAGGGCAGAGGGGGGCGCGAAGGAACGCCAACCTTCCGGCTCAACAACCCAATCCCACAAGGATCCCCCGATGAGCAAAAAAACCGCGCAGAAACGGCAGCCACCAAAACTCCCCATAGGCGAAGCCGAGCAGGTGCGCATCCGCCGCGAGATCGGCCATGATTTCGCGCTGAAGGACGATCGCTTCGGCCGCAAGCGGTTGAGCGTCGGCACCGAAGAGGCGCGGCGCGTCTACGAGGTCTCCAATGACGGCTACACCGCGACCGGCGGCATCGTGCGGGTGCGCAATGTCGATCCGCTGGTCGGCATCACCTCGCTGACCCGCCAGCAGCGTGAGGCCGGCCAGCGGTTTCGCGACGATTTCGAGCGCGCCTCGCGTGACGGGCTGCGGCCGATGCCGTGGGAAGAGCGCATTGACGGCGGCCGCATCAATGGCGGCATCCCCGACCGCGTGCTCAACGCCGGCCGCGCCCACACCCATGCCATCGCCGCCATGGCCCACTGGGAAGTGGCGGAGGTGGTTCGCAAAATCTGCCTCGAAGGCCAGTCGGTGAAGGCGCTCGCCGAACGCACCGGCGAGGGACGAGATGTGGTGGTGAAGCTGTTGAAGGTCGGGCTCGACCTTTTGGCCGTGGATTACGGGATGATGCTGATGCGGAAGCCGCGATAAGGCCGGCAGCCGCGTAGTGAAGCGGCCGGCCGGCAGATGCCGGCCGAACCGGTTTCACCCTATCGGATCACCGTTCGCAAACGCGAATTTCCTCGACGATCCTGTGATGATGGCGCCAGTGCTTGACCAACTCTATGCGGCAATGGCGATGGTGCCTGTGATACCTGTGGTACCTGAAGCCGTTATCGTAGGCATCATACTGGTAGTAGGGGCGAGGAGCATAGCGATCGTAATAGTCGCCATAGCTGTCATTGTAGTCATCGTCATAGTAGCCGTTGCCGATGCCGATCACGACGCGCCCGCCGGCATTCGCCGGGGCGATCATCGCCGCCGCCGCAGTGATAGCGATAGCCGAAGCAAGCAGGAGCTTTCTCATAGCTGCCTCCTATTCAAGGTTGCGCTAATATAACTCGCTGGGCACGACCTCGTTCCATAATTTTGCAAGATGCGAACGACCCCTGCGCCGTGCATTGCGGGGAAAGTCAGCGTCACCTCCTGTCAGCATCGTCCCCCGATTTTTGAACCCTTCGCCGCCCCAGCCATTAATCCGGCATGAATCAGCAAGGGAAGGACGAGACCATGCATGTCATTCTTGGAGGTACCGGCCATGTCGGCTCGGCGGCGGCAATGGCGCTGTTGCGGCAGGGCGAGGATGTCACGGTGGTGACGCGCGACGAGTCGAAGGCCGCATGGTTGGTTGAACAGGGCGCGGAGGCCGCGGTTGCCGATGTGCTCGATGTCGAGGCGCTGCGTGAAGTCTTGCGGCGCGGCAAGCGGGCGTTTCTGCTCAACCCGCCGGCCGATCCATCGACCGACACCGACGCCGAGGAGCGCAAGACGGTTGGCGCCATTGCGGCGGCGCTGGAGGGCTCCGGCCTCGAAAAGCTGGTGGCGGAATCGACCTACGGCGCGCAGGCCGGCGAGGGTGTCGGCGATCTCACCGTCCTTTACGGCCTCGAGCAGAAGCTGAAGGCCCAGGCCATTCCGGCAAGCATCAACCGCGCCGCCTATTACATGAGCAACTGGGATCAGGCCCTGGAGACGGCGCGGCGCGACGGCGTCATCACCTCCTTCTTCCCGGCGGATTTCGAGCTGCCGATGGTGGCGCCGCAGGATCTCGGCGAGGCTGCGGCGAGACGTCTGCTGGAGCCGGCGGACAAGACCGGCACGCACTATATCGAGGGTCCTCGGCGCTACTCCGCCGCCGATGTCGCCGCAGCCTTCAGTGCGGCGTTGCGCAAAAACGTGCGCGTGGTCACGGTGCCGCGGGAGCGCTGGACAGAAACCTACGAAAAACTAGGCTTCTCCAAAGCGGCGGCCGAGTCCTATGCCCGCATGACCGGGGCCACGCTGGACAAGCCGATGCAGCCGGAAAACCCGGAGCGCGGCACGACCAGCCTGGAAAGCTATATTGCTGCGCTCGTCGAGGGCCGGCCGGAAGACCTGTTGAAGGGCGCCGCGTAAAGTGAAGGGTTGCTGTTGAGAAACAGGCGCTTCGACGACCTACGTGGCCCGCTATTCCTATTGCCTGACCGTTCGGCAGTTGCCCGCCGGCGGCGTGGTCTTGCAGATATCGATGGAGGTGCGCGTGTCGCCGTGACCGGTTTCGGTTATCAGATTCAGGTCCAAAAGTTCGTATGTCACGAGGTATCGTATGCTGTCGTCGGGTATTTTTTGCATGGCCGATACGATCCACGAACCTGCTTTCATCTCGGTGAAATAGCTGTCGACCTTGCGTTCATACCATTTGGGTATCGGAACGAGGACGATGGTCTTCTTGCCGTGGATTTTCTTGGCGGCCGGCAGCATGATCCGGTGAATGCCGACAAAGGCGCGGCTGTCTGCCAGGCGCCGTACGCCGCCCGCAAGAACCATCGTACAAGCTGACGAACAGACTGCGCCGACGGGGTTGGCGACGCCGAAGCGGAGGTCGCCCGGCCCGCAGGCTTTTGTGTCTGGCGCGCATTCGGAGAACTCCGTCTTGCCAACCATCGTGTCGAGCCCGCTGGCGCGGATCATATGGCCAAGCGCCATCGCCGCATCGGTCTCGCCGCCCGGGGAATTCAACGCCAAAGGCAATTTGCGGGGGCCGAGTTTTTTCAGCAAAGCCTTCAGCAAAGCTGGCGTGCCGGCCACGATGTGACCTTCCGCCGAAATCCATTCCGGGCATGTCGGCTCGCATCCTGGCGTGCTGTTGCGTACAACGACGAAGTGCATCGGCGGTGTATATGCCAGTATGGCAGGCTCAGGCGTCGTTTGGGCGATCGCGCCGCCAATCGCCAGCAGCACGAAAACCAACGTCCATGCGAATGTCTTCATGCCGAGCCTCGCCTGGCAGAGCATCACTTGAGAAATGGGTCTTTGCAAGCATTATCAAAACAAGCCGAGCACGTGTTTCTATGGGCCGCGCACTATCTCTGCATGATGGACAGGCAGCTACTGGCGGCCCCTGTCTGAACCGTCGTCGCTTTCCGCCGCCCCCTCCCACCCGAACACACTGCGCCCGCCAAGCAGATGCGACTGGTCGAACTCGCCGGCGACGATCTCCTTAAGGCTTGGCCCGGTGACGTAGCGCTCCAGCCGCCGCGCTTCGCCATCCAGCCGCTGCAGCGCGCCGAGCTCTTCCTCGCGGCCGAGCTTGGCCTTGCCGACGGCCGATTTCAGCACCGCGATCGTCTCGTCATAGACTTTCAGCGGCACCGGGAAGGGGTGGCGGTCCTTGCCGCCATGGGCGAGCGAGAAGCGCGCCGGATCGGAGAAGCGGCAGGGCGCGCCATGCACCACTTCCGCCACCATGGCCAGCGCCCGCACCGTGCGCGCGCCGACGCCGGGCACCAGCAGCAGCTCGGGAAAGTCGGCCGGCCCGCTTTCGATGGCGGCGGAAATGTTGCCGTGCAGCCGGTGCATGACGATGTCGCTCTCGCGCACGTCGTGATGCGCCGGCATCACCAGATTGGGCAGCATCGGCTGCGCCGCCGGTTTCGCAGGCGCTGCTTTCGGCGGCGGCTCCAGCACGGCAAGCTCGTCGAGGATCCGTTCCGGGCTCATGGTCTTCAACAGGTCGATCTGGCCGCTACGTGACGGCGCGGCGCGATGGTCGGTCAGGTTGACGATCTCGCCCTGCCGCTCGCCCTCGATCGCCGCATGCGGCTGGTCGACGAAGCTTGTCAGCCCTTCCGACAGCCAGTGATAGCGCCGCGCCTGGCGGCTGTCGCCGTTCATGCCTTGCTGCACCACCACCCAGCGGCTGTCGTCGGTGACGATGAAGCCGTGCAGATAGAGGTCGAAGCCGTCCTGCACGGCCGCACTGTCCACTTTGGCGACCAGGCGGCTGGCGGTGGCGAGTGCCGCGCCATCGATGCCGACGCGTTCGCCGATCGCGGTCAGCTCCTGCGGCGTCTTGCGCGAATGCGCGCCGCGCCCGCCGCAGACATGGATGCCGAGCTCGCGCGACATCGGGTTCAGCCCGCGCTTCAGCGCGCCGACGACCGAGGTGGTGATGCCCGAGGAGTGCCAGTCCATGCCCATGACGGCGCCGAAAGACTGGAACCAGAACGGATGCGCCAGCCGCCGCAACAGCTCGTCGCGGCCATAGTGATGGATGATCGCCTCGCACAGCACAGCGCCCAGCCGCGTCATGCGATCGCCCAGCCATTTCGGAACCCGCCCGCCATGCAGCGGCAAATCCGCACTGCCGCTTCGCTGCGTCAAGTGAAAGCTCCGTGGCTAAGGCGCACCGGCGGTGCGCCTGTGATCTAGATGGCATTTGGGGGGCGATTTGCAAGTGGGGTGGGGGCGGCGACTATCGTCGCCCTACGCTCTTCTTGGCGTCTCGCCGAAAGATGCAGTTACGCCGCCTGTCGCACCTGGCAATAAGGTCGGCTCCATGCTTGTAGGCGAGACAGGTCTCGAATAGAGCTTACCCAGCCGACGGCAACTATTAAAATCAAAAACGATGTCGCAATTCTGGTGGGTAAATCACAGTCAGACCGCCTGCCAAGAGATCGACGGGCAATATCTCTGGTCGCCCAAAACTCAGAAGAATGGGGCACGCAGCGAGTTCTACAAAAATATGCGTCGGGCGACACCTGGTGACCTCGTGTTGTCTTTTTTCGGTCAAGCCGTGCGCTATATTGGTCGGGTAGCGGAGTTTGCATTCACAGCACCGAAACCACCGGAGTTCAAGAACACTGGAGCCAATTGGAACGAGGAAGGTTGGCTTCTCCCGGTGTATTGGGCGCCGCTCCTGCCGACGGTGCGCCCGTCGGACATAATTGGCGAATTGGGTCCGCTTCTGCCTCCCCGATACTCGCCCATCGACCCAAACTCCGGATCAGGCCGTCAAAACGCCTATCTCGCGAGCGTATCGCAAGAGGTGTTTCACACCATTGTCGCGGGTACAGCTTTCGACCGCGAAGCTCTGAGGCGTGGTGGCGCAAACAGTCTCACTTTCGAAGTCGTCAATGAAATTTTAGAGGACGTCGTTGAGCGCCGTATCCGAGACGACCTCCAACTCGAGGACACTGTAAAGACGAGCGTCATTCAAGCTCGTCGCGGCCAAGGTAAATTTCGTTCCAATGTCGAAGCCATGGAGCGCTCGTGCCGACTCACAGGGGTCACCAATCCCTCGTTGCTGATTGCAAGCCACATCAAGCCTTGGCGCCTATGCGCTTCCGCGCAGGAGCGCTTGGACGGCATGAACGGGCTGCTCCTCACGCCTGATGCCGACCACCTCTTTGACCGTGGCTTCATCAGTTTTGAAGATAGCGGGCAGGTCCTCATATCCCAGCGCGTCGACAAGACTGATTTGCGGCGGCTCGGTTTCGAGCAATTGGTGATGCAGAGTTTCGGCTTTGCCGAAGCCCCCGCCGTCTGGCGCACTAGCACGTTCACCCCGCCGCAGCAGGCTTACCTCGCTCACCATCGAGAGGATGTGTTTGTGGCATAGCTCGCATCAACTGAGCGGTCAGCCGTCAGGTCCCCCTACCTCGCCGCCCCCTAAAACACCGCCTTCTCCAAGACCGGCTCCAGTGATTCAGCAAATGGCGTCGCCAGGTGGTGTCGGTCGCGGAAGGCGAGTTGGCCGTTGATGAACACGTGGCAGGTTTGGGCGTCGCAGAACTGGCTGGTCAGGTCGACATAGGTGGCGCCGGGCACGCTGCGCACGACGTCGCGCTCGGCCGCGGCGATGTCGTCGTTCGCCGCCGCGTCCCTCGGCGTGTCGCAGACTTCAGGCACCTGCCCGCGCCACAGCGCCCGCGCCACGCATTTGTCGGCATAGCTTCCATTGTAGGGAACGTCCCGGATTACCGCGACCTTGATCCCGGCCCGGCTGAATGCCGCCAGCGTCCAGCGCAGGCCGGCCTTCCACTCCTCGTTCCAATCGGCGTGCTTCAGTTCCTCGGGCGATTCCTTCATCACATTGCCGATCGAGAATTCCGAGATCACCACCATGTGCGGGTGCAACGCGATAATGTCCTTGACCGATTGCTCCCGCCACTGGTCGCATTCGGTGTAGTCGCGCTTCAGCCGCCAGTTCCAGGTCGTCACCCGCGAGGCACGGCAGGACGATTTGAGATAGGTGACGAGGCGATAATTGTTCTTGGCCGCCGCCTCGATCAGCGGCGTCGACCAGTGGTCGGCATGCGAATCGCCGAACAGCGCAATCGAGCGCCCGGCGTCCTTGTTGCCGAACACGCAGGCCTTCGGCGTCACCGTCTCAAAGGAGAGAATACAGCCGGCCGCGCGCGCCGTGGACGGCTGCGCGGCGCTGGCGGCAATGCTGCGCTGCTCAGGGTCCAGATCGTGGACGGCAAGCCTGGCATTGGCGTAGGCGGCTGCGACGCCGGTGCCGGTCAGGAGGACGGCCGGCACCAGCGCCCGCGCCGCACTGGCCATCAGCCAGCCATTGCGGCGGATCGGGTTTTCGATGACATGATAGGTGAACCCCGACAGCGCCAGCGTCAGCGCCAAGCAGCCGAGCCGCTGCAGCGGCGAAAGTTCCGGCGTCAGCATCGTGGCATACACGATCACCGGCCAGTGCCAGAGATAGAGCGAGTAGGAGAGTTTGCCGACCCATTGCAGCGGCGCCAGCGCCAGTGCCTCGATCGGGCTTTTCTTAGCGCTCTCCTGCTGCGCGTGCGCCGCTCCTGCCAGCAGCAACAGCACGGTGCCGGCCACCGGCACCAGGGCGAGGAAACCCGGGAAGGGCGTTTCGTCGCTGAAGGAAAGATAGGCGCCGGCAATCAGCGCTAGGCCGAGCCACGCCAGCGGCGTGGCGAGCCGCGGGCGGTTTTGCCAGACTTGCTGCGGCACCATGCTGGCCAGCCCGCCGGCGGCGAACTCCCAGGCGCGTAGCGGCGAGAAATAGAAGGCCCAGGGCTGCGAGACCGTGGTGAGCCACGCGCAGACGGCGAACGAGACGAGGCCGGCAATGCCGATCACCAGGATCGCGCCGCGCTTGCCGGGGCGCAGCCATGCCGCCAGCACAAGCAGCGCCGGCCAGGCGACATAGAACTGCTCCTCCACCGACAGCGACCAGAAATGGACAAACGGGTTGCTGGCCGTATCGGCGGCGAAATAATCGAACGACCAGCGGATCAGCCACAGATTGATCATGTAGGCCGAGGCGAACATGGCGGCTTTGGAATAGAGCGATTGTTCCTCCGGCGACAGGATGAAGGCGCCGGCCACCAGTGTGGCGAGGATGACGAACAGCGACGCCGGCAACAGCCGCCGAGCGCGCCTGGCATAGAAGCGCCACAGGTTGAGCCGCCCGGTCTCGGTGATTTCGGCAAGCAGGTGTTTTGTGATCAGATAGCCCGAGATGACGAAGAAGATGTCGACGCCGGTGAAGCCGCCGGGCAGGCCGGTGAAGCCGAAATGAAAGGCGATCACGCCTGCCACCGCCAAGGCACGCAGTCCTTCGATATCGGGCCGGAACGATGCTGACACGATTTGCCACCTCGTGCTGGTGCATGACCCCGCCTCGGCGAGTAACGATCGCGCCGGGATCATACGTGCGGCAGCTTTGCGCCCAACGGGACACGGCGCTGCAACCGTTGACAGTCGGACCAAGACTCCGCCCTATGGGTCGATATCGCAATGCAACAAATCTAACGCAGTGCAACATTGGAGGAGGCGACGCCGCTGATCTCCCCCCTTGAGGGGGAGATGGCCGGCAGGCCAGAGGGGGTCGGTTCGACCGGACTCGGCCCAATCCTGCAAGTGAAGGCAGGCGCTCCACGCGCGGCGACCCCCTCTGTCGCCTTCGGCGACATCTCCCCCTCGATGGGGGAGATTAGGTCCCCGCCTCCTTCGCCAAATCTCCGACATCCGGGGTCGGCCCTTGCGTTGCCCCCGTCACACGCATCGGCTATCCAACCGGCAGCCATGCAATTCAAACGGAGCCTCCCATGACCAACACCACCATTTTCAAATTCGGCGCTGTCGAGCATGCCGAGGGCGGCGACTTACCGGGCTGGATCGTTGTGGCGGGCCGGCCGACCATGCAGACCGCCGTGCAGCACACCACCGCCGACGGCAAGGTGCTGTCGGGCACCTGGCGGGCCTCGCCCGGCACTTATCACGCCACCTACACCGACTATGAGTTCGTGCACATGATCGCCGGCCGCATCATCATCACGCCCGATGGCGGCACGCCGGTCGAGGTCGGTCCGGGCGATGCGTTCGTGGTCGAAGCCGATTTCAAGGGCACCTGGCAGATCATCGAGCCGGTAACCAAGCACTTCGTCGTCAAGCTTGCTTGATCGACGTCGTCAGGCTTGCCTGATCGGTGCCGATACACCTCGGCCGGCGCGGTTCATCGCCAGCGTCCCCCTCGCCCAGCAGGGGAGGGGGACGTAGCGAAGCGAATATCGGTTAAGAGGGCGTCACCTCGTTCGCTTCGAACCGATGCGGATCGAAAAGCTGAGACGATGGCGTTCTGCGGAGCCTGGTCGAGATAACGCAGGCCAGGACTGCTGCCGGGTCGCCGGCGCGTCAGCCAAGAGCGAGCGGCGCACTTCGAGAGTGCATGCCGCCCGTCCGGCGCCGGGCCGTCAATGCTGTTGTTACGAAACCCCCCAGCCCCGTCTCAACCGCCACGGCCATGGCGTGACCCATGGCTTGCTATACGCATGCAGCACCGCGGTCTGTCAACGCCGCCCGCGATGGCCGCGGGGGGTCGCCATTGCACCTCCCGGCCAGCTTCCAACCGGCCGCGCGGACGCCATTCGCCGCTACAAAATGCGCTTGAAATGGCGGTTTTCCGGGTGTTCCGGCCGCTCCGGAGCGGCCCTTTGGCGCGACAGAGGTCGCGATCTAGGCGATTGGATGAATTTGTCTTTCGCGGCTGAACGTTTCAGGAGCCGGTTTGTAAACCTGACTTTTTTTGGGTGTATTTCCCTGACGTCAGTTTTGCACTCCAGCCGGCCCGATCGACCCGCCGGAGGGCAAGCCTCAGGGGCCGGCGTCGGCGCTCTGAGTCTCTCGGACCGACGGGCGCCGGACCATGCCGATGACGACATAGGCCGCCGCGCCCAGCGCCGTGATCCAGAAGCTCGTCGGCCAGTCGGTCAGGAAGGCGAGCGTCAGGCTGATCCAGGCGATGATCACGGCAAGCGCGATGGACGTCAGCACGCCGGCTCCGACGCCGCTGGTAAGCCTGAGCGCGGTGGCTGCAGGCGCCACCATCAGCGCGAAGACGAGCAGCACACCGACGATCTGCACCGCCTCGGACGTGGCGACGGCGACCAGCACCATGAACAGGGTCGAGACAAGAGTGAGCGGCACGCCGCGCGCTTCGGCGAGTTCCGGCTGCAGGCTGGCGAACAGCAGCGGCCGCGCGATCAGCAAAAGCGCGACAAGGATCGCCACCGCCAGCACCGCAAGCACGATAACGGTGCGCAGGCTGATGCCCAGCACATTGCCGAACAGCACGTTGGTCGCCTGCGAGGCGAAGGCGGTGTAGAAATGCAGAAACAGCAAGCCCAGGCCGAGCGACAGCGTCAAAACGATGCCGATGGCGACGTCGCGATGCGCGCGTTCGCCGAGCAGGCCGATGCCGATGCCGGCGGCGACGGTAAACACGGTGAGGCCGAGAAACGGCGACAGCCCGATCAGGCCGGCGCCGGTGGCGCCGGGAAAGCCGACATGGGAGAGCGCATGACCGGCGAAGGTCTGGCCCCGGAGCACGAGGAAATAGCCGACCGCGCCCGAAACGATGCCGACGATGGTGCAGGCATAGAAGGCGTTGCGCATGAATTCATAGTCAAAGATCGTGGACATGCGCCCCGCTCTCCAGTTCGACATCGTCGGCCATGACGAAGATGCGGCCGGCAACCCGCACCACATTGATATGCGTGCCGTAGAGTTTCGACAGCACCGGACCGCTGATGACCTCGTCGACGGAGCCGATCGCCGCCTTGCGGTTGCCGAGATAGAGCACGCGGTCGACGGCGCGCAGCAGCGGGTTGATCTCGTGCGAGCAGAACAGCACGGCAATGCCGAGCCGTTCGCCGATCTGATGCACCAGGTCGATGATCGCGCGCTGATGGCCCGCGTCAAGACTGATCAGCGGCTCGTCGAGCAAAAGCAGTTGCGGATTGCCGATCAAGGATTGCGCGATCAGGATGCGCTGGCGCTCGCCACCGGAAAGCTCGCCCAGCGGCCGCCGCGCAAGGTCGCCGGCGCCCACCTCTTCAAGTGCCTTCCACGCCGCCTCCTTCTCGGCAGCCGATGCGACGGGCCAGCCCCAGCGATGCCCGCCGGCGGCACTCAGCACGAAGTCGAGGCCGCTGACGCCGACATCGCCAAGCGCGCGCCGCGCCTGCGGCATATAGCCGATGTCGGCGTTGCCGCGCGTGGGCGATTTGCCAAGCACCGAAATGGCGCCGCCGGCCGGTTTGATCAGGCCGAGAATGGCGCGCAGCATCGTCGTCTTGCCGGCGCCATTGGCGCCGAGCAGGCCGACAAAGGCGCCTTGCGGTAGAGAAAAGGAGACGTCGGATAAAACCCGGCGTCCCCCATAGGTCAGCGTGACCTTGTCGAATTCGATTGCGTTCATTTAGTCACATTCATTCGCGTCACGTTCATTGTGTGCGGGCCGCGAGCGCCTTCTGGACCGCGTCGATCTGGCCGCCGAACCAGGTCTGGATCGTCTGGCCCGCCGGTTCCGTCTCGGTGACGCCGATGACCGTGACCTTGTTCTGCTTGGCGATGTCGAGCAGCCTTGTCGTTGCCTCGTCGGTCACCTGCGAATTGTAGAACAGGATCTTGGCCGAGCCGTCCTTCAGGCTGTTTTCGAACGCCGCCACCTGCGTGGCGCTCGGCTCCGCATCGTTCATCAAGGCCACCTGGAAATCGTAGTTCAGCATCTTGAGACCGAGCGCTTCCGCCATGTAGCCGAAGACCGGCTCGGTAGCCGTCACCTCGGTTCCGGCATAGGTGTTCTTGACGTCGGCGATTTCCTTGTCAATGGCCTCGAGCGAGGTCTGGAATGCCTTCAGGTTCGCCTCATAATGCACGGCATTGGCCGGATCGCGCTTGGCAAGATCGGCGCTCAGCGCCTTGGCGATGGCCGGCATCGTCGCCGGGTCGTACCACAGATGCGGATTGTCGCCCGACTTCTTGCCGATCAGGTCGGCGGCGACGATGGTCGTGCGATCCTTGGCTGTCGAGGCGGACAGCAGCTTGTCCATCCACGGATCGTAATCGGCGCCGTTATAGATGACGATCTTTGCATCGGCGATGGTGCGCGCCGTCGACGGGCTGGTCTCGAACAGATGCGGATCGTCGTCGGGATTGGCCAGGATGCTGGTGACGGTGACGTTGCTGCCGCCGATCTGGCGGGCAAGGTCGCCATAGAAATTCTCGGCCGCCACGATGGTCAGCTTGTCTTCGGCGCCGACAGCCGTGCCGGTCAAAAGCGGCACCGCGACGAGCAGCGCGGCGAGAAAGGGAATGCGACGCATCCGTGGTCTCCTTGCAGTCTGAAATGTATGTCGCCGGAGAGGCGGGCTGTGTAACTGTATAACAGTAACAATATAACGTTTGCGTCGAAAATACGGCTGATGTCAATGGGCTTGTTGAGCCGCTCAGTTTTTCACGCGCACAAAAGCGTGAGCGGCCTGCGCCGATCAGGCGGAGCCACTCGTGGCGGTATCCTGATGAATTCGCGGCGGGTAAGTTCCTTGCTTGTTGCCGTCAGTTTTGCGGGCGCCTTCCCTCCCACGCGTCCTGCAACAGGGCGCGGATTGCGGCGCGGTCGAAAGGCCGCGGATTCCAGTATGGGTTCCTGGTCGCGATCTCAGCGGCGCGGTCGAGATCGGCCTGCATGAGGCCGAGTTCTTTCAATGTAAGGGGCGCGCCGACCGCCTTGGCGAAATCGTGGAGACCGCCGCCCGCGCTGCCGCCAAACAAGTCGGCGACCGGCTTCAACAAGTCGGGCACCGCGACGGCGTTGAAGCCGATCGTGTGCGGCAACATCACCGCATGCGTCTCGGCATGCGGCATGTCGAAAGAGCCGCCGAGCGTATGACAGATCTTGTGATGCAGCGCCATGCCGACGGCGCCGAGCACCGTACCGCACAGCCAGGCGCCGTAAAGCGCATCGCCGCGTGCATCGATGTTTCCAGGCTCCTTGGTCAACACCGGCAGCGCCGCCGTCATGGCGTGCAATCCTTCTTTCGCCATCAGGGTGGAAATCGGATTGCGATCCTGCGCGTAAAGCGCTTCGGCCGCGTGCGCCATGGCGTTGAGTCCTGACGCGACGCTCATCGCTATCGGCAGGCCGACGGTCAGCTCTGGATCGTAGATCACCACTTCCGGCAGGATCCTGGCGTCACGCATTGTGGTTTTTTCGCCGTTCTCGGTCTGACCGAGGATCGGCGTCACCTCCGAGCCGGCATAGGTGGTCGGGATGACGATCTGCGGCAGGTCGGTGCGCCAGGCGATCGCCTTGCCGAGACCGGTGGTCGAGCCGCCGCCAAGCGCGACAACGCAGTCAGCCTTGACCTCGGTTGCCTTGGCCATTGCCGTTTGGGTTACCTCGACCGGCGTGTGCATGGCGGCGCCCGAAAAGATGCCGGCCGCCAGCGCGCCGAGGGACTTGGCAAGCGCCTCGCCGTCGGCAGCCCGATGCGGCGTCGACAGCACCAGCGCGCGCTTGCAGCCGAGTTTTTCGATCCAGGTGCCCACCTCGGACGACGCGCCATTGCCGAAGACAATATGCGCAGGGCTGCCGGAGTAGGTGAACGTCCTTGTCATGCCGATCCGCTCCCTTTGCATATTGTCACTGTGACGGAGCCGAAATCGAGCGACCAGCTCTCGCCGCCGGCGACATCGTTTGCGTCGTCACCGTCTCGCAAGCGGGGCCTGATCTCTCCCGCGTACTCGCAAACGTATCGCCTTTACCACAAAAACGTCAAAAAAGTATCAGTGAGGTGGACACACCGTGGTGGCGGCTGCATGAATTGCCGCCTAAGCTTCGATCACTGCAGAGAGCGGCAAACGCGGCCTGCGGGAGATGGCACTGCAACTGGTCGCATGACCGGACCGGCGCCGGGAGGAACTGACATGAATCCGGACTTGGAAGTCGTCCAGATCAGACGCGGCGAGTCGTTCAAGGCCTGGGCCCACGGCTACCCCTTCCACACGGTGCGCTGGCACTTCCACCCCGAATACGAAATCCATCACGTCGTCGCCACCACGGGCCATTATTTCGTCGGTGACTTCATCGGCGAGTTCGAGCCCGGCAACCTCGTGCTCACCGGCCCGAACCTGCCGCACAACTGGGTCAGCGACGTGCCGGCAGGCGCCAGCGTGCCGCTGCGCGGCCGCGTCGTGCAGTTCTCGCAAGAGTTCATTGCCGACGCCACCGCCGCGTTGCCGGAACTTGCCGGTTGTGAAAACATTCTCGAGCTCAGCCGCCGCGGCGCGCTGTTCTCCACCGCTACCGCCAAGCTCGCCGCACCTGTGCTGGCCGAACTGGTCGAAGCGCAAGGCGTTCGCCGCATCGCTTTGTTCATGGAACTGATCGATATTCTGAGCCGCGCCGCCGATGTGCGGACGCTCACCAGCGCCAGCTATCTGCCGGATCCCTCAGGCTTCATGTCGGCCGGCGTCAACAAGGCGCTTGCCTATATCAACGCCAACCTGACCGAGCCGTTCAGCGAAAGCGATCTGGCGGCGATCGCCGGCCGCAGCCCGAGCGCGTTTTCGCGCAGCTTCCGCCGCCATACCGGCATGGCGCTGGTGCAGTATGTCAACCGGTTGCGCATCAACCTCGCCTGCCAACTGCTGATGAGCGAGGCCGACATGCCGATCACCGAGATCTGCTATGCCGCCGGCTACAACAACATCTCGAATTTCAACCGCCAGTTCCTGACCCAGAAAGGCATGTCGCCTTCGCGCTTCAGGGCCCTGCTGGCGGAAAACATCAGCGCGGAGATTGCCGCCTAACAGGGAGGACCGGGAGGAGCCTAGACGTTTACTGAGGTAAGAACGCGGGGTGCGTTGGAGGCGCCCCGTGCTGGAGATCGCTTGTCCCGAAATCCAGAGATATCAAGGGGATGCGCAGCACGGATCAAGTGCTCCGTTGTTCCTCGCAACAGCCGACTGCAGTCAAGGCCCGGCGCCATGTGGTGTCCAGGGCTTCATGAAACCATTCCTTGAAACGGAGCTATCAAAATGACCAGATTTGCCTGGAAATCGACGGGAGCCATTGCGCTCACTCTGTCTCTTCTTGGCGGCACCGCTGCCTTTGCCGCCCCGGTTACCGACGCCACGGTCGCCTTCTTGATGCCCGACCAGGCCTCGACGCGCTACGAGCAGCACGACTATCCCGGCTTCGTCGCCGAGATGAAAAAACTCTGCCCCGGCTGCAAGGTGATCTACCAGAACGCCGATGCCGACGCCTCGCGCCAGCAGCAGCAGTTCAACTCGGTAATCTCGCAGGGCGCCAAGGCGATCGTGCTTGACCCTGTCGACTCGACCGCCGCCGCCTCGCTGGTCAAGCTGGCGCAGAGCCAGGGCGTCAAGGTCATCGCCTATGATCGCCCGATCCCGACTGCACCTGCCGACTTCTACGTCTCGTTCAACAATGAAGGCATCGGCAAGGCCATTGCCGACTCGCTCGTCGAACACCTCAAGGCGCTGAAGGTCGACCCGGCCAGCGGCGGCCTGCTGCAGATCAACGGATCGCCGACCGACGCGGCCGCAGGGCTGATCAAGAAGGGCATCCATTCCAGCCTCGACAACAGCGGCTACAAGATCCTTGCCGAATACGACACGCCGGAATGGGCGCCGCCGAAGGCGCAGCAATGGGCAAGCGGCCAGATCACCCGCTTCTCCACGCAGATCGTCGGCGTCGTTGCGGCCAATGACGGCACCGGTGGTGGCGCCATCGCCGCTTTCAAGGCCGCCGGTGTCGATCCGGTGCCGCCGGTGACCGGCAACGACGCGACGATCGCCGCACTGCAGCTGATCATCGCCGGCGATCAGTACAACACCATCTCCAAGCCGAGCGAGATCGTTGCGGCGGCTGCCGCCAACGTCGCCGTCCAGCTTCTGTCGGGCGAGACGCCGAAGGCCGAAATGACCCTCTACGACACTCCTTCGCAGCTGTTCACGCCGGCGGTGGTGACGCAGGAAAACCTAAAGGCCGAGATCATCGACAAGAAGATCAACACCGCCGAAGAGCTTTGCGTCGACCGCTACGCCGAAGGTTGCAAGAAGCTCGGCATTACAAAGTGACAATGCAGGTCGCCCAAAAGTGCGCAGCGGTTTTGGGATAACGACATGCATAAAAGGATGACCTAGAATCCTGATCCTGCTTTCCGGCCGCCCTTGCGGTGGCCGGAAGTTCGCAGTCACTCTTGACCGCCCATCCGGAAAGGTTTGCCACCATGTCTGACATCTCTGACGGACCGGTTTCGGCAGGCGAGCTGGTGCTCAGCCTGCGCGGCATCTCGAAGAATTTCGGCGCCGTTTCGGCGCTCACCGATATCGATCTCGATGTCCATGCCGGCGAGGTGGTGGCGCTGGTCGGCGACAATGGCGCCGGCAAGTCGACGCTGGTCAAGATTCTGGCCGGCGTCCACCAGCCGAGCTCGGGCACCATCAATTTCCGCGGCAGGCAAGTGACGATGCCCGACCCGAGCGCCGCGCTGACGCTCGGCATCGCCACCGTCTTCCAGGATCTCGCACTGTGCGAAAACCTCGACGTCGTCGCCAACATCTTTCTCGGCAAGGAGATCAACCCGCTGCGGCTGGACGAGGTGGCGATGGAAATTCGCGCCTGGACGCTGCTCAACGAATTGTCGGCGCGTATTCCAAGCGTCCGCGAGGCGGTCGCCTCGCTGTCCGGCGGCCAGCGCCAGACCGTGGCGATCGCCCGCTCGCTGCTGCTCGACCCCAAGGTCATCCTGCTCGACGAGCCGACCGCCGCTCTTGGCGTCGCCCAGACGGCGGAAGTGCTGAACCTCATCGACCGGGTGCGCGAGCGTGGGCTCGGCGTGCTGATGATTAGTCACAATATGGAGGACGTGCGCGCCGTCGCCGACCGCATAGTCGTGCTCAGGCTCGGCCGCAACAACGGCGTCTTCGAACCCGACGCCTCGAACCAGGAACTGGTCAGCGCCATCACCGGCGCCGCCAACAATGCAGTGTCGCGCCGCGCCGAACGGCGCAAGGCCGCCGAACAAGCGAACAATCAGGAGCAGCGGCCATGAGCGCGGAGCCCAAGCAGGACACCTCCTCGTCGACGGCCCTCGACCGCAGCGACGTGCGCGTCAAGCACCAGGCCGGCGTTGGTGGCGCCATCAGCGCCTTCTTCGACCGCGTCCGCTCCGGCGACCTCGGCTCGTTGCCGGTCATCGTCGGCCTGGTCATCATCTGGAGCGTGTTCACCGCCCTCAATCCGGTCTTCGTCTCGTCGAGCAATCTGGTCAATCTCCTGTTCGACTGCTCGACCGTCGGCGTCATCGCGCTCGGCATCGTCTGTGTGCTGATGGTCGGTGAGATCGACCTGTCGGTCGGCTCGATCAGCGGCTTTGCCTCGGCCATGGTAGGCACGCTGTGGGTCAACCAGGGCTGGCCGGTGGCGCTCGCCATCCTCGCCGCAATTGCCGTCGGCGGTTTCATCGGCGCGCTCTATGCCTTGCTGTTCAACCGGCTCGGCATGCCAAGCTTCGTCTCGACGCTCGCCGGCCTGCTCGCCGTGCTCGGCCTGCAGCTGTATATTCTGGGCTCCACCGGCTCGATCAATCTGCCCTATGGCTCGAACCTGGTGAATTTCGGCCAGTTGCTGGTCATGCCGGACTGGCTGTCCTATGCACTGGCGGCATTGCCCGGCATCGTCATGCTGATCAGCGGCCTGCGCACCGTCAGCCGCCGCCGGGCCGTCAATTTGTCGGCGCCGTCTGTCGGCGGCCTCATCGTGCGCGTCGCCGCCCTGACCATCCTGCTCGAACTGATCGTCGGCTATCTCAACCAGGCGCGCGGCATACCGTGGATGTTCGGCCTGTTCGTCGGCCTGGTGGTGGCGATGAACTATGCGCTGACCCGCACCCAATGGGGCCGCTCGATGACCGCCGTCGGCGGCAACCGCGAAGCGGCGCGCCGCGCCGGCATCAAGGTGCGCTCGATCTACCTCAGCGCCTTCGTCATGTGCTCGATGTTCGCCGCCCTTGGCGGCGTGCTGTCGGCGGCGCGGCTGGCCTCTGCCAGCCAGCAGGCCGGCACCGGCGACGTCAACCTCAACGCCATTGCGGCGGCGGTCATAGGCGGCACCAGCCTGTTTGGCGGCCGTGGCAGCGCCTATTCCGCGCTGCTCGGGATCATCGTCATCCAGTCGATCGCCAGCGGGCTGACCTTGCTCGATCTGTCATCGTCGCTTCGCTACATGATCACCGGCGCCGTTCTGGCAATTGCGGTCATCGTCGACTCCCTGGCACGCCGCTCGCGGGTTTCCCACGGCCGCGCCTGAACGCAACCGCAATCGATACGAGGATAGAATGGCTCAGGATTTGAGTGGAAAGGTCGCGGCGATCACCGGCGCCGCGTCGGGCATAGGCCTGGAATGCGCGAGAGCGCTGATTGCCGCCGGCGTTCGCGTTGTGCTCGTCGACCGCGCCGAAGACGCGCTGAAAAGCGTCTGCACCGAACTCGGTCCCGACGCGATCCCGCTGGTGATCGATCTGATGAAGCCGGCCAGCGTCGCGACGATGATGCCGCAAATCCTGGACAAGGCCGGCCCGCTCGATATCTTCCACGCCAATGCCGGCGCCTATGTCGGCGGCCCGGTGCTCGAAGGCGACCCCGATGTGTGGGACCGCATGCTGAACCTCAACATCAATGCGGTCTTTCGTTCCATCCACGCCGTGCTGCCGCATATGGTCGAGCGCAAGACCGGCGACATCATCGTCACGTCTTCGATCGCCGGACTGGTGCCCGTGGTCTGGGAGCCGATCTACACAGCGTCGAAACACGCCGTGCAGGCCTTCGTCCATACGGTGCGCCGCCAGGTCGCCCCGCACGGCCTGCGCGTCGGCGCGGTGCAGCCGGGGCCGGTGGTGACAGCGCTGATCAGCGACTGGCCGAAGGACAAGCTTGAGGATGAACTGGCCAAGGGCGGCCTGATTCAACCGGTCGAGGTCGCCGAAGCCGTGCTGTTCATGCTGACGCGGCCAAGGAACGTCACCATCCGGGACCTGGTGATCCTGCCGCAGAGCAATGATTTGTGAGGCAGTAGGCATTAGGCAGTAGGGAATGGGGAGAGGCTCTTGCAACTGACCGTTCACTGCTGACCATCTCGCCTACTGCCTACTGCCTACTGCCTACTGCCTACTGCCTACTGCCTAACCTCTGAGGTTCCCCATGTCCCACTTCCTCGGCATCGACGTCGGCACTGGCAGTGCCAGGGCGGGGGTGTTCGACAGCAAGGGCACCATGCTTGCCTCGGCGAAGCGCGACATCGCTCTGTTCATCGAGCCCGGCGAAATCGCCGAACAGTCGAGCGAGGACATCTGGCGTGCGGTTTGCGCCAGCGTGCGCGAGGCGGTGACCAAGTCGGGGCTTGCCGGGCGCGACATTGCCGGCATTGGCTTCGACGCCACCTGTTCGCTGGTCGTGGTCGGCCAGGATGGCGCGCCGTTGCCGGCCGGCAGTTCCGGCGACAGCCAGCGCAACATCATCGTCTGGATGGATCACCGCGCGCTCGACCAGGCGCAGCGCATCAATGCCGGCAAGCACGCCGTGCTCGACTATGTCGGCGGCACCATCTCGCCGGAAATGGAAACGCCGAAGCTGCTGTGGCTGCGCGAGAACCTGCCCGCCACCTTCGATGCGGCCGAGCATTTCTTCGACCTGACGGACTATCTGACCTGGCGCTCAACCGGCAGCCTGGCGCGCTCGATCTGCACGCTGACCTGCAAATGGACCTATCTCGGCCACGAGCGGCGCTGGGACGATGCCTATTTCCGTGCCATCGGCCTCGGCGCGCTCGCCGATGAAGGCTTTGCCCGCATCGGCACCGAAATCGTCGAGGGTGGCACGGCACTTGCCCAAGGCCTCACTGAGGCCGCCGCGGCCGATCTCGGCCTGCTGCCGGGAACGCCGGTTGCGGCCGGCCTGATCGATGCCCATGCCGGCGGCGTCGGCACGGTTGGCGGGCAGGGCTCGGTCGGCACCTTGCAGTCGCGCATGGCCTATGTGTTCGGCACTTCGGCCTGCACCATGGCCAGCACCAGCGAGCCGGCCTTCGTGCCCGGCGTCTGGGGTCCGTATTTTTCCTCGATGGTGCCGGGGCTTTGGCTCAATGAAGGCGGGCAATCGGCGGCGGGTGCTGCAATCGACCACCTCGTCGCTTTCCATCCGGCCACGGCTGAGGCATCCGCAAAAGCCAAGGCGGAAGGTCTCGGCCTGACCGCTTGGCTTGGTCAGCAGGCGGCGAAACAGTCCGCCGACCTGTCCGCAGTAGCGCACCTAGCCGATGGACTGCATGTCGTGCCGGAATTCCTCGGCAACCGCTCGCCCTTCGCCGATCCCGAGTCCAAGGCCCTGATCGCCGGGCTTGGCATGGACACGTCCCTCGACAGTCTGGTCGCGCTCTATGTCGCCGGCCTGCTGGGCATCGGCTACGGCGTTCGCCAGATCCTGGCGGCGATGGCCAAAAAAGGCATTGCCATCGACACTATCGTCGTCAGCGGCGGTGCGGCGCAAAGCGAGCTGGTACGTCAGCTTTTGGCCGACACCACAGGCCTGACCGTCGCCGGTTCGACCTCGCCCGAACCGGTGCTGCTCGGCTCAGCCATATTGGCTGCGGTGGCGGCGCAAAAATTTCCCGATGTGATCGCGGCGATGACCGGCATGTCGCGCATCGGCGACATCTATCGCCCGGCCGGTGGCGACCTCGTGCCCTGGCACGACAAGCGCTTCGCCGCCTTCGAATTGCTGCAGCAGGCAGGCCGGGCCATCCGCGGTTGAACGGCTTCGCTCACGTCCAGAAATAGCGGACGATGTGGAAGAACACCGGTGCGGCGAAGACCAGGCTGTCGGCGCGGTCCATCATGCCGCCGTGACCCTCGATCAGGTGACCCCAGTCCTTGACGCCCTGGTCGCGCTTGATCGCCGACGCCACCAGCCCGCCGAGGAACCCCATCAGGCAGGCGATGAAGGCGACGCCTGCCGCCGCCAGCGGCGAGAACGGCGTCAGGAACGACAGCAGCGCGCCGAGAAGGCTCGATGCCACCAGCCCGCCGCCCAGCCCTTCCCAGGTCTTCGAGGGCGAGACGGAGGGCGACAGAAGATGCCTGCCGAACAGCTTGCCGAAAATGTATTGCAGCACGTCGCTGCCTTGCACGGTGATGATCAGGAAGGCGATGAGCAGGAGGTTGCGGCCCTCGAAACCGGGCACGTTGAGGGTCAGCAGCGCCGGCACATGGCTGACGCAGTAGACCGAGATCATGACCGCCCATTGCTGCGCGGACACGCGCTCGAGGAAGCGCTCGGTGTCGCCGTTGAGCGCGGTGACCGCCGGCATCAAGAGGAAGCAGTAGACGGGGATGAAAATGGTGAAGAGCCCGTACCAGGCGGTCCACACCAGCCAGTACTGGAAGGGAATGATGATGCCGAACATGCCGAGCAGCACCCAGTGGTCGCTGCGCCGGCTGTGCGTCAGCGTCACGAACTCGCGCAGCGCGGCAAACGAGATCAGCGCAAACAGGATGGTCATGCCGGTGCGGCCGAAGAAGAAGGCGACGGTGATCGCCAGCACCATCACCCACCAGGCGTTGATGCGCTGGTTCAAGTTGACGAGCGTCGAGGGCAGCGGCTTCGGCGCCCGCCATGAGAGGATACCGGCAACGATGCTCGCCATGGTCAGCACGCAGATCAGGCCGGCCAGCAGGATGACGGTTTCATGCATTGGCGGCAGTGTCATACGAAGTCTCTTTGCCTGGTCATGCTAGTGGTCCCGATCGGGACGCGGGTTGAGCGACAGCAGCGTCTGGCGCGCGCGCTCGAGGAAGGTGCGGCGTTCTTCGCCGGGCGCGATCGCCACCGGCGGACCGAAGACGACGCGGCACAGAAGCGGCACCGGCAGGAACTGGCCCTTGGGCAGCACGCGCGACATGTTCTCGATCCAGCACGGGATGAGTTCGACATCGGGCCGCGCCATCGACAGATTGTAGAGGCCGGAGCGGAACGGCAGCAGATCCGCCTCCGTCGTGTTGCGAGTGCCTTCGGGAAACAGGATCAGCGAGTGGCCGTCGTCGAGCACCGACAGCATGATCGAGATCGGGTGTTGCGTTTCGTCGGTCCACTGCCGGTGGATGAGCACGGACGACAGCATGTCCTGCGCGATGAAGCGGCGCAGCCGCGACTTGCCCCAATATTCGGCCGCCGCGATCGCATGGGTCCGGGCGCGCACCTTCTCACTCAGACAGGCCGACAGCAGGATGAAATCACCATGGCTGGCATGGTTGGCGAAGTAGATGCGCTGCCGCTCCGACGGCTGGCTGCCGTTCCAGATTGGTCTGACGCCGGTTACCACCCAGGCCGCCGCCGACAGGCCGACCGACGTCACCGTCTGCAGCAAGGTGAAGGTGTTGGCGCGCAGGTGAAGTTTTGTCATGGCTCAAACAAATGCTGCGAAAAGGGATGCCGCAGCAAACATGGCGAGCGCCATGCGCTGCCTTGTCAGCAGGCGGCGCGTGCCTGCCATGCGATGGTCGAGCGAGCGGCCGCCGGCAGTGGTGGATTTCAGGCGCATGCGCGCCAGCACATCGTCGACCGCGGCACCCCCGGCGGCCTCGCTGGCGTGGCTTGCCATCAGCCGGAACAGCAGCGCATCGAACAAAAGCAAGGCCGAAAGAGCCAGCGTGGCCACGGCGCTCGCCGCCGCGACCAGCCAGGCCGCCGCGGACAGCGCTGTCGTCTGCGGTCCGGCCACCAGGCCGATGACCGGCGCTGCCATCACAGCCGCGACCACCAGCAGGATCGGCCACACCGCCTGCACCATCAGCCCGGCGGCGAATATTTCGGCCTTCTCGGGAAAATTGTCGCCACTCATGCCGGCCAACTCATGTCGGTTCTTCCAGCCCCGGTTCATCCAGCCCGATCTGAAGGTGCACGGGCCTGCCCGACGCGGCGAGTTTCTTGCGCGCCTGTGCAGCTGTGTACGAGCGCCCCGTCACCACCAGCCAGTCGGCGACGACGGCTGCACTGCGCTGGAAGCCGAGCGCGCAGCAGACCAGGACGGTGCCGCGCCGGCGCGCCAGCTCGATCGCCGCCACCGCTCGCTCCAGCCTGTCGTGAGGCGGCGCCACGAGGTCGAGCATCGCGTAGCTGATCCAGCGGCAGGTCACGCCGCGCGGCCGTTCCATCTCGCCGGCAAGGTCGATCACTGTGCCGAAGCGGTTGGCCTCGTCGGCACTCGGAAACCGGCCGAGGAAAACACCGTCGGTGATCTCCGGTTGCGGCGCCAGTTGGCGGGTCCATACCCACACATTGATCCGGGCGCCAAGCCGGTAGGGCAGGAGCAGGATGCGGCTGGCCAGTGAGACACTGGCATCGGCCGCCTTCTGGAACACTTTGGCGCCGGCCCCGGCATAGGCGAAGGCGACGATGGCCAGCGCCAATGCCGGCCACAACAGGATGAGAAAATCGGCGGAGACAAACGCTCCGCCGGCAGCGCCGGCCAAGGCAAGGGCGGCGCCCAGCGCGTAGTAGCCCGCCAGCCGCCGCGCCTTGGGGTCGGCGGTCAGACGAAAACCCCAGAAAGGCAATTCGCCCTTGAACGGAAACAGCCATAGCGCAAACAGGCCGAGCAGCGCGCCGGTCGGAATGTCGATGAAATGATGCTGCCACGTCGTCAGCACCGAGGCGCCGATGAGAAAACACCAGACGTGCCAGACGGGGCGGAGAATGCCGCCGAGACGGTGACGTGCCAGAACGTGACGCCAATGGTCCCAGATGATCACCAGGAGTGCGATGTGCAGGGATGGCGCCTGGTTGAACGGCTTGTCGAAACCACCGAGCACTGCAAACAGGAAACCCGGCAGGCCGGTGGTTTCCGGCCGCACGAATGTCGCCGTCAGCGGGAACGCGATGAAGCAGGCGACGGCAATGATCTGCGCCGAGAGATAACGGCCGGCGAGCCGGTCGACACCGCGCCTGGTCGTGTTGAGCAGCAACGATAGGCCGTAGAACAGATTGATCGACCAATAGGGCACGATCGTCCAGGCGACGAAAGGGATGGCGTGTTCCCAGGCAAACACGATGCTGCCGACATGGTCGCGCCGCGACGCCAGCCAGTTGGCAAAGCCATAGGTCGAATAGAAGAACGGCGCCAGCAGCGCCAGCCAAAGGGCGGCCCTCAGCACGATGCCCAAATAGGGTTCCCGCGCCGGGGCAGGGTCAGTGACAGGCAGGGCCATGGTCTCAGACGCGCCGTGCGACCGAGACGGTGAAGATGCCCCATTGGTCGATGCGCTGGTCGATCTTTTCGAAACCGGCAGCCGTCACCAACTGGTCCATCTCGCCCTGCGTGCGCCGCCGCATCACCCAGGCCTGGCCGCCGCGATGCGAGGTCAGGCTGCGCGCGATCATCTCCAGCTGCGGATGCCATGGCTGGTTGGTGTAGACGAGCAGGCTGCCGGACTGCATGGCGCTGGCCAGCCCGCCGAGCGAGCGGGAAATCATCGTGTTGTCGGCGAACAATTCGTAAAGCCCGGAGACGATGGCGAGGTCCGGCGCCGGCTTTTGCCCGGCCAGCATGTCGGCATCGAAGGCGTCGGCCTGGTGGAAGCTGACGCTGGTCGGCAGACGCCGCTCGGCGATCAGCTTCGAACCCAACCCGACATTGAGCTCGGAATAATCCTGCAGCCGCACGCTTGCTGGTGGTTCAGTGCATTTGGCGACGGCATCGAGCACATAGCGGCCGTGACCGGCGGCGATGTCGAGCATGTGGACGGGACGGCCGGCTGCCTTCAGGCTGGCGGCGGCGTTGCCGATCAGCTCTTCCAGATGCAGCTTGCGCTGGCGGATGCCGCGCCAGCCGATGGCGTCGAGGAAGGTGCGGTCGATCATGCGGCCGATGAAGCCGATGCCGCGCGCGTCGTTCTCGTAGACATAGTCGAGCGTCGAGCCGGAATCGAAGCCGGTGGCGATGCCAATCTTCATGCCCGAAGACAGCCAGGCGCCGATGCCGATCGAGGCGCGGCTTATCGCCCAGTAGATACCCTTTGGCGACAGCAGCGCCAGCGGCGAGGCCAGCCTCTCGGCCTCGTCGCGGGTGTAGCCGGCGCGGTCGGCCTGAAGCAAGTCGATGGTTTTCTCCGGCGTGGCAAATTGCTTTTCGAGGAATGGCCGGATCAGGTCCAGCGCCTGCTTGCGATCGCGCTCGCCCAGCGTGTCGTGGAAGAAGCCGGGCAGCACATGCCGCTCCTTGGCGCTGCTGCCGAGATTGACGAAGAACTCGTGCTGCGGTCCATGCCGCACCACCCAATCGCTGCCGGAGATCAAGAGCTGCGTCGGCACGGTGATGGCGCGCGCGTCCGAGACGATGCGGGCAGCGTGGTCGTAAAGCTCGACCAGGATGTTGGAGGCGATCGGTCGCGTGATCAGCGGATCGGCGTCGAAGGAAGCGATGCGCTCGGCATCATGCGTCAGGAACTTCGCCTTGACGTAGGAATTGACGAAGAAGCGGCCCTTGAGCTTCTGCCACAGCGCAATGCCCTCTTTGGCGAAGGGCACGTAGAGCTTGACCGAAAAGGCCGGTGAAGCCACCACCAGCGCGCGGATGTCGGGCGCATAGTCATGCACCCAGGCAGCAGCCAGCACGGCGCCGAACGACTGCGCGATCAGCGCGATGTCGCGCTGGCCAAAACCATCCCGGCCGATCTCACGCACCAGGCAGTCGATGTCACGAACCAGGGCGGCAAAGGATGGCGCATAGCCGCGCTCGCCGGCCGAGCGGCCATTGCCGCGCACGTCCCAGGCGTAGAAGGCATGGTCGGGCATGGCGAGTTCGTCGACCAGATGCGCCATGCGGCCGCCATGCTCGTGGCCGCGATGGAACAGAAGGATCGCACCCTTTGGCGTCGACCCGGCGGCCGGCCAGTAGCGGTAGAAGATCTCGGTGCCGTCATGGCTCTTGAACGTGCGCTCCAGCGCGATGCGCTCGAGGCTTGCCGGTGCTAGGGCGGCGATGGTCTGGTGGATCATGGTTTCCCTCTGGCGGTCGGGTGCCTGACGCTTTGGCATCAGGTGCCGCCCGCTCTAAGGCCGCTGCGTATCCGGTTGATGGCGGTTATCCCCGACAGTGTAGCCATGATCGGAAACACAAATGGCGCGATCCCCGCCACCCACAGGCCGCAAGCGAGGAGAAAGCCGATGACGCCGAGCACCAGGGCTCGGTCGCTCTTGCCGAACGGCCCGGCATAGTTGCGCCCGCTGCCTGCGGCAACGCCAAGCACGCCGGCGAACTCGACAAGCATGGCGGTAATAGCGAAGGCGACGACACCCCAGGCCGGGAACAAGGTGGCAAAGGCCAGGATCAGCGCCAGGTCCGAGACGACGTCGCAGAGTTCGTTGAGAAACATGCCGAGTTTTGATGCTTGCCCATGTTCCCTGGCCAGCATCCCGTCAATGGCGTTGAGCGCCATGCGCACGAACAGCACCACCGGCATCAACAGGAAAACCAGGGGATGGTAGGCAAAGGCCGCGACCACCAGGCCGGTGGCGATGGAGAGCGCCGCGGCGAGAAGCGTGATCTGGTTGGCGGTGACGCCGGCATCGGCCAGCCGGTCGGCCAGCGGCCGCAGCCTGGCCTGAAAGGCCGGTTTCAGTTGATAAAGCGTTGGCATGTGCGATCCCCCAACCGCGGCTCATGACAGTGTCGGCGAGATTGGTCAATCGGCAGGCAGGGCGCAAGGGCTTGCACCAGCATCCGCACCGTTGCGGGACTCGAAACTCCCGGCATGGATGCAGAGGCGCAGCCGAAGATCTCGGCCAAGCAGGATGTTGCGCGCTACAAACCGCCTCGCAAATGAGAACTTTACAAATATTCGTATTTATATGAAGTAAATCACTGAAAGGTCCATCATGACAAACAGTCGCTTCGCCACCCGCCTGAATTCCTTCGCCTCGCGGCCGCAAGCCGAATGGCCTGATCTTACCGGCAAGCCGTCCATGCTGCAGATGGCAGCCCGCGCGGCCAAGGTCGACGGGCTGACCGACCTTGATCTTAATTTCCCCGACCATGTCAGTGAAAAGCCGGCTGAAATCGCCCGAAAGCTCGGTGATTTCGGGCTTTCCATCAATGGCTTTGCCATGCGTTACTACTCCAATCCGGCCTTCAAGCTCGGCGCCTTCACCAATCCGGACCCGGCGGTGCGCCGCGAAGCCATCGACTTGACCAAGGCCGGTATCGATGCGGTGCGCGCGGCCGGCGCCAGTCTGATGACGCTGTGGCTGGGCCAGGATGGCTTCGACTATGCATTTCAAACTGACTATGCGACGCTCTGGCAGCACGAAATCGAGGGGATTCGTGAAGTTGCCGCGCATGATCCCGGCTGCCAGATCAGCCTGGAGTACAAGCCTAACGAACCGCGCTCCTACTCGCTGATGCCGGATGCGGCGACCACCTTGCTGGCGATCCGCGAGGTCGGCCTACCCACTCTCGGCGTCACGCTCGATTTCGCCCATGTGCTCTATGCCGACGAACAGCCGGCCTTCGCCGCGGCGCTGATCGCTCGCCACAGCAAGCTGCTCGGCGTCCATCTCAACGATGGCTATGCCAAGCGCGACGACGGCCTGATGGTCGGCGCGGTGCACACGCTGCAGACCATCGAACTGCTGCGCCAGATCCGCCGCGACGGCTACGCCGGCGCCATCTACTTCGACACCTTCCCCGACATGACCGGGCTCGATCCGGTGCGCGAATGCGAAGTCAACATCGCCACCGTCAAGCGCCTGCTGCGCGTTGTCGACCGGCTGGAGAAGGATAACCGCCTGTCCGCCGCCATGGACAGCCAGGACGCCGTGACGTCGCAGGCTATCGTCCAGGAAGCCATGCTCGGGTCGTGACGAGGGGACGTGGATGACGTTGAGCAATCTCGATCTGAAAGCCGTGGGGCCGCGCATCCGCATGATGATGCCGCATCTCACCCCGCTTGAGGCCAAGGTGGTGGAAACCGTCTTCGGCCGGCGCGGTTTCGACGAGACCATTCCGCTCAAGCAGATCGCCGAGGAGGCCGGCGTGTCGGAGGCGATGGTGGTCAAGATCGCCAAGAAACTCGGCTTCTCCGGCTACCGCGACTTCCGCACCGCCGTCTATGAATACAGCCGCCTCCCGACCGCCGAGATGCACCAGGAACTGTCGGTCGACGACAGCTTGGCCGAGATCGTGCAGAAAGTGTTCCGCACCTCGATCCAGGCGCTGGAGGAGACGCTCGCGATCCTCGACATGGACGATTTCGACCGTGCCGCCGATCTGCTCTACCGCGCCAGGAACCGCGATTTCTATGGTGTCGGCGGCTCCGCCCAGATCGCCCGCGACGTCTCGCACAAATTCCTGCGCATCGGCATCCGCGCGTCTGTCTATGACGACTCGCACATGATGCTGATGTCGGCCTCGCTGCTCGGCGCCGACGACATCGCCGTCGGCTTTTCGCATTCCGGCAACACGTCGGCCGTCATCGACGCCATCCATCTTGCCCGCAAGAGCGGCGCCCGCACGCTGGCCATCACCAACTACGACAACTCGCCGCTGGCCCGGATTGCCGACATCGTGCTGTGCTCGACCGCGCAAGGCTCGCCGCTGATGGGCGAAAACGCAGCGGCGCGCATCGCGCAACTCAACATCCTCGACGCTTTGTTCGTGGCGGTGGCGCAGCGCGACTACCAGGCGGCGGAGCGCAATCTCGGCCGCACCATGTCGGCGGTCACCTCGAAACGAAAAGACCGGGGCACATGACGGTTCCGCTGGTCACCGTCTTCGGCAGCCTGCACTACGACATCATGGTCGACGCGCCCGACCGTCCGCGCAAGGGCGAGACTGTGACCGGCCATGCCTGGCAGCCGAAATGCGGCGGCAAGGGCGGCAACCAGGCGGTCTCGGCGGCACGCGCCGGCGTGCGTGCGGCGATGATCGGCGCCGTCGGCGACGACGATTTCGGCACGGCGCTGCTGGCCAATCTCGATCGCGCCGGCGTTGATCGCCGCTTCGTGCGCGTGGCGGCAGGCGCAGGCTCCGGCATCAGCGTGGCGATCTTCGACAGCGATGGCGACTATGGTGCGGTGATCGTCTCCGGCAGCAATCTCACCCTGGGCAGTGATGACATCGCGGCTGCGGGCGAGGTGGTGGTACAGACGGCAGTGCTGTTGCTGCAGAACGAAGTGCCCGATGCCGCCAACATCGCTGCCGCGCGCGCGGTGAGGGCATCCGGAGGCCGCGTCGTGCTCAACGCCGCACCGGCGCGAACACTGTCGGCCGAATTGACCGCGCTGATAGACATCGTCATCGTCAACGCCATCGAAGCGGAATTTTTGGCCGGCGTTCCGGTCGTCGATACGCTCGCCGGCGCAACCGAAGCCGCGCGGCGGCTGATCGATGCCTACCCCTCGGCGATCGTCACCGCCGGCGGCGAAGGTGTCGCCTATTGCGACCGGACCGGCGCGGCCTTCGCACTGGCGGCCGTCCCGGTCAAGGTCGTCAGCACCCATGGCGCCGGCGACGAATTCGTCGGCGCCTTCGCGGCAGGCCTCGCCCGTGGCCATCCGATGGAAGCGGCGATCGCCACGGCCAATGCCGCCGCCGCCTCGCTGGTGGCGACACCGGAGGGAAAGCGCAGCTCGCGTTGAAAACTCAGGCCGCATATTGCCGCCTCCAAACCCGTGCCCCCGTCGATGAGCGAAACGGCAAACCGGGCGCGGCGAGAACCTGCTTGGCTTTGCCCTGATGGAGGCGCGGGACCAAGCTGCGTGGTCGAAAGTAGGGAGCTTCAGTCCGCTTCGCCGGCCGAACTTTTGCCGCACTGCGCCAGCACCTTACCGATCGCAGCGCTCGAGCCCGTCAGCGGAAAGCTGTTCTCGCCATATTTGTCGGCCGTAACCGTGACGTCGCCCTTGCCGCGCAACAGGCCGAGCAGTGGATCGTCTTTGCTCAGCTCAGCCGTGAAGTAATTATACATGGCCTCGAGGTCGAGCTTTTTGGTCACGCTCTTGTCACCGCCCTTGAAGGTGAAGGAAGCGCTGATGCCGGGTTCCAGCTGCTGGCCGGCCGCACCCAGATCGTAGCTCAGCACCGGCTTGTCGAAACAGACGAGCATCAGATGCGCATCGGCCTTCGGTCCGCCGCACACCGAAGCCGTCAGCACGCTGCCGCCTTCGTCTTCTTCCATCTTGGCGCTCCAGTTGCAGGATGCGGCAAAAGCCGGCTGCGCGGCTTGCAGCGCGGCCAGAACGGAACCTGCCATCATGAACTTCGCCAATGCACTTTGCATGATCCCCTCCCAAGCTACATTCAACGAGATCATACAGGACAAAAGGCCTGGTGACAGCGGCATATGCCGTCTTAGCCCCCGGCGCGCCCCATTGATCAAGCCTTTGAGACCGGCCTCGACGTCCAGGGCGGCTCCGGCGCGAAGCGCTTGCCGATCCACTCGGCGAAGGCGCGTGTCTTGGCGGCTTGTCCCTTGGCCGAGGGCATGACGACATAGACCGCGCCTTCGTCGGCCAGCGTCCAGTCCGCCAGCACCGGCACCAGCCGTCCGTCGGCGAGTTCGCGTCCGACAAGCCAGTCGGTGCTCATCATCAGGCCGAGGCCTTGCACCGCGGCTTCGACCAGCACCTCGGCATCGTCGCACACCATCGGCCCCGAGACGTCGACGTTGACGCGGCGTCCCGAACTGTCGGTCATCTCCCAGGTTGGAAAGGTCTGGAAGCCGGAGAAGCCGAGGCAGGCGTGTTCTGTGAGCGCTTCCGGCGCTTCCGGCGTGCCCCGGCGGGCGAGGTAGGAGGGAGCAGCGCACAGCAACCGCCGCCGTGTCGCGATCTTGCGCGCCACCAGGCGCGAGTCCTCCAGCGCGCCGAGACGGACGGCGACATCGAAGTTCTCTGCAACGAGATCGACGAACCGATTGGAGAACTCGGCCTCGATGCGGACATCCGGGAACGTCGCTAGAAATTGCGGCAGCAGCGGCCCGATCCACATACGGCCAAAGGTTCCCGGCATCGCCAGCCGCAGCAAGCCCCGCGGAGCCCCGCTGGCATGCGCGGAAGCAGCAGCCTCAGCTTCGTCTACCGAGGCGAGGATGGCGCGGACACGCACCAGGAACTCCGCTCCGGCCTCCGTCAACGACACGCTTCGGGTGGTCCGGTGCAGCAGCCGCACGCCGAGCCGCTCCTCCAGCGATTGCAGGCGGCGTGACAGAACCGTCGAGTCGCGCCCGACGCGCAACGCTGCCTTGGTGAAGGAGCGCGCTTCCGTGATGGCCGCAAAGGCGGCCATTTCGGCAAGGCTGGCGGGGTCGTGTGATTGCTGCATAAAGCACAGGATTCAAATGTAAAAATTCCAGATTATCTGCTTGTAGCGCAGCAGATAGCTTCACTCAATCCTGACGATTGACCCCTTAAACAGGAATGCGTGAGCCATGAAAGCCATCGAACTGACCGCCGCCAAGCTGGACGCCTTTCGCGCCACCACCATTGCCACGCCTGAACCGCAGCGCGGCGAAGTGCTGATCCGCCAGCGCGCCGCGAGCCTGAATTTCGTCGATGTGGCGGTGGCCAGCGGCAATTATCGCGTGCCCGGCTTTCCGCTCATTCCCGTCGCCGACGGCGCCGGCGAGATCGTCGCGCTGGGGGAGGGCGTTACGGATTTCGCCGTCGGCGATCGCGTCATTGCCCATGCCAAGCCGCGCTGGATCGGCGGTCCGCCCCGGCCTAACGAGATGACACAGATGCGCGGAATTTCGCTGCCGGGGTCGCTCGCCGAATATGTCGCGCTGCCGGCCAACTCGCTCGTGCCGGTACCGGCTCGTCTCTCCTTCGAGGCGGCGTCGACACTGCCGATCGCCGCGACCACCGCCTGGAACGCGGTCTGCGCCGCCGATGTCGGGCCGGGCTCGGTCGTCGTGCTGCTCGGCACCGGCGGCGTCTCCATCTTCACCCTGCAGCTGGCGAAAGCCGCCGGCGCCACCGTCATCATCACTTCTTCGTCGGACGAGAAGCTGGGGCGGGCGAAGGCGCTCGGCGCCGATCATCTCATCAACTACCGCGCGACGCCCGACTGGGACGGCAAGGTGCTGGAACTGACCGGCGGCCTCGGCGCCGACCTCGTCGTCGAGACCGCCGGCACCGCCACCTTCGCCCGCGCCGTCAACGCCACCGCGCCTGGCGGCACGCTGTTCACCATCGGTTTCGTCACCGGCGCCGAGGCCACGGTCGACCTGCTGCCGATCATCATCAAGGCGCTGAAGGTGGTCGGCAACAACACCGGGTCGGTATCTGACCTTCGCGCCGCCGTCCGCGCCATCGCCGCCGCCCGCATCGACCCGGTCGTCGACAAGGTGTTTAGCCAGGAGCAGGCGGCCGAAGCCTACGCGCACATGGCGGCGGGCGGGCAGCATTTCGGCAAGCTTGCGTTCAAGCTCGACTGGTAGCCGAGGCGCGCGAGCTGCCAATCTCCCCCCTTGAGGGGGAGATGCCCGGCAGGGCAGAGGGGGTCGGTCCGACCGGGCTCGACCTACTGCGGCGGAAGGAGGTTGGCGCTCTACGAGAGGCGACCCCCTCTGTCGCCTTCGGCGACATCTCCCCCTCGAGGGGGGAGATTACGCACGCCGCTTCCTAGATCAACTTCTCCAGCGTGATCGGCAAGTCCCGCACTCTTTTTCCCGTCGCATGGAACACCGCATTGGCGATCGCCGGCGCTACGCCGACGATGGCCAGTTCGCCGACACCCTTGCCGCCGAGCACCGAAGAGTGCAGGTCGGGAACGCCGACCGAGATGACCTCGATATCGGGGATGTCGGCATTGGTCGGCACCAGATAGTCGCCGAGATTGTTGTTGACGATGCGGCCATGCCTGCGGTCGACAATGCCTTCTTCAAGCAGCGCCTGGCCGATGCCCATGATGATGCCGCCCTTCCACTGGCTTTCGGCCAGCTTGGGGTTGTAGAGCCGGCCCGAATCCAGCGCCGATACCATGCGCGACACGCGCACCGTGCCGAAATCCTCGTCGACGCGCACCTCGATGAAATGCGCGCACCAGGAGTGGCGCGAATAGTCGCCCTCGGTGTGCGGCAGCGCCGCCGCGATGGTGGTGTAGTTCTTGTAGCGATCCTCGGCGGTCGAGTTCGCCGGCATGGTGTCGCCGGTGGCCTCGATGCGGTCGCGGCCGACGCTGGCCAGCAGGTCGGCGATCGAGACATCGGGACCATCGCCGCGCGGCGACCTGATGCGGCCATTGGCGACGACCAAAGTGTTCGCCTGCAGCGCGTGGAAGGGCGAGCGCGGATCGCTGATCGCCAGCCCGACAAGCTGGTCGAGCGCCGATGTCGCCGCCTTGTAGACCGCGCCCGTCATCACGCCGGCCAGCCGCGACCCGCCGGCGACGCCGGCGCGGGGATACCGGGAATCACCGAGCTTCACCACGACATGGTCGGCCGCCACGCCTACCGTTTCGGCCGCTGTCTGCGCCAGGATCGTGTAGGTGCCCTGGCCCATGTCGATCGAGGAGCTTTCGACCTCGACCGAGCCGTTGGCAAGGATACGCACGATGGCCTCGCCGTAAGCGCGCCGTACCGGATAGGTGCCGGCGGCGACGCCCCAGCCGATCAGCTGGTTGCCGTCGCGCATCGAACGCGGTTTGGACGTGCGCTGGGCCCAGCCGAAGCGTTCGGCGCCAGCCGCGAAAGCCTCGCGCAACTGCCGCGTCGACCAGGCTTTCTTGGCGTGCGGATCCTGCTCGGCATAGTTCCTCAGCCGGATCTCCAGCGGATCGATGCCGACCTCGTAGGCGAGCTCGTCAATGGCGCTTTCGATGCCGAAGGCGCTAGGGTTTTCGCCCGGCGCGCGCATGGCGCCAGGCACCACCGAATTCACCCGCACGACATTCTGCTTCGAGGAGAAGTTGGGCGTCGCATACATGATCGAGGTGACCACGCCCAAAGGCTCGACCCACATGCCGTCGATCGACGTTTCATTGACGCCGCGATGCACGATCGACTGGATTTTTCCGTCACGGTCGGCGCCGATCGTCACCGTCTGGCGGGTCGCGGCGCGGCCGCCATAGCCGGTAAAAGTCTGCGGCCGAGTCATGACCACCCTCGCGGGCCGTCCCAGCATCTTGGCTGCGGCAGCCGCTACCGCGCCGTGGCCGAGCGCCAGCGCCTTGGAGCCGAAGCCGCCACCGATATAGGGCGAGACCAGCCGTACATTTTCGAACGGCACGCCGAACCATTCGGCATAGGTGCGGGCCATACCGTCGAGCCACTGGCTCGGTTCCCACACGGTCAGCCGGTCGCCCTCCCAGCGGGCGATGAGGCCATGCGGCTCCATCGGCGCCTGGTATTCGCGCGGCGTGTTATAGGCGCCGCAGACGCGCACCGGGGCAGCGGCGAAAGCGGCCTGCGCATCGCCCCATTCCTTGGTCATGGCGGCGATCGGAATGCCGTCGCCCGCCTTGGCGTCGCTGAGGTCGACGATGGCCGGCGTCTCGTCATAGCTGACCTTGACCAGGGCTGCGGCCGCAACGGCCTGCTCGAAGGTCTCCGCGATGACCGCGGCGACATGCTGGCCCGAAAAGGTGATATCGCGCGCCAGCGGGCAGTAGGGCTTGTCCGGCGGCGGTGTGCCGAACCAGTCCGATGCAGTCTTCAGCGGCATGATGGTGTCCGGCGTCAGCACCTTGAGCACACCAGGTGCCGCCTCGGCGGCTGACGTGTCGATCGAGCGCACCTTGCCTGATGCGATCGTGCTTTCGACCAGGACGCCGTAGGTTAGCCCGTCGAGCTGCTGCTCGACGGCATATTTTGCCGCACCGGTAATCTTGGCCGGGCCGTCGACGCGCGACAGCCGCCCGCCAACCTGATCGGCAGTGCCGTCCGAAGCGTCGCCGTGCCGTGTCCTCGGGTCGTGAATGGTCATGACATGGCTCCCGTCTTGAGGATGGCGCGGGCAACGACGCGCGGCGCCAGTTCGATCTTGTAGTGGTTGGCGCCGTGGTCGATCGCCCCTTCCATGGCGAGCAAGCTGGCTGCCCGCACCCTGTCTTCGCTGAGCACCTTGCCCTTCAACGCCGCTTCCACGGCGTGCGCCCGCCACGGCTTCGTCGCGACGCCGCCCAGCGCGACGCGCAGGTCGCGAATGGTGCGGCCATCGGCTTCGAAGTCGATGCCGACTGCGGCGCTTGCAGCGGCGAACTCATAGGACTGCCGGTCGCGAACCTTGAGATAGGTCGACTGCCGGGCGGCGACTGAAGCCGGGATGCTGATGGCCGTGATCATCTCGCCCGGTTGCATGGCATGTTCCCTGTCGGGCGTGGCGCCGGGCAGGAGAAAGAAGTCGTCGACGGCAACCTGGCGTTCGCCAAGATGAACCACGGCGTCGAAGGCGACCAGCGCGGTGGCGAGGTCACCGGGATACATGGCGATGCAGGCGTCGCTGGTGCCGAGCACGGCATGGCCGCGGGTGACGCCGCCGATCGCCGAGCAGCCGCTGCCGGCCGAGCGCTTGTTGCAGGCGGAAAAATTCGCGGGATCGCGGAAATAGGGGCAGCGCGTGCGCTGCATCAGATTGCCGCCGATGGTCGCCATGTTGCGCAGTTGCGCGGAAGCCGCCTGCCACAGCGCTTCGGAGACCGCGGGAAAGCGGCTCTTGATCTCGGCATGGTCGGCGACGTGGCTCATCTTGGCCAGCGCGCCGATCATGGCACTGTCAGCGTCGACCTTGATGGCGTCGAGTCCTTTGAGATGGGTGATGTCGACCAGGCTGTCGGGTTCGGCCACGCCGCATTTGGCGAGATCGACCAGCGTCGTGCCACCGGCAAGCAGCATGGCCCCAGGCAGGGCGGCCGCCTGTCGTGCCGCATCGATGCTATCGGCGCGAACGTAGGAAAAATCCCTCATGACGCGACCTCCAGTGCCGCCTGGCGCACGGCGGCAACGATGTGCGGATATGCGCCGCAGCGGCAGAGATTGCCTGCCATGTATTCGCGGATCTCGTCATCCGAGCCGGCATGGCCCTCGCGGATGCAGCCGACCGCCGACATGATCTGTCCCGGCGTGCAGTAACCGCACTGGAAAGCATCCTGGTCGAGGAAGGCGGCCTGGACCGCGTTAAGCGTGCCGTCGTCGCCGGCCAATCCTTCGATGGTGGTGATCTCGCGGCCTTCGACCTGTGCTGCAAGCGTCAGGCAGGCCAGCACGCGCTGTCCCTCGACATGCACCGTGCAGGCGCCGCACTGGCCCTGGTCGCAACCCTTCTTGGTGCCGGTCAGGTTAAGACGGTCGCGTAAGGCGTCGAGCAACGTGACGCGCGGCTCGACCTGCAGTTCATGGTCGTGCCCGTTGATGGTGAGGTGGATGGTCTGGCTGGTCATGGGCGTCTGGCTCCAGTTGCTTGACGCAAGGGGATTGAAATGGCGTCCGAGTGGGAGAGGAAAAGGGAAGAGGCGACGGTGCGCCTAACCTCGCCCCTTGTGGGGGAGATGCCCGGCAGGGCAGAGGGGGCGCGAAGGAATGCGACGTTCCCGATTTACATGCGTCGAAATAGACCTTTTCCAAGCGGGTGTTGGTCAGGCCTTGATAGGCTGGCGGGACAGCGCCCCCCTCTGTCCTGCCGGACATCTCCCCCACGAGGGGGAAGATTGGCAGCTCTGCCGCCCCGACTCTCCAGCCGGCAGGGGATGCTTCAGTCTTCACAATCTCAACACGTGACATACCGGCTCCCCTGATTATATGATAAGACTGCTCCACTAAAACGGAGGCGCCTCCGTTTATCCAGTTGGGGGCTTACCCCTTTGGGTTCAAGCCCCCATATGTCGACAGTGGAGAAAAAATTGACCGAGCAGTCGCAAGCAATTGCCGACGAGAAGCGCGAAGCCGCAGCGCCAAGGCAACTGCGCGCCGATGCGCAGCGCAACCGCGACCGGCTGGTCGAGGTTGCGGCAGCGGCCTTTGCCGCGCACGGCGTCGATGCCTCGCTGGAGGAGATCGCGCGCCAGGCCGGCGTCGGCATCGGCACGCTCTACCGGCATTTCCCAACCCGCGAGCATCTGGTCGAAGTGGTCTACCGGCGTGAGGTCGAGGCGCTCTGCGCGGCTGCCGATGACCTCGCCAGCCACCATTCGGCCGACATGGCGCTGGAACAGTGGATGCAGCGCTTCGTCGACTACATCGCCACCAAGCGCGGCCTGGCTGCCAGCCTGCGCATCCTGTTCAACACCAATTCCGCCGTGTTCTCCGACATGTCGGGCCGGGTGTCGCTGGCCTTGCGGCAACTGGTCGAGGCGGCGGTGGCCGAAGGCTCGATCCGCAGCGACGTCGACGCCTCCGATGTGCTGCACGCACTCGGCGGCATCTACTCGGCCCCCGACACCAAGGACTGGCGCGACCGCTCGCGCCGACTGGTCAAGCTGCTGATGGACGGGCTGCGGTTCGGGGCAGGGAAGAGGTGACCTAGCGGCTCAAGCCGAACCATCGACCGCATAGAACCGAAACGCGCCGGGCAGCCCGCTTGCCGCCATTTCGCCACGCTCCTCGAACCGCAGGCCGGAGCCGACCACGAGATCGCGCACCGTCCTTGATGCGATGATTTCGCCCGGCCGCGCATGGTCAAGCAGACGCGATGACAGTTCGATCGCCGCGCCTGAAAATTGATGGCCCCGCTGCTCGCACTCGCCGATATGCACCGCCGAGCGGACCTCGACACCGGATTGCCGCAAGCGATCGCGGATGGCGATCGCGCACTGGATCGACCGCGTTGGCCGCTGGAACACCGCGAGCACCTTGCCGTCCGATCGGCTGATCTCTCTGCCTTCGGCCGCGAGGAGTTCGCCACGGAGCGCTTCGGCGTGCCGCTCGGCCGGGTCGATGCCGAAAGGCGAGCCCGTCATATCGAGGGACAGCACCGACACAAGCAGCCGTTCGCCTGGGGCCGCCGGCAAGGCGCCGGTGACGAAAGCCTGGATCTCGTCGACGATCCGATCGGAATTCTCGCCCCAGATGACGTGGTCGCGGCCGGCGAACTCAATGTATCGGGCGCCCTCGATGTGCGTCGCCAGGTAACGTCCTTCTTCCCGCTTCACCCAGCCGTCGCCAGTCGTCTGCATGATCAGTGTCGGAACATGGACAGCAGGCAGAATGTCGCGAACATCGATTTCGGCTCCCCAGCGCCACAGGGCGATCGCGTCGGCGGGCGAGGCAGAATTCCTGAGATAGGCGGCGAACCATTCTGTCTCGAACGTGTCGCTCATCAGACTGGGCGCCGCGTTGCTCATATCCGCCGCCGCTCCCCATTCTTTCTCGACGATCGCCAGATCCTCTTCCACCTGCTCGCTTGTCTTCGCCCACGGATAGTCTTGTGACCACCTGCCGCGGGCGTAGGCCCCATTGAGCACGAGTGCCGCTGTGCGCTCGGGATAGGTCGCCGCGAACAGCATGCACATCGGGCCGCCCTCGGAGCTGCCGAAAAGCACCGTGCGCTTCGAGCCAACCGCATCCAGCACTGCCCGCACATCTTCCATCCGCTCTTCCAGGGTCGGCAGACCGACATTGCGGTCCGAGAGCCCGGTGCCGCGCTTGTCCATGCGGATTAGGCGCGAGAAAGTGCCGAGCTGCCGGTGCACATGCGAAAGCCGCGGCGAGCCCCAGGCGTGGTCGAGGTTGGAGACCCATCCCGGCACATGGATCAGGTCGACCGGACCGTCGCCGGTCACCTGATACGCGATGTTGATCCCGGCCGATTTGACATAGTGGGTCGGGGGGGCTGCGAGTTCGTGGCTGAAGCCGGTAGCGTCATCCGCATCGGTCGTGGGTGGCCGTGCCGGCGCCATTGTGCGGCGTGTGCGCAGCGTCTCAAACAATTGCCGCGTCTCCGGCTCCGGCTGCAGCTTGAGATCGCGTAGAAGCGCGGTGCGGCAGTGCTCATATTGCTTCAGCGCGAGATTGGTCCTGCCTTGCGCCGCATAGGCGCGCATCAGGGCCCGGTGGACATCCTCCCTCAACGGGTCCATGGCCAGCAGGCGCGCTGCCGCGCGCACGCATGCGGCAGGATCGTTCGTCGCTGCATAATGCGCGACGAGCCTGTCGAGCGCCGCGACGGCCAATGCCCGCAGCCGCTCGCGTTCGATCCTCAGCCAGTCCTCGAATGGCTCCTCCTTCAGGCCGAAGCCGTCGAGCAGGTCGCCGCGGTAGACATTGAGCGCCAGTTCGAGGTCTTCGGGTGCCGGGCTGGCGACCAGCGCCTCGAACCGCGCGACGTCGAAATCAAGGCCGTCGAGATGCAGAGCGACGCTGTTGCCATCGGTGAGGAAGCGGCCGCCGCCGCACGTCTGCATGGCCTTCCTGACAGACGATACCGCTTGCCGCAGGCTCATTCGCGCCTGCGCCTCGCTGTTGATGCCCCAGAGCAGGGTCGCCAGCTTCTCGCGCGACTGCGAATGCCCCGACTGCAGCGCGAGATAGGCGACCATCGCACGCGCCTTGCGGCTGATGGCTGGAACCGTGGCCCCGACGCCGGCAAAGTCGAAACCACCCAGCAGGTGAAGATAAGGTCCGGTCATCGGATCCGCCACGGTCACAGCGCGACGACGATCCGCTCAAGCTCGGTCCATTTCAACACTTATTCCGCCGCCGAGGCGCTTTTCACGATTCCATCACGCAGGTTCCCACGCGTTGCTCACGGCGCTTGAGGAGATTGTTCGCACTGGATCTCTTTTCGCAGGAGGATACCGTGCATCACCCTAGCCCGACCGAGTGGCCCATCTGGCATGACGACCCCGGGCGCGACCGGCAGGAGCTTGGCGCACCATCGCGTCACGATGTTGCGCTGGCCCGCTATCTCGAAACACAACAGGCCCATCGGGCATTGGCGGCTCGCAGACTCGATCCGGCGGCGGTCGTGGCCTCTGCACTGGCAGCGTTCGTCCGCTGCCTTTTCCGTGCAGCGCTGCGCCGAATTGTCCGCTGGCCAACCGATGCCGCGACAGGGATGGACGATTTCGGCTTGACGTTGTCCAAGGCTCATGCGGATCTTAGCAAGACCCTTTGGGGCCGCTGAGTGCAGCGCCCTTGGTCGACGATCTCATCCCCAACCGCCGCCGCCGCCGCCAGCCCCACCGCCTCCGCCGCTACCGCCGAGAGCGGGAATGACGGGCGGCTTTTGCGGGATCTCCTCGGCCGGCTTGATCACTTTGCCGGTGGCCGCCTTCTTGAATCTGACCACCTTTGGCTGGGGTGCTGCGCGAACCACCTTGCGATGTTTCACCGGCGATGCCGGCTCAAACATCGGCGACACCGAGGTGCAGCCCATGAGCCCGGCCAGAACGCCGGATAGAATTATCCCGATGAATGCCTGCCCGAATGTCTGCTTGAATGCCTTGCCCACCATGGCCTCCTTATTGTTCAGAACAAATCCCGACGCGGATTGGCTTCTTCCCAGACCCCCCGGGCCGCATTGACCAGTTGCGTGTCCAGCGAACCGGACGCGGGAATCTTCGACTTGAGCTCTCGACGCAGGGCGTCCAAAGCTGCCGTTTTCGGCTTGGTGCCGAACTGCGCCAGGCCCTTTTTGGCGTCCGGCAGCTCCTTGCGCAGATCGAGCGCGACGGCGAATGCCAGGAAGCGCACCGCGACAGCCTGATCGGCCTTGTCGCCTTTCGCCATTTCAAGCGCCGCGCGATCATAGGCGCTCGACGGATCGCCGCGCGTGGTCGCCAGTTCGAACAGCCTTTGCGCTTCCGCCGGGTCCTGGCGCACACCGGCGCCATCCCTGTACATGCGGGCGAGGCTGCCGGGCGCGTAGGGCTGGCCAAGATCGGTGGCCTGCTGGAACAGGGCCTGCGCCGTCTTCGGATCCTTGTCGATGCCCTGGCCGGCGAGGTAATTGCGGCCGAGCAGGTTCATCGAATACATGTCTTGGCGCTGCACCCCCGCTTGCAGGAAGGCGACGGCGCGGGCCGGATCGGCAGGCACGCCGTTGCGGCCCTCGGTGAAGATGGCGGCAAGATCGTTCATGGCATAGGTGTGCCCCATGGCCGCCGCCTTGAGCAGCAGGTCGAGGCCCTTGGCCGTATCGCGGTTGACGCCATAGCCATTGAACAGCGCGCGTCCCCACGAGGTCATACCGTAAGGATCACCCTTGTCGGCGGCAGCCTTGTAGAGAGCGTTGGCCTGGGTGCGGTCTATGGTCGTTCCGGTTCCGGTTGCGTTGAGATAGCCGAGTTCGAAGACGGCGCGCACATGGCCTTTCTTGGCGGCGTCCTCGATGGCTGTCCTGGCCTCTCTAACCTGGCCTGCCGCAAGCAGGGCGCGGCCGAGCTCGTAGTGGAAGCGGGCGACGTCTGGATAGGTTTTCACGGCCGCCTCGCAGGCTGCCACCGCACCGGCGCCGATCTCGTTCGGCAGCAGGCCGGGCACCACCCCTTGCAGGTCGAGAGGCTCGCCGGCGGCGGTATCGCAGGCATCGACCGTCGGCGACAGCTTCATTGTCGCGGGCTTAGCCGAGCTGCTGTCGGCCCGGATTTCGAAGCCGACCTCGACCGGCGCGCCGGCGCCGATCTGCGGCTCGTAACGGAGATGGTCGACTTCACCGGCCAGAAGGCTGGATTGCGGCGACAAGGTTCGATCAGGCAATGACAGCGTTCCCGTTGCCGGATACCCAGAGACCTTCAGGCTGACCGCCGGATCGTCGGTCGGGAAATCCAGATTGAGCGCGACCGGTCCGACGCCGACGGGAACATCAAGCTTGCGGTTCTCGATCGCTTCGGCAGCGCCGGTGATGTGGATGCCGCGCTCCAGCACCTGCTGCTTCTGCTCGGCCTCGAGCGAAGCCATGATCTGCTGACCCGCCGCACCTTCGCCGCTCTTGACGCGGAACACCAATATGCCCTGGCTTCCGCCGCCCCAATTGTCATGCGTGGCGTAGGCCAGCATATCCACCTCGTCCTGCGTGGCGGCTCCTTTGGGGATATCCATCTGCAGGCGCGGCAGGTCCTTGCCGGCAATCGGTTCGCCCATCGCGACGTCTTTGCCGTCCAGCACCAGACGGCCCATTGCTGGCGGACGTTCGATGCTGACGCTGATAGCGCCGCCATCGACATCGACCGGCTCCGGCAGGCCGAGAGCGACAGGACCGACCCCCGACAGCACTACCTTCTCCAGCACTGGCGGCAGCGAAGGCCGATTGTTGCGGCGCACCAGCACCACGTCGTCGATTAGCGAGGAATTTTCCCATGGCACCTGCATGCCGTTGGTGGCCTGCACGACATCGCGGCGCACCGCCGACATGACCGTGCGGATCTCCTGGTTCGGCGCCAGCGCGCGCCGCGAAAACGCCGATGAAAACGGGCTGAGATCGCCGCTGCCGTCATAGGCGACCGCACCTGGTTCGGTGGCGAAGGCAATCAGCGTGTTGAGCGAGCTTCGCACCTGCGCCAGCCCGGTATTGCCGGCGGTGACAAGCTGGTCGCGCAGCCAGTAATTGTTGCGCGGGAAGGGGTTGTTGCGGCAGGCATCGAGGATGATCACCTGGATCTTCGACTTCGAGCGCAACTGCTCCAGCACGTCGTTGAGCTTGATGGCCTGGACCTCGATGTCGGCCGCCTTCTTCAACGAGGCGTCGACCGGTATCAGGAAATTCTCGCCGCCGATCTGAAAGCCGTGCCCGGAATAGTAGACGACGGCGAGATCGGCGCCGTCGGCGGCGGCCAGATAGTCCCGGAACTGGCCTTCGAACTGCTGCTTGGTGAGATTCTCGGCGACGAAAACCTCGAAGCCCGCCAGCCGGAACGTGGCCGATACGTCCTGGGCATCCTTGGCCGGGTTCTTCAGCGCCGGGATGTCGCGATAATCGGAATTGCCGATGACGAGCGCGACCCTTCGATCGGCGCAGGCCTCAAAGCTTGTGAGGCCGGCAAGGATGAAGGCCGCGATGAATCCGCAAAGTCGGAGCATGACAAAACTCCTGGTCGCGGCCTGACGCCGACGAGAACACCGCTTGCGGCATCAAGGTCCGTTGAGAGTATGCAACCTGCCACAGCATAAAGTGAAAGGCCCGTCACCGCCAGACCATGGCAGGCGATTTCTTTCGGCGTCGACCGACCGCAGGGTGCAAGTAGCACGCGCTTCACGAGCAGGTATGTGACAAGTCTCACAGTTCGAAATGCCTGGTGCCGGCGGCTGCGCGCCTATTCCTTGAAGAGCAATTCCTTGTCGTTCGAATATTTCACCAGCAACGGAATGCTGGCGCCGCCGATAACGGGGCCGAGATGGCCAAACGTCCCCTCGATGACGGAGAACGGCTCGGGGCGATCGACAAGGATCCGCGCCAGCTTTCTGCGCATGGCCTTGGCGATCTCCTTGCGCACGCCATTCGGTATGGCGCCATCGATCACCACATTGTCGATGTCGAGCAAGGCAACGGCACTGCGGGCGGCATAGGCAAGCCCGTCCGAAACCTCATCGATCCACGCGGTGAGCGGCTCTCCAAGGTCGCCCCAATCGTCGGGCGACGACCAGATGCGGCCGGCATCCTTGTCCCCATTGTCCTGGTCGTTGAGCTTGCCGGCGAGCGAATGCAGCGAAGCGACGCGCAGCAACGGCATCATGCGGTCGCCCTTGCGCCCCGGCGCGGGCACCGGCATGTCGCCCAGCGCCCCGGCCAGCTTGTTTCGTCCGGGGAACAAGTGATGATCGAGCACCAGGCCGCCGCCGATGAAGTGCCCGACATAGGCATAGAGAAAGTCGGCGCGCGATCCGCCGGCGCCAAACATCAGTTCGGCCGCGGCCGACACCGTGGCGTCGTTGTAGAGGAACACCGGCCAGTCGAACGCCCGGTCCAGTTCGGCGCGAATGTCGATTTCCCTCCAGGCATCCAGCCTGCTCGCCGGCACCGCGCCCTCTTCGCTCAGGTTCCACTGATGGAATGGCGAGGCGATGCCAAGACCCGCGATGCGGTCTTGCTCTATCGATCTGTGCTTGCGGCACATGCGCGCGATGGCGCCCTTGGCGAATTTCATCACCTCGACGGGCGTCGGATAGTCGAACAGTGTGCGTTCGAACGCCATCACGTCGCCGACGAAATTGACCAGGGCGACATCGGCGCTGCGATGGTCGACCTTGAGGCCGAAGGCGTACGCGGCTTTCGGGTTCAACGCATAGGGAACCGAGGGTTGCCCCAGCCGTCCGCGCAAAGGCTCCAGGCGCAGCAGCAGCTTGTTGTCGGCGGCGCGGTTGACGATGGTGGTGATGGTTTGCGCGGCCAGCCCGGTCAGCCGCGTCAAATCGGTCTTGGCCAGCTGCCCGTGCCGGCGGATGAGCGAGACGATCAGGCGTTCGTTGTAGATGCGGCTCTCGGCCTGCGTGGTTCCGCCGCTGCGGCCCTCGGCGATCTTTTCGAGACTGAAGAAGCTGGTTCCGGTCACGCTTTCCCCTGCGCAAGGAGTTTGGCCGCAAGGCGAGCCGATCAAAGCGCTGACGTAGCAATGCGGGCATGGCAAGGCAACACTTAAATCCACCCGATGGAAAAATGTAGTTGACGCCGGCCGGCCTGCTGTCGTTCAAAGTATGCAGGCCTGGAGGAGCAATGCCGTGACGCAGACCCGGACCATCATGTGCTTTGGCGATTCCAATACCTATGGCGCCATTCCCACCCTGGCCCGGGTCGGACGGCACCGCTTCACGCCCGACCGGCGCTGGCCGGGCATCATGCGCCGCCAGCTCGGCAGCGGATGGGATGTGATCGAAGAAGGGCAGGGCGGGCGCACCACCCTGCACGACGATCCGATCGAAGGTCTCCACAAGAACGGGCTCAAATCGCTCCCGGTGTGCCTGGAAACGCATATGCCGCTCGACCTCGTCATCCTGATGCTCGGCACCAACGATCTCAAGCACAGGTTCTCGGTAACGCCGAATGATGTCGCTGATTCTATTGAGATCTTGGCCAGAATTGTGCTGCGCAGCGAAGCTGGCCCCGCAGGCGTGGCGCCCGCGGTCCTGATTGTTGCGCCGCCGCCGATGCTGGAGGTCGACTGGTTCGGCCAGATGTTCCTGGGCGGCGCTTCAAAGTCGATGCACTTTGCCGGCCTGTTCCGCGATGCGGCCCGGCGCGCCGGCGCCGCCTTCTTCAACGCCGGCGACGTCGTCGAATCGAGCGCGGTAGACGGCATTCACCTCGACAGCGACGCGCATCGCGTGCTCGGCACGGAATTGGCCAAAGCCGTCCAGTCGCTGATCGCCAAGGCGTGATCGCGTGGGCGAGTCACCCGACTATCTCTGATTAATTAATTCCACTGGAAAAACTTTTGACTTGCAAGCGGGAAGGTGGGTATCTGGGGAGACTGGGAAGAGTAGCGACCGCGAGGCTTACGAAGCGCGGCAACAATCAACGACAGGGAGGAAGTAAAATGCGATCTGACAGGAACATGATGCTGGCGACGCTGCTCGGCGTTGCCGCTGTGCTCGCGGGCGGTACCGTCCTGGCAAGCGCGCAGGACGGCCCGGCCGGGCTCACCAAGCCGGCGGTATTTGCGCCGTTCGACCCGAAGGCGCCGGCCTGCAGCCCACCGCCCGGCCTGAGCAAGGTGCTGGCCTTCGCGCAGGACAACGAGCGTGAATTCATGCAGGGCGTCGACCGCGGCCTGGCCGCCGCCGCCAAGGATCGCGGCCTGGAATATCGCCGCGCGCTTGCCAACAATGACGCCGCCAAGGGGGTCGAGCAGGTGCAATTGTTTCTCGCCTCCAAGATCGGCGGTCTGGTCGCAGCCCCCGTGGACCCGGCCTCGATGAGCCGCAGCCTGCAGGAGCTTATCTGGTCGGGCGCCTATGTCGGCACCATCGTGCCGCCGCCGGCGACGTCGCTGCTCAACGCGCCGCAATACGAGACCGGCAAGGTGCTGGCCGAAGCGGCCGCGGCCTACATAAAGGACAAGCTCGGCGGCAAGGCCAATGTCGTCATCCTGTCGCATGACAGCATGGAATTCCTGGCGCCGCGCTTTGCCGCCATGCGCGACATCTTCAAGGCTATGCCAGGCGTCACCATCGTCGCCGACATCTCGCCCAATCCCGTCAACAAGGAAGGCGGCTTTGCCACGATGAGCACCATTCTCCAGGCCCATCCCGACGTCGATGTCGTGCTCGGCGCCGACACCGTCGTGCTCGGCGCGCTGGCTGCGCTGGAAGCGGCGGGCAAGGCGCGGCCGGACCAGTTCCTTGGCGGCATCGACGGCGAGCCGGAGGCGGTCGCCGCGATCAAGAAAGGCGGCGGTCCCTACAAGGCAAGCATCAGCCTGGCGTCGCCGGTCTTCGCTTATGCCATGGGCCAGCACGCCGCCGACTGGCTGGAGGGCAAGAGCATCCCGCAGGCGATGGATATCCTCCCCGTGGCGCTGACCAGCGACTACATGGCCCAATACGAGGCCGACGTGGCCGATCCGGCCGCGGTCTACAAGGACCCGAAGCGCCGCGACATCTATCTCAGGATGTACGGCAACATTTGCTACGATACGCGCGACCAGTATGTGAATTTCCCCTGGTCATCCGAGGCAAAGTAGCGCCCAATGTGTTGCGCCGGCCGGATCCAGCCGTGCTGGCCGGCCGGTTCCTATCCTTGAGTCCGGTTGGGCATGATGACAGACAATGTTCGATCCGAGCGGCTGCCGATGCAAGCAGCCTCATCCCTGCTGCCCGGCACCAAGCCGCCCGGCGAAGCCTCGGGCCGCGTCGGCCTTGCCCTGGTTGCGCTGGGGTTGATCGTCGCTTTCTCGCTGTTGAACAAATCGTTCTTCAGCCTCGACAATTTCGTCGTCATCGGCGTCAACTCGACCTCGATCCTGATTGCCGTGCTCGGCACCTCCGCGCTGCTGATCGCCGGCTTTGTCGACCTCTCCATCGGCAGCATGGTCGCCTTGATCGGCATCATCACTGCCAAGGTTGCAGTGGCGACGCAGAGCGCGCTGCTGGCGATCTGCGTCGGCCTGGGTCTGGGCCTTTTGCTCGGTCTGCTCAACGGTCTGCTGGTGCGCAGGCTGAGCATCTCGCCGTTGATCGTCACGCTGGCGATGCTGGCGCTCTATGGCGGCCTTGCCTTCGTCGTCTCCAGCACCGCGGTCTATGGTTTTCCCGAGGCTCTGCTCGAATTGGGGCGGGGCAAGATCTTCGGCATCCAGTACACCGTGGTCATCGCCGCGCTGGTCTTTGTCGCCGGAGCCTTTGTCCTGACCAGCACGGTCACGGGACTAAGAATCTATGCCATCGGCGGCGACCCACGCGCGGCCGAACTCTGCGGCATTCCTGTGGGACGCACGGTGGTTGGCCTCTACGCCGCCAATGGCTTGCTGATCGGTTTGGTCTCGGTTCTGATCGCCGGTCGTCTCGGCAGCATCACGCCGACCATCGGCGTTCGCTTCGAGCTCGACGTGCTCACCGCCGCGATCCTTGGCGGCGTCGCTTTTTCCGGCGGCTCCGGCCGGCCGCTCGGCATCGCCATCGGCGTTGCCACCATCGGCATCCTCAATGCAGGACTGATCTTCGTCGGCCTGCAATCATGGTGGCAATCCATTTCAGTGGGAAGCATGCTGTTGCTGGCGTTGGTGGCCGACCAGGCTGCGATCGGTTTTCGCGGCCGGCGCGCCCTGGTGGCCGCGACCAACTTCACGGTGGCGGACAATGGTGCCGTCGCATCGGCCGGCCCTGCCGTGACGGCGGGCAATGGAGAAGCCCCGCAAGGTCCGGCATTCTCAATTGCCGGCGCCCGCAAATCCTACGGCGCGCTGACGGCCCTGGAAGAGGCGAGCTTCACGGTCGGCAAAGGCGAGATCGTCTGTCTGCTCGGCGACAATGGCGCCGGCAAGTCGACGCTGGTGAAGATTATTTCGGGCGCCATCCAGCCCGATGCCGGCGCGATGACCCTCGAGGGCCAGCCGATTTCCTTCAGGAGCCCGCAGGATGCACGCGGCGCCGGCCTGGAGACCGTCTATCAGGATTTGGCGCTCTGCCCAAACCTCAGCGTCGCCCACAACATGATCCTCGGGCGTGAGGAAACGCGGCGTTGGCTCGGTGTCTTCCCGGTTCGCGACGACCGAAAGGCCGCCGAGCAGTGTCGTGCCCGGCTTGCCGCGCTGGGCGTCACGCTTCGCGACGAAAACGTTCTGGTGCGCTCGCTGTCGGGCGGCCAGCGGCAGTCCATCGCCATTGCCCGCGCGCTTGCCGATCACGTCAAGCTGATTTGCCTCGACGAGCCCACCGCCGCGCTTGGCGTCAAGCAGACCGCGCAGGTCGTCAAACTGATCCGTTCGATCGCCGCCAGCGGCACCGGCGTCATCCTGGTCACGCACGACCTGTCGACGGTCAGGGCGCTGGCCGACAGGATCGTGGTGCTCAGCCTCGGCCGGGTGGCCTACGACGGCTCGGCCAGACAACTGACCGCCGATCAACTCTGGGGCCTGATGGCAAGCGGGACGCTGGCGCCGGCCGCTGGGTAGGAATGCCGATCGCAGGGTCTAAAGCTCGAGGCAGATCTTGCCGAAATGCCTTTGCGCTTCGTAATGCCTGAAGGCGGCGGCGATATCCTGCAGTGGAAAGCTGCTGTCGATGACGGGCTTCAGGCGGTTGACCTCTATGGCACGGATCATGTCCTGCTGGTCAGCTTTGCTGCCGATGGAAATTCCGCTGATGCGGATCTGGTTCGAAAACAGCGCCGGGATCGAAATTTCTGCTGCAAAGCCGGTCAGGACGCCGATGAGTGCGATATGCCCGCCTGTCCGGCAGGCCGTTATCGACTGCGGCAGCGTCGCCGGTCCGCCGACCTCGATCACATGATCGACGCCGCGACCGTCCGTCAGTTCCCTGGCCCTGCCGCCCCACTCCGGCACCGCCTTGTAGTTGATGACGCTGTCGGCCCCGAGTCGTCTGAGCTTCTCCAGCTTCCCTTCATCGGACGACGTGGCCATGACCCTTGCGCCGGCGGCCTTGGCAAATTGCAGCGCAAACAATGACACGCTGCCGGTGCCAAGGATCAGCACCGTGTCGCCGGGCTTTACCTTGCCGCATGTCACCAGGCCGCGCCAGGCGGTGACGCCCGTGCAGGTCAGCGTTGCCGCCTCGAGATGCGTATAGCCCGCCGGCGCCTTGGTGAAGGCCTGCGCCGGCATGCACACATACTCGCTGGCGAAGCCGTCGAAACTGTCTCCGGGAATGTCGCGGCTTGTATCGGATCTCATGTCGCCGGCCAGCCACCAGGGGTAGAAAACACTGACGACGCTGTCGCCCGGCTTGAACGTGTCGACGCCGTCACCGATCGCGATCACCTCGCCGGCGCCATCCGACAGCGGCACGCGGCCGTCGGCGAGCGGCACCTTGCCTTGTACGGCGAAATCGTCGCGCATATTCAGCGCGCAGGCGCGAATCCTGACCAGCATTTCTCCCGGCCCAGGCCGGGGCTGATCCTCCTCGACCAGGTCTAGCTTGTCCAACCCGCCCGGCGCTCTCAGCCTGACCAGCTTCATAGTCTCTCTCCGACGTAAAGAGCGTTAGCATGGCGGCGGCGGTCCAGCCTATCGCCGGACCGGCCGGCCGGAAATCACGCGCAGCCAAGGCGCCAGATGGACGGCGCTCATCAAGAGATACATCAGCGGCATGCCGGTGAACGGGGAGGCATCGGCCCCCAGGCACGACATGACGCCGTCGCCAGCGTGAATGCAGGTAAGCAGCGCCATCACGGCGAAAACAGGGGCCGCGGCGAGGCACAGCCAGTCGGCGGTGCGGAGAGAAACTGCATCGGAGCGTTGAGGGACCTCACTGCCGGTGCCTGTGCCGATATCGCTCATGGTCGTAATCCCTTGATGATCAATGCCCGGGTTTCCTGTCCCGTGAGGGACAGGAAACCAAGCTGGATGGGCGCCGCTCCAGGTCCTTACTTGCCGTCCTTGTTGCGGAACGCGGCTTCGCCGGCCGCCGACACTTCCTCCCACGTCTTGTCGGGTGCGGCGTCGTAATTGTCGTGCCAGTTCCACCAGCTGTAGAGCTCGGTCTGCGGATAGCCTTCGGGCGAATCCTCCCAGATTTCCTGGCGGCCGAGCGGCGTTGCGTCGAGGTAGCTCCAGACCGTGCCCATCTGCTCGTCGCCGCGGTTGTTGATGAAGTAGGTGCGATACACTTTCTTGCCGTCCTGGATGAACACGTTGTGGCCGTGCCATTCGTCGACGCCGAAATCCTTGTCGAAACTGTCGGTGATTGTGTACCAGGGCATCTCCCAACCCATCCGCCGCTTCAAGCTGACAATGTCGGCCTGCGGCGCGCGCGAGGCATAGGCAAGCGTGGTGTTGCGGGCGTTGAGATGGGCGAGATGGCCGACCTGGTCGGCGCCGAGCGAACAGCCGCGGCAGGCATGTTCGGGCCAGCCGTGGACGCCGGGTTCGTAGAAGGCGCGGTAGACGATCAACTGCCGCCGGCCCTCGAACAAATCGAGCAGGCTCGCTTTGCCGTTGGGACCTTCAAACACATAGGCCTTGTCTACTTCCATCCATGGCATGCGCCGGCGCTCGGCCGACAGCGCGTCCCTGGCGCGCATCGTTGCCTTTTCCTTCACCAGCATCTTTTCGCGCTCGGCTTCCCATTCCTGCCTTGAAACGACCGGTGGGGTCTTCATTGCCACGTGCTTGGTCATTGCTTGTTTCCTTTGCCAGTTGTTGAGCCGTTGTGGCTTGTCGTTGACTGTTGATCGTGAGGCAGGCTAGGGCCGCGAGGCGGCGAGGGCGGAGTTACAAATGTGACGGCATTTGCAGGCGGGCCACCGCAGCAGGGGTGGCGAGGCCGCACGGTGGGCTCGAAGTCCTCGGAAGCAGGCATGGTCGGTTTTTCCTTATTGAGAAGCTTAACACGACTGTCTGAGATGCTCAGGCTAGCGAATGCGAATATTGCCGTCAACGCAGGCCTGGGCGTCTTCAACCAGTCCAGATGGCTAGGTCGCCGTCCGCGGCTTGCTGCTTGGCGGTGGTGACTTAAGTTAGGGCCGATAAGGGGAGCGGTGGGAGTTACAAATGTGACGGGATTTGCATGGACTCGCTGATCACCGCGGCAGGGCTGGCGCTGGCGGCGGGCAATCCGCTGGCGGCACTCGACCGCGTCGCCTTGCGCGAGGATGCCCCGGCGCTGGCGTTGCGCGGCATTGCCATGGCGCAGCTCGGCGATTTCCATCGCGCCAAAGTACTGTTGCGTAGGGCCGGCCGTGCCTTCGGTCCAAAGGAGGCGGTGGCGCGCGCCAGGTGCGTTGTCGCCGAAGCCGAGATCGCACTTGTTTCGCGTGATCTCGGCTGGCCGTCCAAGGCGCTCGACGCGGCGCGGTCGACATTGGAAAAGCATGGCGACCGGCTGAACGCGGCGCATGCCGGGCATCTCAAAGTGCGCCGCCTGCTGCTGATCGGCCGCCTCGACGAGGCTGAAGACGTGCTGGCTGGGCTCGATCCGTCGCCGCTTCCGCCGGCCTCACGCGCCGCGCATGAACTCGCGGTTGCCGGCATCGCCATGCGGCGCCTGAAGACGAAGGCCGCGCGCGCAGCCCTTGAGTGGGCGCGCCATGCCGCCCGCCGGGCCGGCATTCCGGGTCTTATGGCGGAGGTCGACAGCGCCTTCCTGGCGCTGGAGACGCCGGCGGCGCGGCTGATCGCAGGCGGCGAGGAGCATCCGCTGTTGCTCGAAGAGGTCGAAGCGCTGCAGGCGTCGCGCGCGCTGGTCGTCGATACGTTCCGCTATATCGTGCACAAGCAGGAAACAACGATCTCGCTGGCAACGAGGCCGGTGCTGTTTGCGCTGGCGCGCGCGCTTGCCGAAGCCTGGCCGGCGGATGTGCCGAGGGCGACGCTGATTGCCCGCGCCTTTGGCGGCCGGCATGCCGATGAATCGCATCGCGCCAGGCTGCGGGTCGAGATCGGCCGGCTGCGCGCCGAATTGCGGCCGCTGGCGGGCATAGGCGCGACCAGCCAGGGCTTCGCGCTAAAGCCGCGCGAAGCAGGCTCCGTGGCGGTGCTGGCGCGGCCGATCGAGGAGCGGCACGCCGCGGTGCTGGCCTTCCTGGCTGATGGTGAATCCTGGGCCAGCTCGGCGTTGGCGCTGGCGCTGGGCGCCGGACAGCGCAGCGTACAGCGGGCGCTCGAGCAGTTGGCCGAGACCGGCAAAGTGCAGTCCTTCGGCCACGGCCGGGCGCGGCGCTGGATGACGCCACCGGTCGCTGGTTTCACGACCACCTTGTTACTCCCGTCGCCGCTGCCGAACGGCTAGGAAAGGTGACCATGATCGAGGACCAGGACATGAAACATTCAGCAGCGGAAATCCTGCGCGAATACGGGCCCTTTCCTGATGTCGACACCGTGCACGGCGTGAGCTTCGACGGACAGAATGTCTGGTTTGCGACGGGCGAGCGGCTGACCGCCTTCGATCCGGCAAGCGGCGAGACGCTGCGCTCGATCGATGTCGCGGCACATGCCGGCACCGCCTATGACGGCCGGCATCTGTTCCAGCTCGCCGGGGACCGCATCCAGAAGATCGACCCCGATACCGGCAAGGTGCTCTCCACCATCCCGGCGCCCGGCGGCGGCCGCGATTCCGGCATGACCTGGGCCGAGGGCACGCTCTGGGTGGGGCAGAACCGGGAGCGCAAGATCCACCAGATCGATCCCGAGACCGGGAAAATCCTGCGCACCATCGACTCAAACCGCTTCGTCACCGGAGTGACCTGGGTCGATGGCGAGCTCTGGCACGGCACCTGGGAAGGCGACCAGAGCGATGTCCGGCGCGTCGATCCGCAAACTGGCAAGGTGCTGGAACGGCTCGACATGCCGGCGGGGGTGGGCGTTTCCGGGCTCGAATCCGACGGCGGCGACCGCTTCTTTTGCGGCAGCGGCCCGGGCGGCATGGTGCGATCGGTGCGTCGGCCGAAGTAAGGCCGTCAAGTATTGGGCCGGCAGCGTATTTCCTACGGTCATCCCGCCGAGATCATATCCCGGAGCCGTCGAGCAGCGGGACGTCTTCGCCTTGCCACGGACTTGGCATTGAAGCCCGGCTCAGATTGGCCGTCGGCAGCGGCATCCAGCATTTCAACTCCGGTTCGGGGTATTCGATCACCCGTCCTGGCGACGAATCGGAAGAGCGCCAGCCCTCCGTGCCGAACTGGTCGGCGCGCGACCAGTAAGCGAGGTCGACCTCGGCCGGCCCCTGTTCCGATGGCCTGACCGTGACCAGGATGCGGCTGCCGTCCTTGGGGGCGCTCGCCATGTGCCGCCAGCGATCGGGTTCGTCCATTCTCATGTCCTCCTGCACGTTGCAGGGATAGTCGCCGCGCGCTTGGCAGCGGTCAACCCGAACTTTGCCCAAGCACGAGATCTGTTTAGCACTCCCGCGCCGTCGGCCGAAACAAGATCTGGTTCATGTCGACCTCGTCGGGCTGGCTCACGGCGAACGCCCCCATGGCGAAAGAATCCGGATGCCGGGCCGCAACAGGAAATCGAAACCGGCATGTGAACGGGCTCACATGCCGCCACTGCAAGGAACGCTATGGGACGTCCGGCCATGACAGGGGTTTCGGATGACACTTGCTGATCTGTCTTTTTATCTTTTCACTATTTTCAATGGCTTGCGGGTGGTGTCCTACCTGCCGCAGATCGTGCGGGTGGCCCGGGACAGGCACGGGGCGTCGGCGATTTCCTACGCGACCTGGCTGTTGTGGACAGGCGCCAACGCCACGACGGGACTCTACGCCCACATCAATCTGAACGATCCCGCTCTGGCGGCGATCAACTGGCTGAACGCCGTATGCTGCGTGCTGGTCATCGCGCTCACCGCCTACAAGCGCCATCGCGCACGGCTTCCGGTTGAGGAAGCCGCAAGCCGGTCGGAAGCGACCGCTCTGATGGTCGACAATGTCTGCTGAAGATCACCGCGGCAGATTGCGCTTTTCGAGGCCGCTCTCAGACATGCACGGTGCCATGCGAAAGCTCGCCCTCGTCGCTTGAGATGAGGAAAGCGGCTGCGAGTAGGCCGACATAGAACAGCCCGACCATGCACACGACATAGATGCCTGGAACCGGGCCGAGCTGCGCCACGCGCGCGGCGTCGAGAAATGACGCGCCCAAGCCTATCGGCGACCCTTCGCGCTGCAGACTGGGCGTCGTGATCTTCAGCACCCACGCCAGCATCAGGATCGTGTACATGAAAATGTAGTTGCGGCGCAGCCGGCGCACCAACGCCGCGCGTTGCGAGATCAGGAAGCGCGGCGAACGCAGGCCTTCGCCGACGATGGCCAGCCAGTTGGAGGCGTAGTCGGGCTGCGGCGAGAAAATCTGCGCGAAATAATAGCGCTCGAACTGGCGCACCCTGGCCCGGTAGACGTCGAAGAAACGATAGCGCCGCGCCTCGATCCATAGCAGCAGCGTGGTCAGCAGCATGGCAAAGAGCAGCACCCCATGATGGGCGCTGGGCGTCGAGAGTGAGACTGAGAGCATGGCGGCGACGACAGTAATCGCCCAGTTGCTGGTACGGTCCAGCCGGTCGCGCCAGCCGGCCATGCGGGCGATTTCGGCGCGGTGGAAATGCGACATGGTGGCCACGAATTCCGATGAGGTGAGCTTCAGCGCGAACGCATCAGAGGCCCGCGGCGCTGCAGCCGCTTCGTCGGTTTTCACGGTCTTGACCTGGGACATCCCTTGCCACGCGCCTCCCAACGCCATGGCCGGCCGAAACGACGCCGGTCATCCCCATCCGCGCAACGCGCAATCGGTTGAAAATGTTCCGTCGCCGGCCCGGGTCTCGGCGGTTTATCCGCAGTCAGATAGGCCCGTTATGCGATTCAGGTAAGGAGGAACCTGCGGCGCGCCAAGGGAGCGTGGCGTGCAACCGATCTCGCCCGCAAACGTTATACCGGGCACGATGAGGGGGTGCATGTCCTTCGTGGTCAACCGGCGCCGGTCGGTCGCGCTTGCCGCGGCAGCCTTCGCATTCATGCCGGCCGCATCGTTGGCAGCCGAAAAGACCGGCATGTCCAGCGAGGGCATTTTCGTTCTCGAAATCCTCCTTCTGCTTCTCGTCGGCCGCGGCATCGGCGAATTGCTGGAGCGTCTCGGCCAGCCGGCGGTGATGGGTCAGCTCATCGGCGGCATCCTGCTCGGGCCATCGCTGCTCGGCTGGCTATTGCCGGAAGCAGAACGCGTGATCTTTTCAGGCGACGCCACCCAAAAGAGCATGATCAGCGCCATCGCACAGCTCGGCGTGTTGATGCTTCTGTTGCTCACCGGGATGGAGACGGATCTGCGGCTGGTGCGCAGGGTCGGCCGTGCGTGCTTTTCCATCTCCGCCGCGGGCGTCGCCGTGCCTTTCGCGCTCGGCTTCACCGCCGCACAGCTCATGCCGGCCTCGCTGCTGGCCGACGGAACCGAGCGCATTGTCGCCGGTCTCTTCCTCGGCACGGCGCTGTCGATCTCCTCGGTCAAGATCGTCGCCATGGTGGTGCGCGAGATGAACTTCATGCGCCGCGATCTCGGTCAGACCATCGTCTCGTCGGCCATCATCGAGGACACGATCGGCTGGGTGATCATCGCCATCACCATCGGCATCGCCACCAAGGGGCGCTTCGAGCTCGGCAGCCTTGCCTTCACCATTGTCGGCGTTGCCGCCTTCATGGGGTTTTCCTTCACGATTGGCCGCCGCATCGTCTTCGACGCCATCCGCTGGACCAACGATACGTTCCGCAGCGAATACGCCGTCGTCACCGTCATTCTCGCCATCATGGGCGCAATGGCGCTGATCACCGATCTGATCGGCGTCCACACCGTGCTCGGCGCCTTCGTCGCCGGCATACTGGTTGGGGAATCGCCGATCCTGTCGCGTCATATCGAAGGGCAATTGCGCGGCGTCATCATGGCGCTGTTCATGCCGGTTTTCTTCGGCGTCGCCGGCCTTTCGGCGGATCTCACCGTGCTTGTCGACCACGAGCTTGCGCTACTCACGGCCGCTTTGGTGCTGATCGCCAGCTTCGGCAAATTCGCCGGCGCCTTCATCGGCGCCGAGCTTGCCGGCATGAGCCGCAGGGAAGGCATCGCCGTCGGTTGCGGCATGAACGCGCGCGGCTCGACCGAAGTCATCGTCGCCTCTATTGGCCTGTCGATCGGCGTTCTGTCGCACAATCTTTTCACCATGATCGTGACCATGGCCGTCATCACCACGCTCGCCATGCCGCCGACCTTGCGTTGGGCACTCGGCCGCTTGCCGATGGGCGAGAACGAGAAGAAGCGTCTGGAGCGCGAGGAGATCGACCAACGCGGCTTCATCGCCAATCTGGAACGACTGCTGGTGGTGACCGATGAGGGCGTTGTCGGCCGCTTTGCCGCTTACCTCGCAGGAGTCGTGGGCGCCGGCAGGCCGACGACGGTGCTGCATGCCCGAGGCGAGGGGGAGGAGGCCGAGCCCGGCACGGATGCGAAGCTCGAGCCGATCGAAAAGGGTGCCGAGGACAGCCGCGAGGCCGCCAGGAGTTCGGACGAGGAGCTGGCCCGCGCGGCGCCTGTCACGCGGCGCCACGAGGCCGAGCTTTCGGCCGAAACGGTTGCCAAGGAGGCGCGCAAAGGCTATGGGCTGCTGCTGATCGGGCTCGGCCGCGCGGTCACCTCGAAAGGTGGGTTTACCCGCCGCATCAACGAGATCGCCGGCGCCTTCGAGGGTCCGCTATGCCTGGTGCTGAAGGCGACCGGCGCCGGCCGCCAAATGCCAAGGCTAGGACCTGAAGGCGGGAAGATTCTGGTTCCGGTCAACGGCACCGCGATCGCCCGCCGGGGTGCCGAAATGGCACTGGCGATTGCAGCGGTCACGGGTGCTCGGGTCAAGATACTTTATGTCGCGCGCGTCGGCCGCGACGAACCGCGCGACACTGTCTCGCATCGCCACAGGGAGGCGGTGCTGAAGGATACCGTCGCGCTAGCCGACCGCTATGGCGTCGAGATCGAGACGGCCATCCGCAGCCGGGCCGCCGCCGCCGATGCCATTGCCCGCCAGGCCGGCAGGGCGGCGGCGCTGATCGTCATGGGCGTGGCGCGGCGCCCTGGCGAGGAACTCTTCTTTGGCGAGACGACCACCGGCGTGCTGCAGCGCTGCCAATGCCCGGTGGTGCTGATCTCGGACGCCAGGCTCAGCCGCGACGACGAGGGCAGGGAAGAGCTGCGCTCGGGAACGGGGACAGGGTGATGAGTATTTCCCCTCGAGGGGAAATTTCGCTCATGCCGCCTGCAGCCTCTCTCGGCCGGGCTGCGGCGGGAAGCCGATGGCGATGCCGGCAGCACCGAGTCCGATCAGCGCCGAGCCGATGAACAGCCAGGAATAGCTGGCATAGGCGTCGAAGATCATGCCGCCGGCGAGCGGGCCGAACGACATGCCGAGGCTGGACAACAGGGTCGCGGCGCCAAGTATCGTGCCGATGATGCGCGGCCCGAAATAGTCGCGCGCCAGAACCGCATAGAGCGGCATGACGCCGCCATAGGTGGCGCCGAAGATGATCGCCAGGAGATAGAACTGCTCGAGATTGCCGACGGCGAGATAGGCGGCGATCACCACCGCCTGGATGGCGAGGCCCACGATCAGCACCGGCTTGGCGCCCAGCCTGTCGCCGAGCACGCCGTAGAGCACGCGCCCGCCAAGGCCGGCAAGGCCCTCGACGCTGTAGATCGACACGGCTGCCATCGGCGCCACGCCGCACGACATGGCATAGCTCACCATGTGGAAGATCGGCCCCGAATGCGCCGCGCAGCAGGCGAAGAAGGTCATACCCAGCACCAGGAATTGCGGCGAGCGCAGCGCCTGGCCGACTGACATGCCGGGGGCCGCGGCAGGCGCGGGCGCGCTGCCATCCGCTGCCGCGACCGCCGTCGACGGCTGGCGCACCAGGAAGACGGCCGGCAGCAACAGCACCCAGGCCATGATGCCGATGTCGAACATGGCGGTCCGCCAGTCATAGGCCGTGATCAGCCAGCGCGCGAAGGGCGAGATGGTCATCGGCGCCACGCCCATGCCGGCCGAGACCAGCGACACGGCCAGGCTGCGATGGGTCTCGAACCAGGCGGTGGTCAGCGCGATCATCGGCGCGAAGAAGGCGCTGGCCGCCAGCCCGACGATGACGCCATAGCTCAGCTGGAAGACCAGCAGCGATTGGGCTCGGCTCGCCACCACCAGCGACAGGCCGAGCAGCACCGCGCCGGCAAAAACCACCGGGCGGGCGCCGACACGGTCATAGATGGCGCCCCAGGCGAAACCGCCTGCACCCATCACCAAGAAATTCAGCGTCATGGCGCTGGAAATGCCGGTTCGCGACCAGTTGGTGTCGAGCGCCATCGGCTCGAGGAAGATCGCCAGCGAAAACATCGCGCCGAGCGCCACACAGGTCATCAGCGCGCCGCACGCGACGATCACCCAACGGTAGGAATTGTTCATGCTCTTCTCCCGAGATCGGTTTCGATGCGGCGCCACTCGCTCCAGCTCCGTTGCGCCGCTTGCGTCCGAAGGACGTTGGCGGGATTTCGAATCCGACAATCCGGTTGCATTTTTTATCCGGTCTGCGTGGAAGTCCATCCGGATATGACAAAAGCAGGGTGTAAGGCTGCCAAGCGCGCCGACAAGATAGACTGCCGAATTGACGAGCCGCTCCGCGGCACTAGCTTTGTGGTCTCGCGACGGGAGATATCGCTCATGGAACTGCATCGCGGCCGCCTCATCGACCACGTCCAGCTGGTGGTCAGGGACCTCAAGGCGAGCCGGCGCTTCTATGAAGCCGTCTTCAAGGTGCTCGGCATTCCGATCGGCGGCGAGGCCGAGGACTATTTCTGGGCCGACGAACTGTTCATCTCAAGCCTCGACAGCCGGGCGGCGAGGGGACAACTGACCGGGCGCCATCATCTGGCCTTCCAGGCCAGGGATAACGCCATGGTCGATGCCTTCTACAGGGCCGGCCTCGATGCCGGCGGGGCCGACAATGGCGCGCCGGGTGAGCGGCCCTACCACCCCGGCTACTACGCCGCCTTCCTGCTCGACCCCGACGGCAACAACATCGAGGCGGTGTTTCACGGGCCGGCAAAGCGAAGTGCCGCTTCGGTCGAGATCAATTTCTAGCGCAGGTTCACGAGGAGCGGGTTGCGGTGATCCGTCCGGAGTTCTCGCAAAAACAAAGAGTTGAAGCGGTCCACGGATTCAATCGCTGAACTGCTTCACATTGCCGGCGCGTAGCGGTTCACCACCATTCCGCAGGCATAGGCTTTAGAGCCGAGCAGGCGCAATTTCCGGAAGCCGCCACGGTCGAAAATCCGCTCGCCGTCGCCCAGCGCGGCCGGATTGATGAACAGCTGGAACTCATCGACCAACCCCGCTGCAATCAGCGCCGAGGCAAAGCCGGCGCCGCCGAACACCGCCATGTCGCCTTCACCTTCAGCTTTCAGCGCCTTGACCTCGCGCGGCAGGTCGCCGCTGGCAAGCGTCGTGCGCTCCCACCGCGATGCCGCGAGCTTGTCGCTCAGCACCACCTTGCGCGCCTCGACGATGCGCTGCGCAAAGGCGTAGAAGGGATCGTGCGGATAGTTTTTTGCCGCATTGCCCCAATGGGTTAGATAGCCTTCTTCGGCCATCTTGCGGCTGAGCAGAATGGTATCGATGCCGGCGAACACCGCGTTGAAATCCTGCTTCAAGTCGTCGTCCCACGGGCAGTTGGCGCCCCATTCCCAGAGCTGCCAGTGCTCATCGCCGGCCGCGCCGACAAAACCGTCGACCGACATCTGCATCTGCAGGATCAGTTTTCTCATCGTTGTTCTCCTGATTGAGCTCTGGTGTCACCAGCGCCAGGTCAGGCGGCGTTGGTGATTGCTTTACTTTCGGAACCATTGACACGAGTGAAAAATGATGTCAATAGTAAAGTGATTTAAAAATGGAAGCATTTAAATGTCGACCAGGGAAAGATCCGGCTGTCCCATCAGCCTATCGCTCGAATTGCTCGGTGACCGCTGGACGCTGCTGATCATCCGCGACATGATTTTCGCCGGAAAAAGGCACTTCCGGGAGTTTCTGCTATCAGGCGAAGGCATCTCGTCGCGCACCCTGGCCGAGCGGCTGCAGACCTTGCAGGATGAGGGCATCGTCACCAGAAGCGACGACCCCACGCACAAGCTCAAGGCGATCTATAAGCTGACCGAGGCGGGCATCGACCTGTTGCCGGTGCTGGCGACGCTCGGCGCCTGGGGCAGCAAATACCGCAACGCCGATGACGAGCTGGCAAGGATCGCCGACGAACTGGCGGCGGGCGGCGAGGCGGGCCTGGAGCAGATAAAGAAGAAGCTGCGCGCCGAGCATATCGGCTAGGAGCAACGCCAGCCCTCCCTTCGGGCCGATGGGGGCTAGATCGACACGACGTCGCGCAGCCTCACCCTTCCCATCCCGCAAATCGCTGTGGCCGGAGCCATGTCTGCTTCGGATTGCCATCGCCCGAAACCACGGCCTCTTCCAGCCAGCGCGCGGTGGCGGGGGCGGCATGCATGCCGATTGGGCCCATGCCGCCATGCACGTAGAGCTCTTCGACCGCGGTGCGGCCGGCGACAGGCAGCCCGTCCGACAGCATGGGGCGATTGCCGGGATAGACATTCGTCACCGGGGGTGAGCCGAGACCGGACAGGATGCGCAGCGTGCGCGCCGCGATGCGAAGGCGTCTCGGCGCTAGCGCGCCGATCCACCTTCTCCAACAAGGGGAGAAGGTGAGGCGCGCCTTGTCCCGCCTGCGCTTCTACGCGTAGCCTAAGGAGCTAGCGGGAGGAGAATCGCTTGGACACCACTGTCGTTATTGTCGGCGCCGGGCCTGCCGGCCTTGCGGTCGGTGCCTGCCTGAAGCGGGCAGGAGTGGATTTCATCCTGCTCGAAAAATCGCAGGAGATCGCGCCCGCCTGGCGGCGGCACTATCGGCGACTGCATCTGCATACGGTCAAGTCGTTCTCGTCGCTGCCGTTCCTGCCCTTTCCCAAAAACTATCCGCGCTACGTGCCGCGCGAACTGGTGGTCCGTTACCTCGACGACTATGCGGAAAAATTCGATCTGCGCCCGCGCTTCGGCGTGACGGTGAAAGCCATTCGCCTCGGGGACGGCGGTTTTCTGGTCGAGACAGGATCGGACAACCTCAAGGCGCGCCATGTCGTTATCGCCAGCGGTAACAATGCCGAGCCGATCGTCCCCCGGCTCCCTGCCATCGAGGCTTTCAAGGGCGAGGTGCTGCACAGCGCCGACTATACGCAAGCGGCGCCCTTTGCCGGCCGCTCGGTGCTGATCGTCGGCATGGGCAACACCGGCGCCGAGATCGCGCTCGACTTGGCGGAAAATGGCGCGCGTCCGACCATTTCGGTGCGCAAGGGCGTCCACATCGTGCCGCGCCAGCTGTTTGGCGTGCCGATCCAGATGGTCGGCATCGCCAGCCGGCCGATGCCGCAGGCGCTGAACGACTGGATGTTTCCGATCATCCTCGATTTCGCGCTGGGCAAGCTCGAGAAATACGGCATCGTCAGGCCGAAGCAGGGCATCCTGCAACAGATCGACGAAGTCGGCCGCATCCCGGTCATCGACGTCGGCACGGTCGACGCCATCACCAAAGGCGCCATCAAGATCGCGCCCGACATAGCGGGCTTCACCGAGCGCGGCGCTGCGTACACCGACGGCAGGCAGGAAAATTTCGACGCCGTCATCCTCGCCACCGGCTATCGCCCGGGCTACGAGAAGTTTCTGCCCGTGGAATTGCAGCCGGAGCGCAGTGGCGTCAACGCCCGCGCCTCGCAACTCGGCCTCTACCTCGTCGGCTTCTACAATCCGGTCACCGGTCTGCTCAGGGAAATTGGACGCGAGGCGAAGGCAGTGGCGGCCGACATTGCTCGGCGGCGGTAAAAGGGGAGATCGGCTATCCATCACAGCCGCGCCGCATCGCCCTCATCCAGCAGCCATTGCCGCACGGCTTGCGTCGGTTCTGGGTGCCGTTGCTTGCGCGGCATCACGACATAGAAATCGTGCGTCCCACGCATCTCTGCGTTGATCGGCTGCACCAGCCGGCCGGCGGCAATGTCGGCGGATACGAGAAACCGGCTGGCCAGCGCGATGCCCTGGCCGGCAATGGCGGCGTCGATCGCGAGGCCCGTCTGGTTGAAGCGCATGCGTTTGGCCTCGGTGGCCATCCTCAGGCCGAGCGCCTTTTCCATGAATTCCGGCCATAGATTGTGCGCGTCGTGCAGCAGGACGTGGTGCTGGATGTCGGTCGGCGCGATCTCGTTCGCGCCGGTCGGCAGCAGGGCAGGGCTGCAGATGGCGATGATCTGCTGTGGAAACAAAAGATCCACCATCAGGCCGGCGCCGAAGGGCAGGCGGCCTTGCCTGACCGCAATGTCGACGCCATCGGCCTGAAAACTCGACAGGCTTTCGCTGGCCAGGATTCGCAAATCGACCAGCGGGTTGTGCGCGACGAACTCCGGCAGTTTCGGGATCAGCCATTTGGTGGCAAAGCTCGGCGTGACGCTGATCGTCAGTCGCGCCGGTTCGGGCCGCAACAGCAGCGTTGCCTCGGAGATCAGGTCGAAGGCGCGGCGGATGTTCGGCGCATAGGCGCGGCCTTCGTCGGTCAGCGCCAGGCCGCGCGGCAGCCGGTCGAACAGCTTTGCGCCGAGATCGGCCTCCAACCCGCGTATATGCTGCGCCACCGCCCCTTGCGTCACGTTCAGCTCCTGCGCGGCGATGCGGAAGTTGAGATGACGCGCGGCGGCTTCGAAGGCACGCAGCGCATTCAACGGCGGCAGGCTCAGGAAGGCTTCGGGCATGCAGGAGTTTTTCTACAGCTTGATTTCAGGCTTTCTGGTTCGAACCAGATGGCAAAACCGTTTATAGCATTGCTCGAAGGTCGGAAACATGGGCTTCAGAGTCCCGCCAACCCGTGCGAAGGAAAATCGAGATGAATGTAGAAAAAGTGGCAGTGGTCGTCGCCGGTGGCAGCGGCATGGGTGCGGCGGCGGCCAAGCGGCTGGCGGCGGACGGGTTCAAGGTCGCGATCCTGTCGTCCTCAGGTAAGGGCGAGGCCTTGGCGAAAGAGCTTGGTGGCCTCGGCGTCACCGGCTCCAACCAGTCGAATGACGATCTGCAGCGGCTCGCCGACCTGACGCTCGAGCGCTACGGCCGCATCGACGTGCTGGTCAACAGCGGCGGCCACGGGCCACGCGCGCCGATCCTCGAAATCACCGACGAGCAGTGGCACACCGGTCTCGACGTCTATCTGATGAACGTCATCCGGCCGGTGCGCATCGTGGCGCCGCAGATGGTCAAGCAGAGGGCCGGCGCCATCATCAACATCTCGACCGCCTGGGTGGTGGAGCCGAGCCCGATGTTCCCGACATCCGCCGTGTTCCGCGCCGGTCTTGCCGCCTACACCAAGATCTTCGCCAACACCTACGCCGCCGACAATGTGCGCATGAACAATGTGCTGCCCGGCTGGATCGACAGCCTGCCGGCCACCGAGGAGCGCCGCGACAGCGTGCCGATGCAGCGCTACGGCACGTCGGAGGAGATCGCCGCGACCATCGCCTTCCTCGCTTCCGAAGGTGCGGGCTACATCACCGGCCAGAACATCCGCGTCGACGGCGGCATCATCGGCGCGATCTGACCGCGCGGTCGCCTCGCGTGAGCCGGCGCGTCACTCCTTCACCGCGCCGGTCATCGACGAGACATAGTGCTCGACGAAGAACGAATAGAGCACCACCACCGGCAGCGAGCCGATCAGCGCTCCCGCCATCAGCGCCCCCCATTCGTAGACGTCGGAGCGCACCAACTCGGTCAGCACACCCACCGGCACGGTCTTGTTTTCCGAGGACTGGATGAATGTCAGCGCGTAGATGAACTCGTTCCATGACAGGGTGAAGGCGAATATGCCGGCGGAGATCAGGCCCGGCACCGAGAGCGGCAGCACGATTTTGGTGAGGATCTGCCACCGGCTCGCTCCGTCTATCAGCGCGCATTCTTCCAGTTCGAACGGGATGGAGCGGAAGTAACCCATCAACAGCCACGTGCAGAACGGCACCAGGAAGGTTGGATAGGTAAGGATGAGCGCGAAGGGCGTGTCGTAGAGCCCGAGGTTGAAAACCATTACCGACAGCGGAATGAACAGGATCGAGGGCGGCACCAGATAGGCGAGGAAGATGCCGAGGCCGACCTGCCGCGCCCCGGAAAACCGCAGCCGCTCGATCGCATAGGCGGCGAACACCGACGCCAGCAGCGACAGGAAAGTAGCGGCGGTCGAGATGATGATCGTGTTGAGCAGCCAGCCCGGATAGGAGGTCTCGAACAGGAGATAGCGGATATGCTCCAATGTCGGATGCACCACCCAGAACGGATTGAACTGCGCATAGTCGGTCATCTCGAGATTGGGCTTAACCGCCGTGATCGTCATCCAGTAAAACGGAAACAACAGCACGAAGACGAACACCAGCAGCGGCAGATAGACCGTCACCACGCGGCGCGGCAGGCTCTGCAGGTAGCCCATGCCGCCTTCGTCGATATCCCCACGTTTCGCCTTCCTTGTCGCGGCCGTCTTGACCATGTCAGTCTCCGCCGCCTTGTTGCCATTTGCGGCGTTGCAGGCCGAAATAGCTGAACAGGATCGCCGCCAGCAGGAACGGGATCATGGCCACCGCGATGGCCGCGCCCTCGCCAAGCTGGCCGCCGGAAATGCCGCGCTGGAAAGACAATGTCGCCATCAGATGCGTGGCATTCACCGGTCCGCCCCGGGTCAGCACGTAGATCAGCTGGAAATCGGTGAAAGTGAACAGCACCGAGAAGGTCATGGTGATGGCGATGATCGGCGTCAGCAGCGGCAGAGTCACATAACGAAACAACTGCCAGCGACTGGCGCCGTCGAGCGTGGCCGCCTCGTAGAGCGACTGCGGAATGGTCTGCAGGCCGGCGAGCAGCGTGATGGCGACGAAAGGAATGCCGCGCCAGACATTGGCGGCGATAACCGAAGCGCGCGCATTCTCCGGATCGCCGAGGAAATTGATGCGGTGGTCGGTCAGGCCCATTTGCTGCAGCGCCCAGGACAGGATGGAGAACTGCGAATCGTAGATCCACCAGAAGGCGATGGCTGACAGTACAGTGGGCACCACCCAGGGCAGCAGGACTATCGCGCGGAAGAACGATTTGAACGGCAGGTTTTCATTGAGGATGAGCGCCAGCCACAGGCCGAGCACGAACTTCAGGATCGAGGCGCTGACCGTGTAGAGCAGCGTGTTGAAGACGGAGAGCCAGAAGACGTTGTCATTCCAAAGGTACTGATAATTCTCGACGCCGATGAAGATGCCGGGGCGGCCGATCCGGGCATCGGTGAAACCGAGCCAGACGCCCAGCCCGAGCGGATAGGTCAGGAAGACCAGCAGCAGCGCCGCCGCCGGCAGCATGAAGCCGAAGCCCAGCGCGTTGCGGCTTTCGGAGATCCGCGAAAGCATCGACGGACGCGGCTGGGCGGCAACGGACGGCACGGCCATGGAGGGCTCCTCATCGGGGAATCAGGTCACGGCGTCAACGGCCGCCATGGGATTGTGCGACGGGCCGGGCAGCGCACTAGACGCTGCCCGGCGGTGCCGTGATCAAACGCGGTAGTAGCGGTTGGCGCGCTTCTCCGCCTCCTCCATCGCCTCCTGCGGCGTCGCCTGGCCGGTCACCGCCTTGGCAAACATGTCGACCAGGACATAGTCGGCCATGGTCGCCGCCGAGGCATAGCCGAGCGGCCCGGCATAGCCGTTGGGGCGCAGCGTCGCCGAGGCCTTGGCATAGGCGGCATTGTTCGGGTCGGCCGTCCACACTGGATTGTTGTCGAAGGCCTTCAGCGTCTGGCAGCAATAGCCCGCCGAGGAGGTGATCCAGTCGGTCATCTGCGGATCCTCGAACATGAACTGCAGATAGGCCTTGGCCGCATTGGGGTAGGGCGTGTAGTTGAAGATGACGGCGGTGGTCACCTGGAACAGTTCGACCGATTTCCCGACGGGACCGATCGGCAGGTTGGTGGTGCGGATGTCCTTGGCGATCTCAGCCAGCTTCGGATCGTTGTCCTTGTTGATCTTGGCCGTATTGTAGGCGGAAATGCCGTTGGCGATGACGCCGAGTTCGCCGGCCAGGAAGGCGCGGTTGTTATTGACGTCGAGCCAGCTTTCGGTCCCGGGAATGAAGGTCTTGTAGAGTTCCTGCGCGTATCCGATCGCCTTTAGCGTCTCGGGGCTGTTGATCGCCACCTTGCCGCTCTCGTCGACCATCTGGCCGCCATGGCTCCACAGCAGCCAGTGCGCGTAATTGTTGCCGTCGCCGACGCCGTGGCCGTGCGTGAAGCCGGCCGGATGTCCCTTCGCCTGCAACGCCTTGCAAAGCTCGAGGAAGCCTGCCGTGTCCTTCGGAAATTCGGAGAAGCCGGCCTCCTTCACCCAGCTTTCGCGATAGACGATGGCATTGCCGATCGTGGCCAGCGGCAGGCCGACGAACTTGCCGTCCCGCGTCGCATATTGCTTTGGTCCGTCGTGCCAGCCGCCATATTTCGAGCCCAGATACTCGCCGAGCTCGGTCACGTCGTGCAGCTTGTCGGGATATTGATGCGGGTCGTCGAACCAGACGAACATGAGGTCCGGGCCGGAACCGACATTGGCGGCGACCGCTGCCTTGGGGCGAATGTCCTCCCAGCTTTCCTTGTCGACACGAACCTCGACACCTGTCGCCTCGGTGAAGCGCTTGGTGTTGGCCAGCCATTGATCCTCATCGCCCTTGACGAAGGGCGACCAGCGCAGCAGCCGCAGCTTTGCGCCTTCCTCGGGCTTGTATTTCAAGCCCTCCTGGGCAAAAGCCGGCGAGCCGACGAAGCGGCTTCCCAGGGCTCCCGCCGCAGCACCTGCGGTCGTGCGGATTACATCGCGTCTCGTGAATTTCATGGTCGTCTCCTCCGGTTTATCTTCCTCGCTATGCGGTCCTTACCATCCGTTACGCGCTTCAAATCGTGTTCCGGTCTTGCCGTCAAAGAGATGAATCAGGCCAGGCGCGGCAGAGAGCCGTATGGATTCGCCCGGTGTGAAGGCATGGCGTTCGCGGAAATTGGCGACGATCTCGTCGCCGCCGGCGGTGCGGCCGATGATCTGCACTTCCGACCCGGTCGGCTCGACCACCGCGACGATAACAAGAATGCCAAGGACTGACGATAGCAGCAAATGCTCGGGCCGTATTCCCAGCACCACCGGATGACCGTTGCCAACGGCCGGCGCGCCGGCCAGCGGCACGGAAATTCCCCCGGCGCCGCGAAAGGACGGAGACCCGTCGGTGACGATCTCGCCCTTGATCAGGTTCATGGCGGGCGAGCCGATGAAACTGGCGACGAAGAGATTGTTTGGCCTGTCGTAGAGCTCCAGCGGCGGTCCGATCTGTTCGACGATGCCGTCATGCATGACGACGATCTTGTCGGCCATGGTCATGGCCTCGATCTGGTCGTGGGTGACATAGACTGTGGTCGTCTTGAGCCGCTGGTGCAGTTCCTTGATCTCGGCGCGCATCTGCACCCTGAGCTTGGCGTCGAGATTGGAGAGCGGTTCGTCGAACAGGAAAACCTGTGGATCGCGCACGATCGCCCGGCCCATGGCGACGCGCTGGCGCTGGCCGCCGGAAAGCTGGCGCGGATATCGCGTCAGCAATGGCACCAGCCCGAGGATTTCGGCGGCGCGCTGAATGCTGGTAGCGCAATCGGCCTTCGAAACACCTTTGAGCATGAGCGAGAACGCCATGTTCTCGGCGACCGTCATGTGCGGGTAGAGCGCGTAGTTCTGGAACACCATGGCAACGTCGCGCTCTTTCGGCGCAACGTTGTTGACGACCCGATCCCCGATCGCGATCTCGCCCCGAGAAATCTTTTCCAGGCCGGCGATCATCCTGAGAAGGGTCGATTTTCCGCAACCCGACGGGCCGACCAGCGTGACGAATTCGCCGTCGTCGATATCCACACTGACGCCATGCAGGACCTCGACGGTCCCGAACGATTTGTAAACATCGCCGATCGCGACAGACGCCATCGATCTCCTCCCGAATGCTTCTTGCGACGCCCCGAAGGAAACCGCTCCTCTCCCGCCTCGCGGCCGTCTCCCATTCCCCCAACAGGTCGCGTGACGATCAGACGGTAGCGCTACCAAGCCTGCCTGTAAAGCGGCCATGCGGCCGGTGCTCTTGTCGTTCGGAACACCGGCGCAATGACCGGTTCGCCGGCAAACTACCCCCCATTCACAAAAGCCAGCACCAGCTTCTGCAGGTTTCCGCCGGGGCCGAATTCGACCCGGTCGAAGTCGCGGCTCGCCTGCCGCTGAGCCAGCGAGATCTGGGCGAGTTGCCTCGTCAGCTCGGTTCTGATCTTGCTGCAGGCGGGGTCATCAGTAACGGTCAGGCCGACGCTCACCGCCTCGATCTTGCGCACCATCTCGGCGATGGCTGCGCCATGCACTCTCTCGTGGGCGGCGAGCCCGGCGATGAACACCGTCCAGTTCTTCTGGACGGAAGCCGGCAACGGTTCGGCCGGCTTCGGCAAGGTGTAGGTGATGATCAGTTTCGGGCGCGCCGATTTGAGCACGCAGGCGTCGCCTTGCGGCCTGTAGTCCCTGGTCCAGGTCAGCTTGAAATTGGTGTGCGCAATGACCCGACCCTTGCCGAGCAAGGGGCCGGCTTCGCCGATCGCGGCATAGAGTTCCGGGCCGGTCCGCCCTGCGATGGCGTAGGTCTCGACCTTTTCGACCGGCTTCCAGTCGGCACGTGCCGGCGACGCCAGCAGGGAGGCCGCGAACAGGAGAAAGAACATGGCTGGTTTCATGGAAACGTCAGAGACACTGGGCTGAGGCAAAGATCAACCCGGCGCAATGCCTCAGGTCCCACGGCAGGCCGCGTCATAGTCGGCCAGCACCTGATCGACAGCTTCGAGAAGGATAGCCTCGGGATTGCCCGCCGGCCCGAGTTCGGCCGGCAGCGCCGGCAGGAATTGCCGCATCAGCGTTTCGGGAATGGCGACCCCGTCCAGCGCCTTGCGCAGGTGCTCGACGGCCGCGACAGCGGTGGAGTTGCTCCAATAATAGCGGATGCGGTCGCTGTAGCTGTAATGCCGCTGCACATAGAGCTCTGCTTCATTGCCGTGATAGTGGCTGTGCCAATGGCCGGGTGCTGCCAGCATCGCGCCTTCCATGGTCCGGGCGAGCGACCGGTCGCCATAATCCGTGATCATTTCGGATGCTATCAGGTCGAGCCCGTAAAGCGCCTCGCGCAAGGCGAAGGTCAGGCCGGGGCCGACCTTGAGGATGGGAAAGCCGTTTGCGACCAGCGCGGTCAAAGCCGCACGGCTCTGGTAGTCGGTCGAATGCGCCTCGTAGACGAGCGACGGCTGCTCATCGAGCAAGCCGGTCAGGCCCTTGGATTTCTCGGGCGCGTAGGCGACGACGTTCTGGCTGCCGAATTCCACGCCCGGCTGCACGACCACGGCGATGACGCGGCCGAAGGCCTCGGACAGGCCTTCGCGGGCAAAGATCTCTCGGTGAACCTCGATCGTGCGCCGCGCCGCCGCCGCCTCGGTCGGCTTCAACTCGCTGATCGGATGGTCGACTCCGCCGGGGGCGGGGACTTCGGTGCCGATGATGTAGACCGGCAAGGTGCTGCCTGCGGCGTGCGCGCCCGTTTCGGCCGCCTTTGCCAGCCTCGCCGCCCGGGTGGCGATGGTCTCGTCGTCAAGCGCCGCCGGCTCGCCGGCGCAGCCCATCGATGCGTCGAGATGGATCTTGGTGAAGCCGGCCGCGATATAGGCGCCGACCATGGCCTCGGCCTTGTCCATCGCCTGCGCCGCCGGCTCTGCGCGCCACGGGTTCGGTCCCAGATGGTCGCCGCCGAAGATGATGCGCGAGGCTTCCAGCCCCTCGCGGCAGGCGATCTCCAGCACGAAGGCGACGAACAGCGCCGGGGTCATTCCGGTATAGCCGCCGAACTGGTTGACCTGATTGCAGGTTGCCTCGATCAGCAGGTTTTTCTCCCTGTCGGCAACGGCGCGCCGTATCGCTGTCTGGATCACCAGGGGATGAGCCGAGCAGATCGAGGTGATGCCGTAGGGTGCTCCGTTCCGGCGGGCCGCCGCGAGACCGGCAAGGGGATTGGCCATCATCTCGCTGTTCCCTTGATGAATTGATCGAGTCCGTCGAAGCTGGTGACGCCCTCCATCGGGCCGCGCCGGGTGACGTTGCGGGCGCCGGAGGCATTGGCATAAAGCAGCGCCTTGCCGGGCTCCATCCCCTGGCGGCGGCAGGTCAGGTAGGTGGCGCCGAAACAATCGCCGGCGCCCGTGGGGTCGACTTCGTCGACCTGAAAACCGGCGCAGTCGATCCTGGCGCCGTCGGCGCCGAACCAGGAAGAGCCGTCAGCACCGCGCTTCAGCACGATCTCGCCGACGCCCCTGGCAAACAGCGCCGCCACCGCCTGATGCTCGTCATCGACGCCCGCCGTAGCGAGCAATTCGTCGCCGGACGGCAGCAGCAGGTCGGCATCGTCGATGAGTGCGGAAAACAGTGCGCCGTCGGAGCCGTCGATCAGCTCCTTGCGCACATTCGGGTCGAATGAGGTCGAGCCGCCGCGGGCACGAACCGCCTGCACTGCGTAGCTGACGATCTCCTTCAGCCCTGCCACCGACAGCGTCGATCCCATGATATGCAGATGGCCGGCCCTGTCCGCCAGCAGGCGCGCAGCAGTGGTCAGGTGGATCTGCCCGGCGGCGGATTCGGCGATGTTGTAGACGAAGTCCCTGATACCATCGGGCCGGTAGCGCACGAAGGCGCATCCCGTCGGGAAGCGGTCGCTGATATCGACGGCTGAGACGTCGACGCCGTCGAGCTCCAGCCTGTCCAGGTTGAGCGTGCCGAAATCGTCGCGGCCGACGCAGCCGATAATGCCGGCGCCGCCCCCCAGCCGCGCAACCTGATCGATGAAGATCGCCGGCGCACCGCTGGGGAATGGCCCGACGAGCGTTTGCGGCTCGAGGAAGCCGAAACCCCGTTCCGTCGCCATGATCTCGACCAGGATTTCGCCGGCGACGATCGTTGGCCCCACGGCCTCGGCGGCGATCTCGCTGCGGCGCGAAAGGCTCATGCTTGCGATTCCTCTCACACGCAGACTGATTGCTTGCCCGCGCAGTTATCCGACGCAAGTGTTTATCGGGTAAATCGCACATACAGCGAAGTCAATAAAACTTTACATGCGTATAGTTTATCTGTTTTCGCGCGTACACATTGCAGGATTCGGGTGGCTGGTATCGTGGCACCGTGCAAATCAGGCGTCGACCCCAGCGAAAGGACAGCCATGCTCACGCTTCATGATTATTTGCCGTCGCAAAACGGTTGGAAGGCGAGGGTCGTGCTCGGCCTGCTCAACATCCCCTATGAAAGCCGCCTGGTGTCGATTTTCGAGGGCGAGAGCCACACCGACGCCTTCCTGAAGCTCAACCCGGCCGGCGCCGTTCCTGTGCTCGAACTCGAGGATGGCCGTGCAATCGCCGAATCGAATGCGATCCTCATTTATCTTGCCGAAGGCACGCCCTTGCTGCCGGCGGATCGCTATGTCAGCGCGAAAGTTATGCAATGGCTGTTCTTCGAACAGTACCATGTCGAGCCGGTCATCGGCTCCCTGCGCTTCTGGACGCTGGCCGGAAGGCTGGAGCGCAACCAGGCGATGCTTCCGGCCAAGCGCGAAGCCGGCGCCCGCACGCTGGCAGCGCTGGAGCGCAGCCTGAACGACACGCCGTTCCTTGTCGGCGACATGCTCACGATCGCCGACATTGCTGTCTATGCCTACGGCCACCGTGCCGAAGATTGCGGCTTTGCGCTGGCGGCTTATCCGGCGGTCCTCGCCTGGACGGACCGGGTGCGCGACGCCATCGGTCCCGGCTATCCCGTGCATCTCTACAGCATCGATCCGCACTCGGCTGCTTGACGGCAAAAGGCGCGCGCGTTCACCTTGCTTAGTCGAAAAGAAGACCCAGATTCTGCTTTGTCGGCGGTTTTTACTCGCAATCCGTTGGCTGGATGGCCGGGTCTCGGCGTCATCTCGACGACCGGCCGGCACTTAGCATGGAGGTGACCATGACACGCAACGACATCATTTCGGTGTTGGGGCCGGTAGACGAGGCGGTCATAGCCGACATCGCGCTGACCGGCGCCACCCTTCAAGAACTGCGCGAGGCGTTCGCCTGGCTCAGTGCCGACGAGGCCCTGGTCAACGAGGGTCGCCCCTTGCCGGGAACGAAGGTGGCGCGGCTGATCGAAATCCTCGATATGCCGGACGACGAGGACGGCCACCAGGCGGTGGCGCAGTAGGCCGTAGGCGTAGGGTATCGGTCTGCGCCACCTTATTCCCCTATTCCCTACGGCCTATTCCATTCCCTTACGCCCTCGACAGCAGCCGGCGCATGATCAGCGAGGCGTGGCCGCCAACGCCGTGCGCGGCCGTGTGGCGCTCGACCACTTCGAAACCGTGCTTGCGATAGAAGGCGATCGCCCGGTCGTTGCCCTCGATCACTTCCAGCGCAATGCTGGGGATGCCGGCATGCGCGACAAGCACCGCGTGCAGCAGGTCGGTGGCGAGCCCGCTGCCGAACTCTGTCTTGTCGATGTGCAGCCGGTCGAGCAGGACATCGCCACGATCGTCCATCGCCGCCATCGCGTAGCCGGCGATCGAACCGTCCGGCCGTTCGGCCACGAACGACATCTTGTTGTCGTCCGCAAGTTCCTCGGCCAGCCGCTCGGGCGCATGCTTGTCGTCCGAGAGCCGCGCAGTGGTCTCTGGCCCCATAATTGCCGAATAGGTGCGCCGCCAGGATTCCCCCAACAGCCGCGACACCGCCGCTATATCTTTCTCGGTCATCGCCCTGATCTGAACCATGGCCTGAATCCTCACCGCCTCACCCGCGACTTCAGCCAACGATCGAAGGCCACGGCGAGGATCAGGATCAGGCCGATGACGATGCTTTGTGTGTAGGACGAGACATTGTTGAACTGCAGCCCGTTCTGCAGCACGCCGATCAGTGCTGCGCCCACCACCGTGCCGCCGACTGAGCCGATGCCGCCGAATAGCGAGGTGCCGCCGATGACCACGGCCGAAATCACCGTAAGCTCGTAGCCGATGCCGGCCACGGCTTCGGAGGAGTTGAGCCGTGCTGACAAAACGAAGGCGGCCAGCCCGGCGAAGAAGCCGACGATGACATAGACCGAGATCAGAATGCGGTCGACGCGCAGGCCCGACAGGCGTGCGGCCTCGGCATTGCCGCCGACGGCATAGACGGCGCGGCCGTAGCGCGTATAGCGCAGCACGATGTGGCACAGGATGGCCGCCGCCGCGAAGATGATCGCCGGCACCGGCACCGGTCCGATGAGCCCGGTGCCGAACCAGCGCATCGAGGCGTCGAAACCGGAGATCGGTCCGCCATTGGAGATGGTCAGCGTCAGGCCGCGAAACACGGTGAGCCCACCCAGCGTGACGACGAAGGGCGGCACTTTCAGCCTGGTGATGGCAAAGCCCTGGACGCCGCCGGCCAGCGCCCCGACGATGACGGCGGCAAGCAAGGCGGCGAACCAGCCATATCCTTGCGTGCCCGTGGTCGACAGCGACAGCGTGTTGGCGGTGCCGCCCTTGGCCACCACCGCGGCCACCATGCCGCAGAAGGCGAGCAGTGAGCCGACCGACAGGTCGATGCCGGCAGTGAGGATGACGAAGGTCATGCCGAGCGCGATCAGCCCGGTGATCGAGATCTGCCTCAAAATGTTGAACAGGTTGATTGGATCGATGAAGCTCGGCTTCAGCACGGTGAAGATGACGATCAACACCGCCAGGAACATCAGCGGCCCAAAACTCATCAGAAGCCGCGCGATGTTAATGCCGCTGCGCTGGGTCTGTTCGGTGGTGCTGGTCATTGCGTTGCGTCCTGCTTGCGGTCGAGCGCCATCAGTTCCATCAGTTTTTCCTCGGTCGCTTCGATGCCCGGCATTTCGCCGGTGATACGGCCGCGCCGCATCGTAACGATGCGATCCGACACTGCCAGCACCTCCGGCAGTTCCGACGAGATCATCATGATGGCGATGCCGCGCGCAGCCAACTGGACCAGGATCTGGTGCACTTCGGCCTTGGCGCCGACATCGACGCCGCGCGTCGGCTCGTCGACGATCAGTACTTTCGGGTCGCGCGCCAGCCAGCGGGCCAGGATCACCTTTTGCTGATTGCCGCCGGACAGGCCCTCGATCGCCTGCTCGGGCGAGGCCATGCGGATCGACAGTGCCTTGCGATAGCCGGCCAGCGCCTCGCGCTCGCGCCGTTCGGCCATGAAGCCGGCCCCATTGCTGTAGCGGCCGAGCGAGGCGATGGAGAAATTGTTGAGAATGCCAAGTGCTGCAAAAATCGCCTGGTGCTTGCGGTCTTCCGGCACCAGGCCGATGCCGAGTTTGATGGCGTCGGCGGGCGAAGCCGGGGCGATCGGCTTGCCGTCGAGCGCAATCGTGCCGGCCGCGATGCGGTCGGCGCCGAAAATGGCGCGGGCAAGCTCGGTGCGGCCGGAACCGACGAGCCCGGCAACGCCGAGGATTTCGCCGGCCTTCAGATCGAGGTTGACGCCTTCGAGCACGACGGCGTGCGGCGCCAATGGGTCGCGTACCGTCCGCAGCCCGCGCACCGAGAGCCTGACCTCGCCGGCGACATCGCGCTGCGTCGGCCGCGCGTAGAGCTCGGAGGCGGCGCGGCCGACCATCTTCTCGATGATTTTTGGAATCTGGATCGGCTGGCCGTCACGGTCGAGATGGCCGGCCAGCCTGCCGTCGCGCAACACCGTCATCCGGTCGCAGATCGCCGACGCTTCTTCCAGCCGATGGGTGACGAACATGATCGCCACGCCGTCCTTGCGCAGCCTGTCCATGATCGACATAAGCTTCTGCACCTCAGTCTCGGTCAGCGCCGAGGTCGGCTCGTCCATGATGATCAGGCGGCTTTCCAGCGACAGAGCGCGGGCGATTTCGACCAGCTGCTGTTCGGCGACCGAGAGCGACGACACCGGCGTCGCCGGATCGATGTCGAGGCCGACGCGGGCGATGATCGCGCGCGACGCGTCCTCCATCCTGCGCCAGCTGACCAGCCCGAGCGGACCGAGCGGCGCGCGGCCGATGAAAATGTTTTCCGCAACCGTCAGCGTCGGGATCAGGCTCAGTTCCTGATAGATGGTGACGATGCCATGCCGCTTCGCATCCTGCGGACTGGACGGCGCGTAGTCGGCGCCGTCGAAGACGATGCGGCCGCTCGACGGCGGCATCACGCCGGACAGGATTTTCAACAGCGTCGACTTGCCGGCGCCGTTCTCGCCGAGCAGGCCAAGGATCTCACTGGGCCGCACCTCGAGCGAAACGTCGCTGAGCGCGGTGACGCCGGAAAAATGCTTGGTCACGCCTTCGACGGAAAGGAGCGGGGGCGATGATGCGGCGGGTTCAACGGCGGACAAGCATTGCTCCCGGATTGCGATAGGCAGCGGGACAGCGCCCCCCTCTGTCCTGCCGGACATCTCCCCCACACGGGGGGAGATCAGCAGTTTTGCCGGCAGCACTATTTCTATAACGTTGGCGATTGGCGAAAGCAGACGTGACGGCCAATCTCCCCCCAAGTGGGGGAGATGTCCGGCAGGACAGAGGGGGGCGCGACAGAGCGCGACCTCCACCCGTCATGGGCCCTACTCTCACTTCGTCTCGTTCAACCTCTCCGCCTTGTCGAGATTGTCCTTGCCGATGACGATCGGCGTCAACAGCACCAGCTTCTCCTTCGGCTCGGTCTTGTCCCTGGCGAAGGCGACCGCGATCTGCACCGCCTTGCGCGACTGTTCGCCGGGGAACTGCTCGACCGTGCCGGCGAGCTTGCCGTCGCGCACAGCGACCAGCGCTTCCGGCAGTGCGTCGAAGCCGTAGATCTTGACGTCGGTGAAGTTGCGGGCGGCACAGGCTTCGAGCGCGCCGAGCGCCATGTCGTCATTGGCGCAGATGATGGCGTCCGGCTTGCCGTTGGCGGCAAGCCCGGCCTCGGTCACCGACAGCGCTTCGGCGCGGGCGAAATTAGCGGTCTGCTCGAAGATGATCTGGTACTTGTCCTTGAGCGGATCGAGCACATTGTGGACGCCTTTGTTGCGGTCGATCGCGGGTCCGGCACCCGGTTGGCCCTGCAAATGGAACAGCTTGGCGCCGTTGGGGAACGCCGCCACCATGGCCTGCGCCTCGGCCTCGCCGCCCTTGACATTGTCGGCGCCGACATGGGCCAGAATGCCCTCGACGCCGTCGACGCGGCGGTCGATGGTGACCACGGGAACCCCGGCCTTGACCGCTTCCTCGATCGCCGGCGCCAGCGCGTTGACGTCAAGCGGCGAAATCACGATGGCGTTGACCTTCTGCACAAGTGCGGCCTCGATGTCGGCGGTTTGCTTCGGCGCCGAGTTCTGGCCGTCGCTCTCGGTCAGGTTGACGCCTTGCGCCTGCGCCTCCGCCTTTATCTCGTTCAGCATGTGCACAAAGAACGGAAAGCCGAGATTGGGCACCGAGCCCAATATGGTCAGTTTGTCGGCGGCAAAGGCCATGGGCGCGGCCAGCGCCATGGCGCCGGTCGCCACCGTCGACAACAGGAATTCGCGTCTGTTCATCAGATATCCTCCACATGAACGCAGGAGCCCGAAACCGGGAGCGGCTCGGGACGGTCCTTGCGTCAATTCAAAAATGGAGTGTCCTGTGAACGCCCCGAAGGGACGCGAGGCGCTCCAGCCGGTCCGCCGCAACGTTCTCCTCCGCACGGCGCCGACCCAGGGATGCTAGCCAAGGAAAATCGATTACGCAAGGTGAGGCGAGGGGCTGAAACTGCTAATCTCCCCCCTTGTGGGGGAGATGTCCGGCAGGACAGAGGGGGGCGCTGTCCCGCCGACATTGGCCAATTTCACTTAGATCTTTGAGCTAACCTCTACGCAGAATACTTGATGCGGGCGATCCTTCGCGCCCCCCTCTGCCTTGCCAGGCATCTCCCCCACGAGGGGGGAGATTGGCAGCTTAGACGCCTCTACCGATCGATCGTCGTCATCACCCGCTCATTGTAGCGCGGCCCTGAGACCTTGCCCGGCGCAAGGGCTGCGTCGAGCGCAGCTATCTCGGCCGCGTCGAGCGTGATCGCGGCCGCAGCAACATTTTCTTCGAGATACTTGCGCCGCTTTGTCCCCGGGATCGGCACGATGTCGATGCCGAAACCGTCGCCCTTGCCGAGCACCCAGGCCAGCGCGATCTGCGCGGGCTTTGCCCCTTTGGCCGCGGCCACCTCCTGCACCGCAGCCGCAGCCGCGACATTAGCGTCGTAGTTGGCGCCCTGGTAGCGGGGGTCGCCGCGGCGGAAATCGCCTTCCGGATAATCCTCGGCGCGCTTGACGTCGCCGGCGAGGAAACCGCGGCCGAGCGGCGCGAACGGCACCAGGCCGATGCCGAGCTTTTTGAGCAGCGGGATGATCTCCGGCTCCAGATTGCGCTCCCAAAGCGAATACTCGCTCTGCAGCGCCGAGACAGGGTGCACGGCATGCGCACGGCCGATATTCGCCGCGCCCGCTTCCGACAGGCCGAAGAAGCGCACCTTGCCCTCGGCAACCAGCCGGCCGACCGTGCCGGCGACATCTTCCATCGGCACCGCCGGATCGACGCGATGCTGGTAGTAAAGGTCGATATGGTCGGTGCCGAGCCGCTTCAGCGAGCCCTCCAGCGCCTCGCAGATATGGTCGGGCCGGCTGTCACGCTCCGTGCCGACCTGTCTGCCGTTTTCGATGCGGAAGCCGAATTTGGTGGCAAGGGTCACCTCATCGCGTCGGCCCTTCAGCGCCCGCCCGAGCAGTTCTTCATTGGCATAGGCGCCGTAGACTTCCGCCGTGTCGAGGAAGGTACAGCCGAGTTCGATGGCTCGGTGCAGGGTAGCGATCGATTCCGCCTCGTCGGCAGGGCCATAGGACTGGCTCATGCCCATGCAGCCGAGGCCGATCACCGAGACCTGCAGCCCCTGGCTGCCGAGTTTGCGGGTGCTGAGGGTCATTGCCGTTCTCCTTGGGGCTGAGGAAAACTATAGCGGCCGCTCCTCCAGTTTCCATAGCTGTTCGGCGGAAGAACAGCGCTTCCCTTGACAAAACCCAGCCGCAAGCGCCTTTGCCGGCGGCCATTGGGGGCCATGGGATACCAATGAAGAAGATCTACGAGAAGCCGACGCTGAACCGGCGTCAGCAGCTCTCGCGCGTCACCGCGCTCATAATTCCTTCGGACCACTAACCGAATATTGTCGTCGCCATTGCAAAGTCCGCTGCCGAGGCGCAGCGGTTTTTTGCTGCCGCCGGATCGTAGCGCTGCCAGAAGCAGGCGGTCAAAATTGACAGAGCGGCCGATCTCCAGCATCCTTATGCCGCCGCCATGTCTTGCGGTCTTGTGTATGAGTGAGCCATGGCCAGTTCCGTCACCAGCCAGAATTCCAAGCGCGCCGCGGTGCGCAAGGCGCTCGACCGCCACAAGGTCTACGTCACCGCGCAAAGCTTTTCCGGCGGCGTCTACTCGGCCCGCGTGCTGGTCGACGGCGAGGCCTACTGGGTCGACGAGTTCCGGCTGAGCCAGCTCCAACAAGGGCTGTCCCCGGCCGAGCTAGACCTGACGCCCGCCTCAGACGATTGAGCGTGATCTCCACATTCTTCGCACCACGCTGGGAAATCTGAAATGTTGGCGGGACAGCACTGTGCAGGAACGCGGCGCAGGGAAGGTTCGTCCGCCGCCGCCGCTCCCGCCTGACCCATGCCAACCCCGCCAAAACTCAAGGCCTATCGCGCCAAGCGCGAATTTACGAAGACGCCGGAACCGGCTGGCGGGCTCATTTCAGGCGACGGCAACCGCTTCGTCGTCCACAAGCATCACGCCACCGCCGACCATTACGATTTGCGCCTGCAGGTCGGCGGCGTGCTGAAAAGCTGGGCGGTGCCGCGCGGGCCCTCGCTCAACCCGGCCGACAAGCGGCTTGCAGTCGAGACCGAGGACCATCCGCTCGAATATATCGACTTCGAGGGCGTCATTCCCGAAGGCGAATATGGCGGTGGGCCGATGATCGTCTGGGACACCGGCACCTGGGCACCGATGGACGATGTCGACAAGAGCCTGCGCACCGGCGCCTTCAAGTTCCGGCTGGCCGGCGACAAGTTGAATGGCGGCTGGATGCTGACCCGTCTGAAGCCCAAGCCCAGCGAAGACAGCGAGAAGAAAAACTGGCTGCTGTTCAAGGAGCGCGATCTCGCCGCCGATACCGGCCTCGACATCCTGGAAGCGCGGCCGGAAAGCGTGAAGTCCGGCAAGCGGATCGAGGAGCTGGTGGCGCCGCCGAAGAAGCCGGCCCGCCTGCCGCCCAAGCCCGGCGCGCTGAAACCCGGCGCGCTGCCCGGTGCGGCCAGGGGCGATCCGCCGTCGCGCATCGAGCCGCAGCTCGCCACGCAGGTGCCGAAGCCACCGGGTGGGCCAGTGGAAGACACAGGTGAACTCTGGCTGCACGAAATAAAATTCGACGGCTACCGCACCATGGCGCATATCGCCGATGGCGAGGTCAGGCTGATCACCCGCGGCGGCATCGACTGGACGAAGCGTTACGGCGACCTGCCGCAGGCATTCGCCCGGCTGCCCCTCAGCCAGGCGATCATCGACGGCGAGATCATGGTGCTGGACGAGAAGGGCATCTCGCGTTTCGCGCTGCTCCAGGATGCGCTGTCGGCGGGTGCGGGCAGCAAGCTCCATTTCTATGCCTTCGACCTGCTGCATCTCGACGGCTGGGACCTCCGCAAGGCGCCGCTCGCAAAGCGCAAGGCCCTGCTCGCCGAACTGCTAGCCGGACAGGGCGCCAACTCCGCCATCCAGCTGAGCGACCATGTCGAAGGCGACGGACAGGGGCTGTACGATCAGGCCTCGATCCTTGGGCTGGAAGGCGTCGTCTCCAAGCGCGCCAACGCCATCTACCAGAGCGGCCGCACGAAGAGCTGGACCAAGGTCAAGGCGCTGGAGACCGGCGATTTCATCATCGCCGGCTACACCGTTTCCGACGCGGCCGAAGGACTGGCGGCACTCGGCATGGCTGAATTCGCGGATGGCGAACTGCACTATCGCGGCAAGGTTGGCACCGGCTTCGATGCCGCTACGGCGGGCGACTTGCTGGCCCGGCTGCAGCCGCTGCGCGACGGCGCGACAGCACCCGAGGGTGTGCCGCGCGAGATCATGCGCGAGATGAAATGGGTGCGGCCGATGCTGTCGGCCCGCATCCACTACGCCAACCGAACGGCGGACAATTCGCTGCGCCACGGTGTGTTTCGGGGCTTGCGCGATGTCGGCCTGTCGACGCCGGTGTCGCCGAAGCGCAAGCGGCTGATCGCCGAAGCCGATCTCGCAACCATCTGGGTGACCAATCCGGAGCGGCGGCTGTTCGGCAAGACCGGACCGACCAAACTCGACATCGCCGTCTATTACGCGCTGGTCGGCGATTTCATGCTGCCGCACATTATGGGCCGCCCGGTGTCGCTGGTGCGCTGCCCGACGGGCCTGCCGAAGGACTGTTTCTTCCAGCGCCACGCCTACACCGGCATGCCGCCGTCGGTGGTCACTTTTGACGCCACCAACTCCGAAGGTGAAACCAAATCCTATCTGTCGGTCGAGGGAGCAAAAGGCTATCTGGCACTCGCGCAGTTCGGCGTCGTTGAGTTCCACACCTGGGGCACGCATCGCTTGAGCCTCGACAAGCCCGACCAGATCGTTTTCGATCTCGATCCGGGTGAGGGCATCGCCTGGCGCGAGGTGGTCGAGGCCGCCGTCCACATCAAGGGCGAATTGGAGCGGTTCGGCCTGGTGCCGTTCGCCAAGACATCCGGCGGCAGCGGCATCCACATAACCGTGCCGGTGACGCAAAAGCAGAACTGGAAGAAGCTGCACCAGGCGACCAGCGCCATCTCCACGCACCTGGCGGCCACCGCGCCCGACACTTTCACCACCACAATGGGCAAGGAAAACCGCAAGCGCCGCATCTTCATCGACTATCACCGCAACGCGCGCGGCCACACCTCCGCGGCGCCTTATTCGCTGCGCGCCCGCACCAACCTGCCGGCGTCGACGCCGGTGAGTTGGGCAGACCTTGAGACGATCGATGCGCCGCAGGATCTGAACTATTCGTCCTTGCCGGGGCTGTTGGCGACGTCGGGCGATCCGTGGGCGGACATGGAGGATTTCGCAAGAGATTTGCCGTTGTTTTCGGGGAAGTAGATCGGGAGGTGTTGGCGATCCGGCACACCCCCCTCTGTCCTGCCGGACATCTCCCCCGCAAGGGGGGAGATCGGATGTCGCCTCTGCTTTCGCCAATCGCAAACCTTGCAAGAGGAGCGATAAGGTTGAAGCTGCCAATCTCCCCACTTGCCGGGGAGATGTCCGGCAGGACAGAGGGGGGTGCTGTCCCTCCGGCATGACTTACTTCCCCAAGTCCATCGACCATGCGGACAATTTGAATTATCCTCCGTCGGTGCCCTCCAGCTCACCTGGAAGGTTTCGTCAGGAATTTGCCGGTATGTTTGGGGCCGGTGTAGGATTTCCGCAGCACCATTCGTCCTTTGGACGAAGCGCTGCAGTAAGCATGATCCCGAAACGTGGGAACCGGTTTTCGGTTAAGATCATGCTCAGTCTGAAATGTCAGTGCATGGCCGCGTAGGAGAGTATCATGGCGCCCAGGGCAAGTTGGAAAGGTTACCTCAAGCTCAGCCTCGTCAGCTGTCCGGTCCGGCTCTATCCGGCAACGACGACCAGCGAGCGCATATCGTTCAACCAATTGCACAAGAAGACCCACAACCGCATCAACATGAAGCCGGTCGACCCTGAACTCGGCCTCGTCGAGCGCGCGGACTTGGTCAAGGGTTACGAATACGAGGACAAGCAGTACATCATCATCGATGAGGCCGACCTCGAAGCAGTGCGCATCGAATCCAATCACACGATGAACATCGAGGCCTTCGTCGACGAAGACGAGGTTGACGTCATCTATCAAGATGCGCCGTACTATATGGCGCCGGATGGCGCCATGGCGGAAGAAACCTTCGCCGTGCTGCGCGAGGCAATGCGCAAATCCGGCAAGCTGGCCATTGCCCGCCTTGTCCTGTCCAGCCGCGAGCGCGTGGTGACGATCGGCGCGCGCGAGAACGGCATGTTCGTGTGTACGTTGAGGAACCCGAACGAAGTGCGCGGCACGGCTGAATATTTCGGCAACATCCCGGCTGGCAAGCCGGATCCCGAAATGCTGCAATTGGCCGAAGCGCTGATCAAGCAGAAGGAAACCACCTTCGATCCGAAGAATTATGAGGACCGCTACGAGATCGCGCTGATGACGATGATCCGCGAGAAACTGAAGGGCCATAAGCCGATCATTGCGGCGGCGCCCGAGCGTGGCAATGTCATCAACCTCATGGACGCGTTGAAGGCGAGCCTGTCGCAATCAGCCAAGCCGCCGGCCAAGTCGAAGAGCAAGGCCGACGACGCTGAAAAACCTGCCGCCAAGGGTAAGGCGGGTGCGGCCAAGGAAAACCCGTTGAAGGCCAATCTGCTCAAGGCCGTCGGCAAGAGCAAGGGGTGACGGCGCCGACCGGTATAATCCCGGGCGCCGTCTTCGGCGCCATCGGCGCGCTGGCGGCATTTCCGCTGCGGCTCGCGGCCCGTGAGGTGGAGCGTCAGCACGGCCAGTTGCGGCGCGGCGTCACCAGGCGCACCAGCCATGTTGTGTTCGGCCGAACGCTGATCGCCAAGGCCGGCACGGCGAAGGGCGGCGATGCCGAGATCGAGCGCCGGGTTGCAGCCGAGGGCTCCGCTGGCCGAACACTCCTTAGCGAAAATGGCTTCCTGCGCCTGCTTGGTCTGATGAAGGCGCCGGAGGCGTCTTCGCTGTCCAGGCAGTCTCTCGTCGACCAGTCCAGACTGTCCGGTGCCGACCTCGACCTGCTCAGCCTGTTTGACGCCTTCGAGCACGATTGTGAACCCTACTCGTTCCGCGATCTGATCCTTGCCCGCAAATATGCCGGGCTGGTCGCCGGCGGTGCATCCTGGGGCGCGATCGCGCGCTCCGTGCATCGCTCCGGTCCGGTCGCTTCGCTCACCGCCAAATCGCTCAATGTCGGCTCGCAGCATGGCCGGCCCGATCAGATCTATCTCGAGGATGGCCAGAGCGAACTCGACGGCCAGCTGCTGTTCGATCTCGGCAGCGCAAGCGCAGCCGGCGACGACACGCTGGAAGAATTGTTCGCCGAGGCTGAAAGCGCGGAAGAGGAGGGCCGGCACGACGATGCCGCAGCGCTCTACCAACGCTGCCTCAGCATCGATCCGAGCGACGCCATCGCCGCGTTCAACCGCGCCAACTGCTTGCGTGGCGCCGGCCGTATAGCTGACGCGGCGCATGACTATGCCCGCGCAATCAAGCTCGATCCCGGTTTCGTCGAGGCCTGGTTCAATCTCGCCGGCCTGATGAGTGAGCAGGGCAAGGTGCCTTCGGCGCGCCGCCATCTGCAAAAAGCGATCACGCTCGACAGGACTTATGCCGATCCGGTGTTCAACCTCGCCCGACTGGAATTCGACGCCGGGAATCTACTTGAGGCCCGGCGGAACTGGATGCGCTATCTCGAACTTGATGCTGAGTCCAAGTGGGCGCGGATGGCGCAAAAGGGGATACAGTTCGTGGATCTGCAGACGGCGCGGACGGCGGGGTGAGATGTTGGCGCGCGAGCACCCCCCTCTGGCCTGCCGGCCATCTCCCCCTCAAGGGGGGAGATTGGGTGTCGCCATCGCTTTCGCCAATCACTATCGTCGCGAGGTCCGTGAGGCGCTGAAACTGCCAATCTCCCCCCTTGAGGGGGAGATGTCCGGCAGGACAGAGGGGGGCGCGAAGGAACTCGGCCTTTACCGGCAGCGCACCCCATGACCACCTTCCTCTTCGACGGCAACGACACCGCCCCCCTCACGATCCTGCTGGCCCACGGCGCCGGCGCATCGATGGATTCGCCTTCGATGACCGCCACCGCCAAGGCGCTCGCCACCGCCGGTTTCCAGGTCGCGCGCTTCGAATTCCACTATATGGCGGCGCGCCGCTACGGCCAGCGCAAGCCGCCGCCGCGCGCCGAGACGGTCAACCCGGAATACATCAAGGCCATCGCCGATCTGAGAGCCATGGGCGTCACCGGGCCGCTCATCATCGGCGGCAAGTCGATGGGCGGGCGCGTCGCCTCGATGATTGCGGACGAAATGCTCGCCAAGGGAGAGATTTCCGGCCTCGTCTGCCTCGGCTATCCCTTTCATCCGCCGGCCAAGCCAGAGCAGCTCAGGACAAAACACCTCGCCGACCTCAAGACACCGACACTGATCTTCCAGGGCACGCGCGACGAATTCGGCACCAGGGAAGAGGTCGCGACCTACGGCCTTTCCGACGCCATCGAAGTGATCTGGCTGGAGGATGGTGACCACGACCTGAAGCCGCGCAAGAGCGTGTCGGGGTTTTCGACCGCCGATCATTTGAAGACGCTGGCCGGGACGGTGAAGGCGTGGACAGGGCGGATCGTTTCCTGATCGCCAAATGAAAATCGCCACCTTCAATATCAACAACGTCAACAGCCGGCTGCAAAACTTGCTGGCGTGGCTGGCGGCAGCCAAGCCCGATGTCGTCTGCCTGCAGGAGCTGAAGGCGCGCGACCTGCAGTTTCCGCGCACGGCACTGGCCGACGCCGGCTATGGCGCGGTGTGGAAGGGCGAGCCGACCTGGAACGGCGTAGCCATACTGGCGCGAGGAGCCAAGCCGGTGCTGACCCGTGACGTCCTGCCCGGCGATACCGCCGACAAGCAGAGCCGCTACATCGAGGCGGCGGTGTCGGGCGTCGTCATCGCCTGTGTCTACGCGCCCAACGGCAACCCGCAGCCGGGGCCGAAATTCCAGTACAAGCTGGCCTGGCATGAAAGGCTGGAGGCGCATGCCGCAGAACTCTTCGACACCGGCCTGCCGGTGGCGCTGGTCGGAGACTACAACATCGTGCCCGAGCCGCGCGACATCTACGCCACCCGCTCCTATGACGACAACGCGCTGGTGCAGCCGGAAAGCCGGGCGTCGTTCCAGCGTCTGCTCGAGCAGGGCTGGACCGATGCGCTCCGCAAGAAGCATCCGAAGGAAACGCTCTACACATTCTGGGATTATCGCCGCAACCGCTGGCTGCGCGATGCCGGGCTGCGGCTCGACCACATCTTGCTGTCGAAGAAACTGGCGCGCCGCCTCACCGCTGCCGGCATCGACCGCGATGTCAGAGGTGAGGACGGCGCCAGCGACCACGCGCCGGTATGGGTCGAATTGAAGTGAATTTGGCTGCGTGATCGCGCCCACTTTCGTGGGCGCAGTTTTGCGCTATTTGTTTCGCTGCGGCGGCCGCATGATGAGCAAGGTGCGGCACCGGAGGGGGAGTCCGATGGACAGGTTGGCCGAAAGGCTGTTTGCGCTTCCGCTGCTGGCGGCCGCTTTGGCTTGTCTGGTGCGGGCGTATCTGCTGCTCGGCGACAGAGATTTCAGCTGGAGCGGGATCGACCACATGCTGCACGGCCCAGCCACGCTGCAGCCCGTGGTGTTCCTGACCGTCGGCGGGCTTTGCCTGCTTGGCGCCCTGTTGTTCTGGGCCGGACTGCTGCCGGGTCGGCGAAGCCAGCCTGCTGGAACGCCGCTTTTTGGCCGCGACGCCGAGATCGACCCAAAGGGCCGCCCCGGTCTGCGGCGCGCCTTCCTCATGTTGCCGGTGCTCGCCGTGTTGGCGCTGCTGGCCGACCACTTCCCTTGGGCGCGTGACGCCGGCCCGGGCGCTGAGGTGGCCGCCCCGAACGAACCCAAAGCCGAGCCGAAGAACCAGGGCATCGACGGTGTCCCGCCGGCCCTGGCGACGCCACCGGCCCCGCCGAGTTCGCCGCAGGTCACCATGCCGCCCGAGCCAACTCCGCCGGTGCAGGCAGCCAAACCGCCCGAGCCGGCGCAGCCTACGCCTCCGGCTGCTCCCCCTCAGCCGCCACAAGTCGCACTCGCTCCGGCGACACCGCCACCGGAGACTGCTCCACCGCCGGCTCCGGCCACGCCACCTCAGACCGTCGCGCCGTTGCCGCCGCCTCCGCCGGCGCTGCCGACCGAGCCCGACGGCCACCGCGACGCCGTCGTCTGGCTCGCCGTCTCGGCCGATGGCCGCGACGTCATGAGCGCCAGCACCGACCACATGATCAAGCTCTGGGACATCGCCGGCAAGCGGCTGATCCGCAACCTTGGTGAACACAAGGACATGGCGCGCACGGCGCTGTTCATGCCCGACGGCGCAACCGCGCTGACCGCCGGCGACGATGGCGAGATCGTGCTGCGAAAGCTTGCCGACGGCGCGGTGCTGCATGTCTTCTCGCCGGGCGCGAATGGCGGCGTGCGTAAGCTGGCGATCAGCCCGGACGGCAAGCGCGCCGTCAGTGGCCACGACACCGGCAACGTCATCGTCTGGGATCTCGTCAACAAATCGGTGCTGCATGTGATGACCGGACATGACTGGCCGATCAGCACGGTCGCAATTTCGCCCGACGGCACGCGCGCGCTGAGCGGCTCCATCGACGGCACGCTGAAATTCTGGGACGTCGAAAGCGGCAAGCAATTGCGCAGCTGGCACGGCCACGAGCAGGGCACTTACGGGGCCGTCTTCACCGCCGACGGCCATCATGTCGTCACCGGCAGCGGCGACTACACGATCAAGCTCTGGGACCTCGACACGTTTAGGGAATTGCGCCGCTTCGAGGGTCACGAAGGCACCGTCTATACGCTGGCGCTGTCGGCCGACGGCAAGCGCCTGGCCTCCGGCTCGCTCGACGGCACGGCGCGGCTGTGGGATGTCGGCACCGGCGGCCAGATCGCCATGTTCGACAGCCGCACCGGCCCTATCTACGCCGTTGTCTTCGCCACCGACGGCACGCTGCTCACCGGCGGCGACGATCGCACCATCAGGGATTGGCCGGCGGCTGGCGGCGATGGCGAAATCCTGTTCGCCGGCGCACCGCAGTAGCGACATCAAATGCTTTGGATATTCCAGAACGGCCTGGCTTGCGCTATGGATTACTGGTGGCTGCAAATGGATTGGGGACGGTGAGCAACAACGACTGGGCGCCCAAAGTGGATACACCTGTCTACAGCCCGCCCAAGTCGCGTCGCCGAGGGGTCCTTACCGTCGTTCTGGTGTTGCTGGCGGCTTTTGTGCTGCTCGGTCCTGGCCGAAATTACTATGTGCAGTGGTCAGCGGCACAAAAGGGTGCAGCGGCTCTCCAGGCAAAGGATTATGCCGAGGTATTCCGTCAAATGAAGATCATGGCGGACGCTGGCAATGTTGACGCAAAAGGCCAGCTTGGTGCGCTGTACTGGCGCGGTGAGGGCGTGGCTCAGAACGACAGCCAGGCGGTGTATTGGTGGAAGAAATCCGCCGATGGCGGCAATGCGGAAGCCATAGCAGCACTGGGTCAGGCCTACCTTATGGGCAGGGGCGTTGAAAAGGACAGTCGGCTTGCCGAGAGTTTCTCACGAAAGGCCGCCGATAAAGACAACATGAATGGGCAGTACCAGCTCGGCGTGTTGTACTGGCAGGGCCAAGGGGTCGCGCAAAGTTATGAGCAGGCGCTCTATTGGTGGCGCAAGGCGGCCGATCAGGGGAGCGGGGAGGCTGAATATTCTCTCGGCCAAGTCTATTTAAATGGCCAAGGGGTCGAAAGAAACGATCAACTGGCGTCGAAGTTTTCCAGGCAATCAGCCGACAAGGGCAATGCGAACGCTCAGTACGCCCTCGGCGTCCTGTATGCGCAGGGTCGGGGTGTTGCGCAAAGCTTCGAGCAGGCTGCCTCATGGTGGCGCAAGGCGGCTGACCAAGGAAGCCTGGAGGCCGCTTTCTGTCTCGGACGCGCCTACTATCTTAACCAAGGCGTCAAGAAGGATGATCAGGCCGCCATAGTGTGGGTGAAAAAGGCAGCCGATCTGGGTGAGCCGAATGCCCAGGCTTTGCTGGGCACTTTGTACTCGCGGGGCCACGGCGTTGAGCAGGATGACCGCCTTGCGTTCGGGTGATGGATGAAGGCCGCAACCACCGGTCTGACAGAAGCGCAATACGCGGTGGCGGCCGCTTATGGCCAGGGAAAAGGTACCCCTAGGGACGACGGCCAGGCGTTTGCGTGGATGAGCAAAGCCGCCAATCAGGGCTTTGTGTTCGCCCAGTCGAATCTGGGCGGATATTATTCGATGGGCCAAGGCGTCGAGAAGAGCGCCGAGCAGGCGGTCTATTGGTGGCGCAAGGCCGCGGAAGCGGGGAATGCCGAAGCCGGTGCCAATCTGGCCCGGGCGTATTCGCTCGGCGAAGGCGTGGGACGGGACGATGCGTTGGCCGCGACTTGGGCGCAAAAGGCGTCCGACGGGCGAAACGCCGACGCTCAATATATGCTTGGTATCCTCTACAGCCAGGGCCGCGGCGTTGCGCAAGACAATGATCTGGCCTTCCGATGGTGGATGAAGGCTGCTGTCCAAGGCCATGTGGTAGCGCAGTATAATGTCGGGGTCGTGTATCGGGACGGGCAGGGCGTCGGGAAGGATGAAAGGCAGGCATTCGAGTGGCTGAGCAAGGCTGCCGACAAGGACAATGACCTTGCGCAGTTCGCTCTCGGTGGACTGTATTGGGATGGTCTAGGAGTAACGAAGGACCCCGTTCAGGCGGCAAGGCTCTGGCGCAAAGCCGCCGACCAGCGCAATGCATTCGCGCAGAAAGCGCTCGGCACAGCCTATTCCGAGGGTGCTGGCGTTGCGCAAAACAGTGCGGATGCGGCGGGCTGGTGGCTCAAGGCGGCGCGGCAGGGAAATGTCGATGCCCAGCTCGCCTTAGCGTATGCCTCGGCCAACGGCGTGGGCATTGCCAGAGACGACAAGGCTGCCGAGTCCTGGTGGCTGGAAGCCGCAAAGGCCGGCAGCGTCGATGCCGAGTTCAGTCTGGGCTCGCTCTACTACCGCGGCGTCGATGGGAAACCAAACTACAAGGAAGCCGCCAAATGGTTCTTCAAGGCGGCAGGCCACGGCAGTTCCGGAGCCAAGACCTATCTCGACCTGATGAAGGAAAACGGCCAGCTCGACAGCAAAATGCTGTGAGCCGAGTGCATAAGCGTCGCCGTCACGCCTTTCGTTTGCGGCGTGACACTCGCATCGCACGATGCGAAGACTCATTTGCCGCTGCATCTCGAGAACCCCATGCCCAACCTCCAGCCCGTCGAAGCCTCGATCGCCGACCTGCGCCGCGCGCTGGAGGCCGGCACCGTCACCAGCGTCGAGCTGGTCGGCGCGTATTTCAGGCGCATCGCGCACTACGACCGCCATGGCATTGCGCTCAATGCCGTGCCGGTGCTTAACCCGGCAATGTTCGAGGAGGCGGCGGCGTCCGACCTGCGGCGGCGCAATGGCGCCACCCTCGGGCCGCTCGACGGCATCCCCTACACCGCCAAGGACAGCTATAAGGTGAAGGGCCTGACGGTGGCCGCCGGCTCGCCCGCCTTCGAGCATCTCGTCGCCAACGAGGACGCTTTCACCATTGCCAGGCTGAGGGCCGGTGGTGCTGTGCTGATCGGGCTGACCAATATGCCGCCTATGGCCAATGGCGGCATGCAGCGTGGCGTCTATGGCCGCGCCGAGAGCCCCTACAATGCAGATTACCTGACCGCCGCCTTCGCTTCCGGCTCGTCCAACGGTTCCGGCACCGCGACCGCTGCGAGCTTTGCCGCTTTCGGGCTGGGCGAGGAGACATGGTCTTCCGGCCGCGCGCCGGCGTCCAACAATGCACTTGTCGCCTACACGCCGTCGCGCGGCGTCATTTCGGTCAGGGGCAACTGGCCGCTGGTGCCGACCATGGATGTGGTGGTGCCGCACACGCGCGGCATCGCCGACATGCTGGAGCTGCTCGACGTGATCGTCGCCGACGATACCGAGACGCGCGGCGATTTCTGGCGCGCGCAGCCCTGGGTGTCGATCGCGAAAAGCGCTGATCTCAGGCCGCCAAGCTACACTACACTCGCCTTGGAGTGCTCGTTGAAAGGCAAACGCCTCGGCGTGCCGAAAATGTATATCGGCCGCGACGGCGGCGCGCTCAAACCCATCGAGACCCGCGCCTCGGTGCTCGACCTCTGGCGGCAGGCAGCGCGTGACTTGGAAAAGCTTGGCGCGGAGGTGGTCGAGGTCGATTTCCCCGTCGTCTCGAACTATGAGCGCGACCGTCCGGGCACAAAAACCATGGTCGAACGCGGGCTGGTGCCGGAAGCATTCGCCGAGCGCGAAATCTGGGATCTCTGCATCTGGGGCTGGGACGATTTCCTGCGCGCAAATGCCGACCCGGCCATCCCCGACCTGGCCACGGTCGACGGGCCAAAAATCTTCCCGCGGCCGCCGGGCGCGCTGCCGGACCGCTATGGCGACGACGGTTTCGATCTGGCGGACTATGTCACACGCGCCAAACAGGGCGTGACGCCATTGCTGGATATTCCAAGGCTGGCGGAAGGTCTGAAGGGATTGGAGGCGACGCGGCGCATCGACTTCGAGGACTGGCTGGACGAGCACAGGCTCGACGCTGTCGTGCTGCCGGCGGTCGCCGATGTCGGCCCGGCCGATGCCGACGTCAACGAGACCTCTGCAGCAATCGCCTGGCGCAACGGCACCTGGGTTGCCAATGGCAATCTGGTGTGGCGTCATCTTGGCATCCCGACCGTCACCGTGCCTATGGGAACGATGGCCGATATCGGCATGCCGGTCGGGCTGACCTTTGCGGGCAAGGCCTATGATGATGCGGAGTTGCTGCGGCTCGCCGGCGATTACGAGCGCGCCACCCAACGCCGCACGGCCCCGCCGCGCACGCCGGAATTGCCGGGCGATGTGTTTGCGCAACATGGTGGATCGAAGTCCAGCGATGCGCCGCCGCCGGCACTCAGGCTTGTTGCGGAGACGATGGGGCAAGGAGACCAGGCCGAGATCGCCGTGACGGTTGAACTCGATGCGGAGACCGCTGATCTCAAGGTTCACGTCAATGGCGAAGCCGTTGTCATGGAGCGAAGCGGCACAAGCTTTCACGGTCGCATCCTGGTGCCGGCCGGCGAGCATGAAAGAATGCACAGTGTGTGGCGAGGCGCTTACGGCTCGATCGTTACGGCCGTCATCCGGCTGGAGGATGGACGCACGGCTGGTGCTTACGTGGTCGCGGGTGGAATCGGGTGAGGTACATGTAATCTCCCCAAGGGGGAGATCAGCAGCTTCGCCGTCTTGACCCTCCCATCGCCCGCGTTATCTTCTCGCCATGCCAAACCTCGCTCCCCTCATCGTCATCGACCTCCAGACCAACATGTTCGACGGCCGCGTCGAGCCGCCGATCCACGATGCGCCTGGCATAGCCGAGCGTACCTGCTCGCTGATCGACTGGGCGCGGCGCGAGGGGCGCAAGGTTGCTTTCGTCAGGCATGACGGGCCGGCCGGCGATCCGCTGGCGCCCGGCGAGCCGGGTTGGCCGGTATGGCCGGAACTCGGCCAGGCCAAGGACGAGCCGACATTCTCCAAGACCGTCCGCAACGCCTTCTCGAATGCCGAGCTTGGCGCCTGGGTGGCCGGGCAGGGGGCCGGCGAAGTCGTGCTCGCCGGAGCGCAGACCGATTTCTGCATCGCCGGCACCGTCAAGGGCGCCCTGGCCGAGGGCCTCGGCGTTACCGTCGTTTCCGATGCCCATTCCACGCTGGACACTGAAGGCGAAACCGCGACCGAGATCATCGCCCGGTACAATGCGGACTTCACCGATGCCGGCGTCACGCTGGTGACCACGAAGGCGCTGACCGGCGACTGAAGCACCGCGCTTCGAAGAGTGGGAGACTGCCGTGCCAACCCTGAAATTGCCGGCCGAAGGCGGATGCCGCTGCGGACGTGTGCGGCTCAAGATTTTCGCAAAACCGCTTTTGACCATGGCTTGTCATTGCACCGGCTGCCAGCGCATGTCGGCCAGCGCCTATTCGCTGAGCGCCGCCATCCCCTCCGACGGCTTCGAAATCATGCAAGGCGTGCCGGTGATCGGCGGGCTGCACGGCGCCTCGCGTCATTACTTCTGCCCACATTGCATGAGCTGGATGTTCACGCGCCCCGAAGGGCTCGACTGGTTCGTCAATCTGCGTCCGACCATGCTTGATGAACCCGGCTGGTTCACGCCGTTCATCGAGACATGGACCAGTGAGAAACTGCATTGGGCGACGACACCGGCGGTGCATAGTTACGAGGCGCTGCCGGCCTTCGAGGCGTATGAGGGGCTGGTGGCCGAGTTTGCGGAAACTGCGAATCTCCCCCCTTGAGGGGGAGATGGCCGGCAGGCCAGAGGAGGTCGGTGCGACTGGGCTCGACGTCCTTGCTGCAGATGGAAGGTTGGGGCTTCACGCGCGGCGACCCCCTCTGTCGCCTTCGGCGACATCTCCCCCTCGGGGGAGATAAGCCCCGCTAAAAATTTGGATCGAATCGATTGCGCAAACGTTTCGATGGCCCTAAGCTCCCTCAAAATCCGCCATCAGAGCGGACGGGAAACGCATAAGGGAGGAGCGCTTGCAGGCGCTGATATGCCTTGCCGACAATGGCTGAAGTGGCGCGGCGCGCCGGCGTGTCGGTGTCGACCGTCTCGCATGTCGTCAACAACACGCGCTTCGTTTCGCTGGAAAAGGCGAGGCTGATCAACGACGCCATTGCCGCCATGGGCTACCAGCCCAACGAGCTGGCGCGCTCGCTGAAGGCCTCGACCACCAACAGCGTCGGCCTGGCGATCTCGGCGATCTCCAACCCTTATTTCACCGACATCATCTGCGCGGTCGAGGCCGAATGCGCGCGGCTCGGGCTGATGGTCTTCCTGTCGGACACCCAGGAAGATCCCGACCGCGAACTGCAGGTGGTGCGCGCTTTTCATCAGCGCCGCGTCGACGGCGTCATCCTGGCGCCCTCGGGCTCGCCGCAGCGGGCCATCGACTATCTCGCCGACAAGAAGATGCCATGCGTTCTGATCGACCGTTTCGCCGACCAGCGCTTCGACCAGATTGGCGTCGAGAACGAAAGGTCGATGCGCGCGCTGATCGACCATGTCGCCTCCTTCGGCCACAAGCGCATCGGCTATATCGCCGGACAGCCGGGCCTGACGACGACGCGCGAGCGCATCGAGGCGTTCCAGGCTTCGCTCGCCGCCAATGGACTTGAAAGCGTGCCGCGCTATCTCTCGGCCGAGAATGTCGACACGGCGGCGGCGACCGCATCCACCCACGCCATCCTGTCCCTGCCGTCTCCACCAACCGCATTGGTCACCGGCAACAACATGACGACGATCGGAGCCGTCCGCGCCATCCGCGAAAAAGGCCTCACCATTCCGGGCGATCTGTCGCTGGCCGGCTTCGACGATTTCGAATGGGCCGATTGCTTCGAGCCGCGCCTGACGCTGGTCGCGCAGCCCTGCACCGAGATAGGCAGGCAGGCGGCAGCCCTGCTCAGCGCCCGCATCGCGGCGACCGGTTCAGAGCCACGTTCGGTGCGGCTGCAGGCGACGCTGCGGGCGCGCGCCTCCTGCGGGAGGCCGACCCACACGAGGCTAACATGACCGCGCCGCTGCTGGTGATGACGGGCGCCGTCAAACGCTTCGGCGGCGTGCAGGCGCTGCGCGGCGTCGACTTCGACCTGAAGGCGGGCGAGATCCACGCGCTGCTCGGCGAGAACGGCGCCGGCAAGTCGACGCTGATGAACCTGTTGTCGGGCGTCTACACGCCGGACGAAGGCATCATCGAGATCGACGGCAAACCCGTGCGTTTCAACAACCCGCGTGAGGCGCAAGCGGCCGGCATCGCCACCATCTTCCAGGAGCTCGACCTGGTGCCGTCGCTCGATGTCGCCGCCAATCTGTTCCTCGGCCGCGAATTGATGCGTCCGGGCGGCTTCCTCGACGTGCCGGCAATGCGCCGCGAGGCCAAGAAGCGGCTGGAAGCCATCGAGATCGCCATCGATCCGGCCGCCATGGTGGCGGATCTGTCGATCGGCCAGCGCCAGGTGGTGGCGATCGTCAAGGCGCTGTCTTACGCCTCCCGCGTGCTGATCATGGACGAGCCGACGGCCGCACTCACCGTCGGCGAAGTCGAGCGGCTGTTCGACATCATGAGAAAACTCGCAGCCACCGGCGTCGGCATCGTCTATATCTCGCATCGGCTGGAGGAAGTGCCAGGGATTGCCGACCGGGTGACGGTGATGCGCGACGGCCGCGTCGCCGGCATCACCGAGCCGCACGCGCCGCAGGCGGAGCTGGTCAGGCTGCTGGTCGGACGTCCCCTGGACGAGCTCTATCCGCAACGCGCCAAGGCCGCGGGCAAGCCGCTGCTCAGCCTGAGGAACGCCAGCTTCAAACTCGCCCGCGACAGCGCCGGCTGGCAGGCGCCGCAAGGCGTTTCGCTCGATGTCCATGAAGGCGAGATCGTCGGTCTTGCCGGCATCATGGGGGCAGGGCGCACCGAACTCTTGTCCGCGCTCTACGGCACCGGCCTGTCGGGCCGCTGGGAGGGCGAGGTCGCCATATCGGGCAAGCCGGTAAAACTGGATTCGATCAGCGCTGCCCGCCACGCCGGCATCGCCTTCGTCACCGACGACCGCAGGGGGTCGGGCCTGATGCTGCGCATGGCCGTCGGCCTCAACCTGGTGATGTCGGTCATATCCAGGATCTCGCCGAACTGGCTGGTCTCGCCGCGCCGCCAGGCCGAGGCGGTGAAGGAATCGTTCGGTCAGTTCGATATCCGCCCGAAGAACCCCGATATCGCCGTCGGCGCGCTGTCGGGCGGCAACCAGCAGAAGGTGGTGCTGGCCAAGGAGATCCTCGGCAACCCGCGCCTGTTGCTGCTTGACGAGCCGACACGCGGCGTCGATGTCGGCGCCAAGGGCGAGATCTACCAGCGGCTCAGGGCACTCGCCGCGCAGGGGCTGGGCATTCTGGTGGCGTCCAGCGAGATGCCGGAGCTGATCGGTCTGTGCGACCGCATCGTGGTGCTGCGCCAGGGGCGCAATGTGGCGGAATTTTTGGGCGGCGTCGACGAGCACACGGTGCTGGCCGCGGCTAACGGCAGGGAGGCCTGATGTCTCAGGACAACAATCCAGTGGCAGCTAGCCCGGTGATGGCGGCGCCTCAAAAGCATCGCGACCCGCTGGCGCTCATCGTGCGCTTTCAGAGCCTGATCGGCCTGGTGCTGGTGGCGATCGGCGGCATCATCTTCTCGCCGCGCCGCCACGGCGAGATCCTGTTCCTCAACCCGGACAACATCGCCAACATCGTGCGCGCGGTGTCGGAGACCGGCATCATCGCCATCGGCATGACCTTCGTCATCATCACCGCCGGCATCGACCTCTCCGTCGGCGCGGTGCTTGGCCTGTCCAGCGTCGTCACCGCATCGATGATGATCTCCGGCGGCTTCGGCCTGATCCCCACCATCCTCGCCGTGCTCGCTTTGGGCATCGTCTTCGGCGCCATACAGGGCACCATCTCGACGCGTTTCAGGCTGGAACCCTTCATCGTCACGCTGGCCGGCCTGCAGGCCGCGCGCGGGCTGGCGCTGGTCGTCTCCGGCAACCAGTACATCAACATTTCCTATGGCGAAGGGCCGGGCCTGGCGCCGCCGGTGTTCGCCGTGCTGGGCGAGCGGCTGTTCAACAACACCGTGCCCGTGGCGACGCTTGTGTTCGTCGTCTTTGCCGCGATCGCCACCATCGTCCTCAACACCACGCGCTTCGGCCGCTATGTCTTTGCCGTCGGCGGCAATGAGCGCGCCGCGCGCATATCCGGCGTGCCGGTGTCGATGGTGAAAATCTCGGTCTATGCCATCACCGGCTTTGCCGCCGCCCTTGCCGGCATTGTGCATGCCGGCCAGTTCAATTTCGGCAGCGCCAATGACGGCATGGGCTATGAGCTGACGGCCATCGCCGCCGTGGTCATCGGCGGCACCAGCCTGTTCGGCGGCGCCGGCTCGATGGTCGGCACCGTTGCCGGCACCATCATGCTGGGCGCGCTCGCCAACATCCTGCAGCTCAACAACATCACGCCCGCCATGCAGCTGCTCGCGACCGCCGCGATCATCGTTTTGGCGGCAGTGCTTCAATCCCTCGTTCGCCGCCGCGAGGGGTTGGGTCGTTAGTGCATGTCGCGCAAAAGGTTTTGCGATGACGACATGCACAAACAAACAAGGAGGAGACGGCAACACGTGAACGTCAAACCAAGGTCTGGCCCCCCGGCCAGACGAGGAGGAGAGTGAGTTATGAAAACGACACTAAGAGGATCGACCCTCAAGGCCGTCCTGCTGGCAGGCGCTGGCCTGTGCATTGCAGGCTCCGCTTACGCCGCCGAGCCGCTGGTGAAAGCCTGCGCCAAGGACGGCCAGTTCGTCATCGGCTTTTCGCAGGCCAACAATGCCGAGCCCTACCGCCAGCACGTCAATGACGAGCTTGAGGCGGCGGCCAAGGAAGTGCCCGGCTTCACGCTGCAGATCGCCGACGGCGCCGGCAACGTCAACACGCAGACCTCGCAGGTCGACAATTTCATCACCCAGAAGGTCGATATCCTTTTGATCTCGCCCTTCGAGGCCGCACCGCTGACGCCGGCGGTGAAGCGCGCCATGGATGCCGGCATCCCGGTCATCGAGCTTGACCGCAAGACGGTCGGCGACCCCGGCAAGGACTACACCGCCTTCATCGGCGGCGACAATTTCAAGATCGCCGAGGAAGCCGGAAAGTACACCGCCAAGACGCTGCTGCCCGATGGCGGCGAGGCGGCGGTGCTGCAAGGCCTGCCGAGCTCGACGCCGGCCGTGGAGCGCCTCAACGGCTTCAAGGAAGGCGTGAAGGGCAACCCGAAGGTCCAGATCGTCGCCGAGCAGGCCGCCGACTGGGTGCCGGACAAAGCGCAGGTCGCCTTCGCCGCCATGCTGCAGGCGCACCCCGACATCAAGGTGCTCTACGCCTCCAACGACATGATGGCCGCCGGCGCGCTGCTCGCCGCCAAGGGTGCGGGCAAGGACGTCAAGATCATCGGCACCGATGGCCTGCCGGGCCCGGCCGGCGGCATCGAGGCCGTCGCCAAGGGCGACTGGGTCGCAACCTTCACCTACCCGACGGGCGCCAAGGAAGCGATCGAGATGTCGAAGAAGATCCTGCTCGACTGCGCGACCGAGGTGGACAAGACGGTGACGGTGGAGACCACCGCGATCACGGCCGACAATGCCAAGCAGCTGATGGGGAAGTGAGGGGCAATTAGAGCCCGGCACTGAGGTGATGCGCAAGGCCCCGGGAGGGGCCTTGTTTGTTTCCGGCGCATGCCTCGCGCGGTGGCCAGAGCCGGCATTGGCCAGGGCCGAGCTTGCGCGCCCGAAGCACCTGTTGCGCTCTTTAGCGCGGCTGCGAACATATAGGGTACTATTTGTCACCTGAATTCCAGAAAATCACCCTCACAGGAGGTGAATCCCCTTGATAGTTGCGTTGTCGTTTCATATCATACATATTGTGGAACGAAAATGCAAAGGATGGCCTGCCGTGCAGAACGTTATCCAGTTCCCCTATGTTGCTTCGCCTACGCAGCCGGTAGCGCACTACATTCGGCTCGGCGAATCCGGCTATCAGAAGCTGGCGAACCTGCACGCGGCTGGAAGGCTGCCCGCCACGCGCGTCGTGGTCGACGCATCGCGCCTAAAGCATCAGAAGGAGTTGGTAGCCTCTCTGAAAGCAAAGGGGGCGGAGGTAGTTCTGGATACGAAGGTCGCCGAGTTGTCCGGTGTGGAGCGATTCGAAGGCTATGCCCGGCATGCGCCATGGGCGGAACTTGGCGGCGGGAAGCCGCTGACCCCGAACCATTTCGACCCGGTCGCCGCCCACGACATTTTTGGAATGATCGCACGCTTCGCCGGTGAGCATGGTGTCGATGCAGTCCTGGCACCCACACACTTTGTCGGCGATCCCACTTACACTGGCTGGTTCAAGGTCGACCAGGCATCATGCCGGGCGCTGCGTGGCGCGCTCGATCGCGAGGGCGGGGCGCACATCGCCATCGACTACCCATTGATCGCGCCGCATACTTCCCTTAACGATGATGCGCTGCGCAGCGAATTCCTTGCCGGACTTGGGGACCTGCCCTACGACAATCTATGGGTGCGTGCGTCTGGCTTCGGTAATGATGCAGGTCCCTTGACCACCAAGCGCTTTCTGGTGGCGATGGCGGGACTACACAATCTTGGCAAGCCGATTATTGCAGATTATCTCGGTGGGCTCGTAGGGCAGGCTTCCCTTGCTTTCGGCGTGGTGTCGGGCATCAGTCACGGTGTCGGCGAGAAGGAACGTTTCGATGCCCATAGTTGGCACAAGCCGGCGGCGAAGAACGACAATGGTTCGTTTGGCCGCGCGACCCGCATCTTTGTCGCGGGCATAGATCGCTCTGTGACCATCAACGAACTGGAACTCATGGCCAACGCAAAGGGCGGACGTAGGCTGGTCACCTGCTGCGATCGTGCTTGCTGCGCACACGGACTAAAAGACACGATCAACGATCCTCGTCAGCACGCCGCCTACCAGAACTTTAAGATGATCGCCGAACTCGCCGCGGTGCCGGACCAGAACCGTGAACAGCATTTTCTAAATGGCCGCACGAGCGAGGTCGCGCGGCAGGCGTGGCAGGTGAAGAACCTGAGATTTGATATCGATGACGCCGCTGCACGCAAGATCGACGTGGCACAGTTCACCAAGCGGCTTGTGGATCATAGTAAGCAGATGGGAAAGATGCTGCAAAGCCTCGAAGACCTGCATGAGAGTCGCGGACGGGGAGCGCCCCGCGCCCGTCCCATCGCGATGCGCCATGCAAACCAGGGTAAAGGCAAGGCAGGCTCACAGTGACTACGATGCAGCAAGGAGCAGTGGTTCGTTTTTTAGGGGAACTTGAGGACATTGGAGGCCTCAAGGGTGTAGATATTGCCAACATTGCGGATGTCTCAAAAGCAACGGTTTCGCGGTGGAAAGCGGGGACAATCAAGCCCCATTCGCGAAATGAGTTGATACTTTCCGATTTGCACTACGTCGTCGCAAGGCTACAGGAGTACTATTCACCTGATGAGATTCGCAGCTGGCTCTACGCCCGGCATCCGCAACTGGATGGAAATCGGGCTATAGATCTGATCAATCAACAGAGGACGATTGAACTGCTGCGCGTTCTCGAGCGGCTGGACGCAGGGGCATATCTCTAAAATCAATGGCGATAAGAGCGACACCTCGGGACAGCCGGTTAATCGATGCTCTCGAGGTGTTTCCCCACGCGCCGTTTGAAGCGACCGTCTGGCGTGTCGTTCGTGAAAGCCGTGATGTAACGCAATGCAGTAGCTCGGGGGGGCGTTGGGACGATGGAACTTTCGACGTTCTGTACACTTCGCTGGATCGCGATGGCGCAATCGCTGAGATGTATTATCATTTGCTGCGCGGCCAACCGGTTTTTCCATCCAAGGCGCCGTTTAAGCTGTACGAACTGCGTGTAGCGCTGAAGGCGACGATGCGCCTGCCAACCCTGCCAGAGCTGAAGGGCCTTGGTCTTGATGTGGTTAAGTACGGACAACTCTCGTATGCAGAACGGATTGCCGAATATCCGCGCACCCAGGAGATTGCGGAAGTCACTCACTTTTTGGACTGCGACGGGCTAATGGTCCCGAATGCCCGCTGGCCATGCACAAATCTCGTGATCTTCGGAGACCGGATCGAGCCAGACACTATCGACGTCGTACACGACCACGGCATTATCGCTTGGCACGAGTGGCGGAAGACGAACATGACTCACTTGTCGCACGGTGTATCATCGTGACAGTCGACTTTCAGCCTCGGCAGCTATACTGCGGCAGGATAATAGATCTGGCAACGTGACTGCGCTGCAGCTGTAATGAAAATTAATGTCCTGTGGTCCTGGTAATTCTAGAGGTTCCAGTCTATACTATTAAACCGGTTATATTGAATGGCGGCGTATTTTTTATCCACTTGATGGGCGAAAGCTAGAAGGCCGGCAACATGACGTTGCATGCCAATCTTTGAAACAAAACCTCGCTTTCGCATGTGGGCCGTCGGCCCAATCTTTGGAGCTGTTAACGCGTAAAGATGAGTTTCCAGGTTGTTTCGAAACGCTTGAGTCAGCCTAGGCCATTGTCGATCTACCAATACTCCAAGCAGCACCTTTCGCGCGCCAGGCGGTGAGATTGTGGTCTTCGGGTGGCGTACTGCCAACCCAAACCGAACCAGAGACTGATCTACCAATTTGAGTAGGTGCAAGGCGGCGGAGCGCTGGGCCTTGTCATCACGAGAGAAAGCCATGTCGTCGGCGTATCTCGTGTACGTCCACCCTTGTTGCTTAGCGATGTTCGTTAGCCGGGTATCAAGTGTGTGCACCGCCAAGTTGGCCAACATAGGGCTAGTCGGTGCTCCCTGTGGTAGGTGTCCCTGTTTCCATCGTTTGTAAGGCAGCGTTCCCGCATCTTCCAGAGGAAGTTGGCGTGGCTCCTGAGGTAACCGACTACATATCCTTGCTAGCTGGAAGCATAGCAAAGATGGATAACCTAGACTACGGAAAACGAAGTACACTTGCTTTTTCACTGATAGACTCAAAGAAGTTCCGAACGTCCATTTTCACCAGCCATTTGGCGCCAACATGCCGTTCAGCGGCCTTGACCAAATCGCGATCCAGGGTGAAGGCGTAGCTGGCTTCGTGCGGTGAAATTGCATTCAGAATGTTTTGTGCGATCCATCGTTGGGTGCGCATCAGCAGGGGGTGAGGAACGCATATCGTTCGATAGCGACGCGCTGGCTTGGCGATTTCGTTGGGTTTGCCCCTCTTACGCACCCGAAAAACGCGATAGGGATCGACCTTCCTGAAGACGACATTTTGCAAGAACTCGGATGACACATCGCAAAGGTGGCTCAGATGATGGAGCGTAAACACCACCGGCAAATTCGAGTTGATCCTCTTGATATTCCGAGCCGTTGCTACGGCCGCGTTGATTGTATCCTCTGAGCGAAGCAATGCTCTTGCTCCGTCTAGGAACTGTTGAGAATCCCACGGGTGCTTCATCTACTTTAGTCCGGCCCAGAGGGCGTTGCGTCGGTCCGCGGTGAGCCCCTCGAACGTACCCTCTTGGGCGAGGAGCGACGCACCGTTCTGCATTCGGAAGCTCATTCAGCGGCAACTGGAAACCCAGTCGCCCATGATGCGGGCTATGTCCCGTCATCCTGGCCAACCACGAGGATTGGCATGTGCTAGAATCGCACCCGGGGGATTCTCAATTTCTGAGGATAATACGGGTCGGTATTGGTAGCAATTGTTGCTTTGGTCCGATCTCTGCGACCGTTGGCCTTCAAAACTTCTTGTCCTGCATCGGTCAACCGGCCAGCGCTAGTCAATAGTCCGTCCTGGATGGCTCTTTGTAGAGTAAGCCTTACCTGGTTAACAGGCATTGCTACGCTTTCAGCTATCGCAAACACATCTCTCCGGCGCAAAAGAGCAGAGGTAGAACTTAAAAAAATGACCATTTTCTTGTTGTCTAAACTAAGATCGTCAGCTAGCTCTATGCCAATAGACGCCGCCGCTGACTGCACCATTTCCTCTGCGCTGAGCATTCGGAACTGGGGCCTAAGATCTGCAGGGGCGGAGCCATGATAAAGAGCTCGCCATTTGGCGCCATCAGACTGATGTATAATCGCAGGTGTATTGTTGGGAATGCGAGAACTCAGTGCGACGAGTGCTGCATTGTCCTCAAAGCCACCTCGATCTACTCCACCACGGCCTTTTTCTGGGCCATATTGGGAGACTAGTTGGCGCCATTGGTCCCCCAATGATCGATCTTTCCAAGTGTCAATCGTCGGCACGATATGCTCAACTATGACATCCGGGCACAGACGATGTGCGCCAACTTTAGCGATTCCGCTTGCGGTTCCAGCGGCAGCCACAACCTCGAATTTGATCCATTTCCGAGACACCCAAGATCTGACACTTGGAACTTCCCAAAACTTGTCAAGCATCCGATCCAGTCGGGTCCCGGTGCCTATTAGGTCGGTTACAACGACAATCGAGCCGACCGGAGAAGTCTTCGCACGGATACCGTTCGGTCCTGGATGGTTCTTGAGGACTCCCGGCCATTTTTCCACCAATTGAGAAATTAGATAGGCGACGGCACCTTCGCTTCCGACACGCACCTTGCCTCTGGTCGGCTTGACTGGGCCTGTGTACCTCACCGCCCGTTTGCGAATGCGTCCGGCTATGTCAGCAACCTCCTCAACTTCATATACTGTCGCTGCATCGAACTCTCGCTCTGCATAGAGCGCAACGGCGCGCCGCCGACCGAAACGCTTGTTGGCGATGCTGTCTATCCCATTCCTGATCGCATCAGCGATTTCGGCATCGTTCAACAACAACATCGCGTCTAACAGCTTTGCGGCCGCAGCTGCATCTGCGGGTGCAGAAAATTGCGCAAGCCACGCCTTTCCGGTTAGACTTTGCGAAAGGGGAATATCCGTTAGAGCCATTTAAGTTCCCATCGTGAACAGGCTGCATGGGATTCTGCATACGCGAAGGCTGGGCGCCGCGCTACGTGACATGCCGAACCCGCCAGCCGCTTACCTTGCGTTTAGCTCCGCCCTGTAAAGGTCCGCAATCCTGGGGCGCGCACGCTGATGCTAGACAACTACCAGTGGACCGATTTGGCGTGATCCACCAGATTGACGCCACGCCGATCACCTACGACAAGCAATACCATTTCCTATTGCGAGGACTTGAGCGACCGGACCATCAAGCTCGGCTATCAGCGGCTTGGCTGGGGTGCTGGGAGCAGCCGGCGAGATACTGCGCTCCGTGCTGGAAATTGGCTATGGCACTGGCACCTTCGTCGAGGCCGCCAAAAAGAACCGAGGTTACCGACTGCGCCGGTTGCGCGCCCCCACCGCAACCCCCCTCACGGCGTCGTCGCAAACCCGCACTGCTTCTGTTCCATGTCGATCTGCTTGGTGATGCGGATGGCGTTCTGGGCGTAGGCTTCCGTTACCGAGCCGCTGTTGACGGTCTTGTCCTTCAGCGGGCTGACGGCTGCGCAGAGGTGGAAGACATGCTCGGTGTCGGACTTGGCGGCGCCGTTTTCCGGCGCGATCCAGTAGACGATATCCTGGCCATTGGGGTGTGCCGCGTCCTTCGTCGCCGCGGCCACCGTGGTGGAGTCGGTGGCGATCGCCTGCGCCTGGGCGGCGACTTCGGGCGAACAGGCCGTGGTCGGCTGCCCCGCCTTGATCTGTTCCGCGCAGGTGTTCATGTCCTGCGTGTACTGCTCGACCGATGGCGGCTGGTAGCTGACCCCGATCAGCGTCGCCAGCACGGCCAGCACGGCGCCGATGCCGCCGGCGACCTTCTTGCTCTTCGGGTCCATGTTCTTGTCGTTGAGGATCAGGATAACCAGCGGCAGGAAGGCAATCAGCGTGATGATCGCGCCGAGCTGGTTCTGGACGAAGAACCGGAACGTGTCGGATTCGCGGGCCGGGTCCTTCCTGTTGGCCGCCTTCCAGAGCAGGCTGCCGGCGATGGCGAAGATCGCGATCCCGACCAGGATGCCGATCAGCAGCGGCAGGTTTCCCTGGTCGAACTTGTGCTTGTAGAGCAGTACGATCCCGGCGATCTCGCCGCCAATGGCGATGACCCACGACAGCACGGCGAACAGGCGCAGCCGCATGGCCCCGGACTTCTGGCCCTGCGTTGCCTGCCAGTCCTTGGTAACGTCTACGGTCGGCTTGTTGTCGGTCATGACCAGATCCCCCGGTATCGACACTTTTGCGGGGCGTCAAAGGCGCCCGGCGCAGCGTCATTGATCGAACGTCGCCTGCCTCGGCGCGAAAGCGCCACGGCAGACCCCATCCTTATTGCGCATGATGGGATTCGTCCATAGCCGAGGCGGGCGGACGCCGGAGGGCAGGGCAATCGCATAAGGCGGCGCATCCTACGCGATTGCCCGGGAAGAGGGAGTCACCCCTTGAGCCGCTCCAGCGCAGCCACGATCAGATCGCAAAACTTCGCATGGTCGAGCTTCACCGCCACGCTGTGACGGAAGTCGGTCTGCTCGCTCGCCGTGCCGCCGAAATGGTGCATGCCGCCCATTTTCTCGAAATTGCAGATGCCCTTGGTCCAGCGTCCCGCAAGCTCGACGCGGATATCGGCCTTTTGGACGCGGGCAGTCTGGCGCGGCCTCCTTAGCGACTCTCCCGTTCCCTGAATTGATTTGTATACAAATGTTTCTGGCGGGCATCGGTTTGTGAAGCGCTTCACCGTTGCCGCGCAATCGATCGGTTACAGAGGCCGTGCAAGAGCGGGCCTGAGGCAGCGCTTTGCTGCTGCATGGAGGTAACCGATGTTTGAAAGTCTCAGCAGAATTCGTGCTGCCCTGGCGCGCGCCAGCAAGCACAGGAAGACCGTGCGCGCACTGAATGCGCTGCCGACGGAGATCCAGAAGGACATTGGCTGGACGGAGTCGAGGTCGATCGATGAGATAAGGCTGCCGTTCTAGGGCCGCATCCAGCGTCGCTAATATATCGCTCGCCATCGATTGTTCGGAAGCGTACAGTATAGCATCGTCAGCCACATCAATGGGCGCTGACGCTTGGGAGCGACCATCGCACTCCTGCCCCGAGAGGAGGCATTGGAGCCATGGCGGAGCAACCGAGACAGTCCGGTCTGAGCGCCGAGACGCTCGCGGCCTTGGCGCGGGAAACCGGGGCCTCCGAGCAGCAGATACAAGAGATCGCATCGCTGATCGGCAACGATCGCTCGTCCATCGTGCGCGAAGCGCGCATGGTTGCGGCTGACCGCCCGAAGCGCTGATCCAGGAAAAAGCTGCTGGATTGATTGATGGGGCGTCGCCCCTGATTTGTCGGTTTTGTACGAAGTACAATGGCTGAATCCGAGTCAGCTATCGTCCAATGACCGTTTGCATTTGGGCAGGGCGCCGACGGCTGGGAGATGACATGTGCTCTTGCCCTTGACGGGAGAGAGCGATGGACCAGTCGGTCAGCAAGGAGAAAAGCGGCCTTTTGCGCCGCATGAACCCGGCCGACTTCGCACTGCTTGCGCCGCATTTGCACCATCGTGTGCTCGATCTCAAAGCCCCGCTCGAAATGGCGGGCGAGCCGGTCGCCTCGGTCTGCTTCCTGGAAAGCGGCCTGGCCTCGGTGGTGGCGAGGAACCGGCCGGGCCTGGACACCGAGGTCGGCATCATCGGCCACGAAGGCATGTCGGGCTCCGCCTTGGTGATGGGCGCCGACTGGGCGCCCCATGACTGCTACATGCAGATGCCGGGCGAGGCGGTGTGCATCGGTTCCGAGCCGTTCAAGGCAGCGTTGCAGAAAAGCCCGACGCTTCGCGCCTTCCTGCTGCGCTATGCCCATTATCTGCACGGCCAGACCAAATCCACGGCGCTGAGCAATGCCCGCGCCAAGCTCGAGGATCGGCTGGCCCGATGGCTCCTGATGTGTGACGACAGGGTGGTCGGCCATCAGATCCAGATCACGCATGAGTTCCTGTCCGTCATGCTCGGCGTCAGGCGTCCGGGCGTCACCATCGGCCTGCAGATCCTGGAAGGGCGCGGCCTGATCCGGTCGCGGCGCGGCGAGATCGTCATTCGCGACCGGGATGGCCTGATCGCCGTCGCCGATGGTTTCTACGGCCAGGCCGAGACCGAATACGAACGCCTGCTGGGCTGAGCCTGGCACGGGCTGGAAATGGCCGACGCGAATGCCGGTGAAAGCATGTTGCCAGAGCCGCGCCGGCCATTTGCGGCCATCTGGGGAGAGGCCGCCGGGCAAATCTAGCATCGACGCAAAAGCGGGCAACGAACCGCAATCGCTTGGTAAAAAGCGTACATTCGAATTGTGTTGAACCTTGGTTCGGCAAGAGTATGAATCTGCTGTCGTCGACCATGTATATGGGGCGCTGGCGCCTGAGGCTTCGACAGGCTCGCGCACCCCGATGTTAACTGGGAAAACCGAAATGGCAGAACTGCTTTTCGATGTATCCGCCTTCGATTGCGCCATCCTGCGCGCCGCCTTCATCAAATCGGTGATGGAAGACAATGTCCCGGAAAAGCGCTGGCGCGCGCTCGCCGCCTCCCTGGTTCGCGACCTGACCGACCACGAAGACGTCGAGCCGGATCTGCTCGGCTGGATCACGCGCAAGTAGCAATATTCTGACGGTCCGGCGGCTACCCCAGCCACCACCACAGCACAGCGACCACCGCAAGCACCGCCGCCACCGACAGCCCCAGCATGATGTAGCTGCCCTTGATGATGTCACGGATGATCTTCTTGACGCTTTCGCGGTCGTTGAGGTTGGGGAAAGGCTCGTTGGGCAGCGCCACGCCGAGGAAGCCGCACAGCGGCGCCCAGCCATCGCTGACCTTGAACACCAGAAGCTTCTCCGGCGGCACGGCCGCTATCACCTCCTCGGTATAGGCGTTGTAGCGCGCCACCGCCTTGGCGCGGTCGTCCATCACGCCGGCAAGCGTGCGGCCCCAGATCAGCCTGTGCGACATGTCGCCGAATTTGCGGCCGAACGGCGTCAGCCATTCCAGCACCTTGAACTGCCACAATGTCTCGGTGAAGTGGATCGTGTCGATGGTGCTGTCGTACCAGGCCTCGGCGCCGCGCGGATGCAGGGTGAGCAGCACCTTGGCGTCGGGATAGGCGGCCATCAATTCGCGCCACACGCAGCATCCCGGATTGTCGACCGTCGCCTTGTAGTTGGCAAACACTCTGGTCCAGTCGTGCTGGCTGCCGGGCGGGCTGTTGGCCACCTTGCGCCAGAAGTCGAGATGGCCTTTGTTGGCCTTGTTGAGGATGACTTCCTGCATGTGATAGCTGGGAAGGCCCAGCCTGTTCAGCGCGGCAAAGGTCGACCATGTGCCGGTGCGGCCGAATCCGGCCCCGATGAGCTCAAGCGTCATTTTAACCCCCCTTGTTGAGACCGCTTTTCTTTTTATGCCGGTCCGCTCGGAATGAGGTTGCATCCGCGCGCCTCGGCGCGCAACAATTTTTCCTGTCCAGGGCAGAAATGTGTTTGCTTTTTCGTCTGGGCCACGCGGAATCACGGTCTGGCTATTCCCGCGGGTGGGGGAGCCTGATAATAGGTCAGCCAGATTGACCTAATTCGCATGGCCGGAACGGTCATGCTGGACCAGATGCCGTATCCCGGGAGGTGGGCTCGTGAGTTTGATGGACCTGTTGGCGTCGCGCGCCTCGCGCATGAAGGCGTCGGAAATCCGCGAGCTGCTCAAACTGCTCGACCAGCCCGACATCATCTCCTTTGCCGGCGGCATCCCCGATCCGGCCTTGTTTCCGGCGCAGGCGATCGCCGATGCCTATGCCTCGGTGCTGGGCGGCGCGGAGGCGAGCGCAGCACTTCAGTATCAGGTCTCCGAAGGCTATCTGCCGCTCAGAAAATGGCTGGCCGGCCAGATGGGCAAGCTTGGCATCGCCTGCGACGAGCACAACATCTTCATCACCTCCGGCTCGCAGCAGGCGCTGGATTATCTGGGCAAGCTGTTCCTGTCGCCCGGCGACACAGCGCTCGTGACGTGGCCGACCTATCTCGGCGCGCTCCAGGCCTTCAACGCCTATGAGCCGCGCTACGACCGGCTGACGCCGGATGGCGGCAACATGACGCCCGCCGCCTACCAGGCGGCGGCTGCCGCTGCAGGCGGCAAAGTGAAATTCGCCTATCTCGTGCCGGATTTCGCCAACCCGACCGGCGAGACGCTGAATCGCCAGCAGCGCGAGGCGGTGCTTGACCTCGCCGGCGAGCTCGACATTGCCGTCATCGAGGACGCCGCCTATCGCGCGCTGCGCTATGACGGCGAGGGCCAGCCGCCGATCCTGGCGCTCGACTGCGAACGCTCAGGCGGCATCGAAAACGCCCGCACGCTCTATTGCGGCTCGTTCTCCAAAATCCTGTCGCCGGGCATGCGCGTCGGCTGGGTCTGCGCGCCGCGCCGCGTCGTCGAGCGACTGGTGCTGATGAAGCAGGCGTCAGACCTGCACAGCCCGTCGATCAACCAGCTGGTCATGCACCGCGTCTCCGAGGCCGTGTACGACGGCCAGGTGGAAAAGCTGATCGGCGCCTATCGCCAGCGCCGCGACGGCTTGCTTGCAGCACTCGAAGCGGAAATGCCGGATGGCGTCAGCTGGAGCCGACCGGAAGGCGGCATGTTCGTCTGGCTGACATTGCCTGAGGGTTCGGACGCCACCGCGCTGCTCGCCCGCTCGGTCAAGGAAGCCCGCGTGGCGTTCGTGCCGGGCAACGCATTCTACGCCGACGGTTCGGGCCGCAACACGATGCGGATGAGCTTTACGCTCGCAGATGAACGCGCCGTGGGTGAAGGCGTGCCGAGGCTGGCGAAATTGATGGGCTAATCTCCCCCCTCGAGGGGGAGATGTCGCCGAAGGCGACAGAGGGGGTCGCCGCGCGTGGAGCGCTAACCTTCATCAGTCGCAGGAGGTCGCGCCCAGTCGAGCCGACCCCCTCTGGCCTGCCGGCCATCTCCCCCTCAAGGGGGGAGATTAGCTCACTCCGCCACCACCAATTTATCCTGCGTCTTCGTCTCGAAATCGCTGGCGTCGTGGCGCTCGTGCAGTTGCATGGCGGGGTCGCCGAAGGCGCGGTTGACCATGCGGCCGCGTTGCACGGTCGGGCGGGCGTCGATCGCCTTGGCCCAGCGTTGTACGTGCTCGTAGTCCTGCACCGACAGGAATTCGGCGGAATCATTGTACATGCGGCCGAGCGCAAGGCCGCCATACCAGGGCCATACCGCCATGTCGGCGATCGAATAGAAGGCGCCGCCAAGATATTCGGTCTCGGCCAGCCGCCGGTCGAGCACGTCGAGCTGGCGCTTGGTCTCCATGGCGAAGCGGTCGATGGCGTATTCGAACTTTTCCGGCGCATAAGCGTAGAAATGGCCGAAGCCGCCGCCGAGATAGGGCGCCGAGCCCATCTGCCAGAACAGCCAGGACAAGGTTTCCGCGCGCGCCGGCTGTTCGGTCGGCAGGAATTCGCCGAACTTTTCCGCGAGATAAAGCAGGATCGAGCCGGACTCGAAGACGCGGACAGGCGTCTTGCCGCTGCGGTCGAGCAGCGCCGGGATCTTGGAGTTGGGATTGACCTCGACAAAGCCCGAGCCGAACTGGTCGCCATCGTTGATGCGGATCAGCCAGGCGTCGTATTCGGCGCCCTTGTGGCCGAGCGCCAGAAGCTCCTCCAGCATGACAGTCACTTTGACCCCATTCGGCGTCGCCAGCGAATAGAGCTGCAGCGGATGCTTGCCGACCGGCAGCACCTTGTCATGCGTCGGACCGGCAATAGGCCGGTTGATGCTGGCGAACGTGCCGCCATTGGCTTTCTTCCAGCTCCAGACTTTCGGCGGGATGTATTCGGTCATGCGGGAAATTCCTTGGGTTTGGCGGGGCGAAAACGACTTGCGCGACGGCGCGAGACTGATGGCGGAAAAGTCGGCGGAACCTAGATACGGGAACACATAGGTGCAATTCAGAAAGGTTCAACTTGTGTTGAACTATTATCGATGTCGGCGCCGCCCCTCATCGCCCTGCCGGGCACTTCTCCCCATATAGTGACGGCGAGAAGGACGCTGTCGCCTACTGATTTCCCCAATTGCCAGCGTTGCCAAGAGCGCCGATGTTGCGGCCATCTGTCCAGCCGATAGATGGGTAACACTTTGAACCGGATACATAGGTGACACTTCTCTCCCCCTATGCGTCCGCCGCAGCGCCAAGC